>NZ_JBSFRM010000063.1:0-1109 GCF_053589235.1 Gordonia sp. NPDC003376 | reverse complement strand
GGGGGGTGAGACCACATGTCAGACCCGACAACCACAATGCCACCCGACGCTGCGCACGCATTGGCATTGATCACCCAAGGCCTCGACCTGCTCGCCACCACCGACCTCACCCGCTGCCCCGACACCGACCTCATCTCGGTCGCGAAAACCACCGAACAAACCCTGTCCCGCCTGACCTACCAGGGCGACCGGCAATGGATGGAACTGTCCGTCCGCGGCATCCCCCGCACACACGGGCACACCTCGATGCACGCCTTCGCCGGCAACGAACTCCACGCCTCCGACATCACCCGCCGCCTGCGGCAAGTCCGCAACACCCAAACCCCACCGTCGATCACCGGCGAACCCGTCAGCCCCGAATGCCCCACCCTCGCCGCCGCGTTCGCCGCCGGCCACGTCGGCCCCTCACATGTCGCCGTCGTCCTGGACTTCGTCAAAGCACTGCCCGTCGCGTTACCCCACGACGTGAAAGTCGCCGCCGAACACACCATCACCGAGATCGCCACCCACTATCCCGCCGACCAGGTCAAAGACCTCGCCGCCGGACTCATGGCCCGCCTCGACCCCGACGGCAGCCTGGTCGACACACCCGACCGCCAACGCCGCCGCGGTCTCTGGCTGGGCAAACAAGGCATCGACGGCATGTCGAAACTCACCGGCACCGTCGACCCCGTCCTACGGGCCTACCTGGAAACCCTGTTCGCCGCCTGGGGCGCCCCCGGCGTCAACAACCCCGACGACAAATCTTCCCCCGCCGGAGACGCCCGCGCCACCGAAGTCATCGCCCCCGCCCAGACAGCAGCCGCGGAAACCCGAGACACCCGCAGCCAAGCACAACGCAACCACGACGCGGTCAAAGCCATGCTCAACGCCGTGTTCACCGACGGAATGCTGGGCAAAACCCACCGCGGCCTCCCCATCCAGGTGATCGTGAAAACCGACCTCGCCGACCTCGCCGCCGAAACCGGACACGCCATCACCGCGACCGGCACCCTGCTACCGATCCCCGACATGATCGACCTGCTCGCCGAATCACACATGTATCTGTCGGTGTTCAAAAACCACACCGCCGTCCCCCTGTACTTCGGGCAAGCCAAACGGATCGCAAC
>NZ_JBSFRM010000062.1:0-1178 GCF_053589235.1 Gordonia sp. NPDC003376 | reverse complement strand
CTCTGTTGGTGGTTGACCGTTCCCGACAATTGTTGGGGATTGGTCACGGCTCATTCTGCCGATGCCCGGGTGGACGGACCGACCGGATGTGACTTGATAGGAGCGTGGCAACCGCCCCCACTGAGATATGTCCTACCGGCCGGCCCGACTGTCACCATTCCGTTCGACAGAAAGGCATCTTCCATGATCATCGTTGGCGCCGATGTACACAAGCGCTCACACACATTCGTCGCGGTCGATACCGCCGGCAGACAACTGGGCACCGTGACCGTGCCCGCCACGACCACCGGTCACCAGACCGCCTTGCGGTGGGCCCACGCCACGTTCGGTACCGACCTGGTGTGGGCAATCGAGGACTGCCGCAATATGTCGGCGCTCCTCGAACGTGACCTGCTGACCGCGAACCAGAAAGTGGTGCGGGTCGCCCCGCATCTGATGGCCGAACACCGCAAGACCGGCCGCCAACCGGGTAAGTCCGATCCGATCGACGCTCTGGCCGTCGCCCGGGCCGCTGCCCGTGAACCCAACCTCCCGATCGCCTCACACGATGAGGTCAGCTACACGGTGAAAGCTCTCACCGATTATCGGGAATCGCTTGTCCATGAACGGACTTCGAAGATCAACCGGGTGTTGTGGCGGGTGCATGCGATCGATCCGGAACACGAAGTGAAGAAGGGAGGTTTGAACCGGACGAAGCATCAGAACCTCCTCGCGGCCTGGTTGCAGACCTGCGACCGCGGCGCCATCGATGTGCTGTTGGCGATCAAAGAGGTGGCTGCGATCGCGGCGTTGACCGTGGAGATCAACGAGGTCCACAAGCAGTTGTCGGCGTTGGTTGCGGTCGCGGTGCCGTCGCTGGTGGCGTTGCCTGGTTGTGGGATCCTCAGTGCGGCGAAGTTGCTCGGCGAGTCTGCCGATATCTCGCGTTTCGGTACCGAGGCGCAGTTCGCTCGGCATGCGGGGATCGCTCCGGTGCCGGTGTGGTCGGGTAAGTCGGCTGGTAAGCATCGGTTGACGCGTTCGGGGAATAGGCAACTCAATGCGGCGGTTCATCGGATTGCGTTGACCCAGTCTCGTATGCCTGACAGTCTCGGGCATGCCTATTACGCGAAGAAACGTGCCGAGGGTAAGAAGTCTCGTGAGGCGATGCGTTGCCTGAAACGGCGACTCGTACGCAC
>NZ_JBSFRM010000061.1:0-1484 GCF_053589235.1 Gordonia sp. NPDC003376 | reverse complement strand
AGATCGGGCGGCCGCCATCAATCACCCGACGAGCAGCCTCCGCCTTGAACTCAGGCGTAAACGACCGACGCGTCCTGGACATAGTGACATCCTTCTAGCAGGACCCGTAGCCCCACTACCTCGGGTGTCCACTCAAACTGGGGAACCTCACCCGAGAGGAACGCCGCCGATGCCTCGTGATTCCGGGTACCCACGTCCAGGAAGGATCTGATCGTGTACTCGTACTTGCGCATGTCGGCGTCGGAGTCATCCGACGAATCGCCATAGGGGGCCGCGGGATGGAGGAGATCGCTGCCGTCGGTGGTTCGGCGTGCACCGGCAGCTGCCTTACGGATCAGTTCGGTGCCGAATCGCTCGCCGGGCGGAACCCCGTGGGTGCTGCGCAGCAACCGTGCCATGGGTACGTCGCGGCTGCGGATGCGATCGGGATTGTTCCAACCGCGATTGCCGGCCCAGGCCTGTGCCCACTGTGGCAGATACTCGAATCCGGTGTTGGTGCCCACGTTCTCGTTCGAGAGGACCAGAAGTCCCTGGCCGAGAGCGCTGCACCAGGAGTGGCGGGACGGATCCTGGAGCTCGGTCATGGCGGTGTGGAGCGCGAACAGATCCTTCGCGTCGAGATTGCCCTAGAACATGTGCAGGTACTGCTGGACGCCGAGGGGGACCTCGGTGAGCTGCTCGCCGTTGCGCAGCCGCTCGATCTGCGTCGAGGACAGGCCGGCGGCCAGTAGGCTCCGGCCGACGGCGGCTGCCTCCGCCGCGGTCCACCCGCCGTCGGCCATCAGTGCATGGCGTCGGTCATCCTGTGCGCTCAGTGTGAGTTCGGGTGGGGCTGCGGTCCGCAGAGCATGGACGGCACCGCGGGATGCGCTCGGCGTGATCGGCTGCGGTCCCGGCGAGTTCGTCGGCCTTCGCCTTGATGTAGTCGGTCCATTCGCGTTCCTCGGCCGCCTTCCGGGAGGGGGTATCACGCTCGGAACTCCGGCGGGCGTAACGCATGGTCCATGTGGGATCGCGCGCGCTGACCGGGATGAAACGACGGCACGCCGCGGTCATGAGCGCGTTGTTGACCACCGCCTTCGAGGTGCTGATCGCCTGGCAGCCTCGGTGAGCGCGGTCTGCAGATCCTGTATCCGGCCGGCGACCGAGGTCGCCCACACGTGCTGTTCCCGAGCCCGCGTGTCGGCGGCGGCGCGGGCGACACGTTCCAGGACGTCGTCGGGATCTGGTCGACGCAGCGTTCCGCCGCGGTGGAGTCCTCGAGGATGGTCGTGGCCAGCGCGGCGAGTTCCGACCTCGGTAGATCCCATGGCCGCCACTCATCCATGATCGCCTTGGTGAGTACGTGTCCGCTCATCGCGGCGCCCGTACGTGCGGCAGCTCGGCGAGATGTGGCTCTATTGATCTTTCTGTGGGTCAATTACGCTGCGGGAGAGTAGGACACGCACCTCCCCGCGTGAGTGTCGACATCGCGATAAGGGCTT
>NZ_JBSFRM010000060.1:0-2128 GCF_053589235.1 Gordonia sp. NPDC003376 | reverse complement strand
GTGTCGAACCTGGAATGGAGGCCCAGACGGTGACGGTGAAGGTGCCAACCGATCACCATCACCGCCCGGGAGTTCCATTGAAAACCGCGAGGGACCGAATGGACATCATTTCTGCTTACCGCGAAGTCGGAAGCTACCGTGCTGCAGCTGAGATCTGCGGTACCACTCATAAAACCGTCAAGCGTGTCGTGGAGCGCTTCGAGGCCGACCAGTCCGGCCTGAAACAACCGCCGCGCAAGCAGCGGGTCAGCAACTACGCGTCGGTGGCCGATCTGGTCGCTAAACGCGTGCAGAGCTCGAAAGGCAAGATCACCGCGAAACGGCTGCTGCCGGTCGCGCGGGCGGCCGGCTACACCGGCTCGGACCGCAACTTCCGGCGGCTGGTGTCTCGGTCGAAAGCCCAATGGCGCCGCAGCCAGTACTCGGGACGCCGTCCGGCGGTGTGGTCCCCGGGCGAGTACCTGGTGATCGATTGGGCCACAGTCGGCGGGCTGCACGTGTTCTGCGCGGTGCTCGCGTTCTCGCGGTGGCGGTTTGTGAAGTTCTCCACCGATGAAACAGTCACCACTACTTTGGGTTTCATCGCTCAAGCGTTGGAGGAGATCGGCGGGGTTCCCCGGCGGGTCCTGGCCGATCGGATGGCGTGCCTCAAAGGCGGGGTGGTCGCCAACGTGGTGATCCCGACCCCGACCTACATCCGATTCGCCACCCACTACGGCTTCGCGCCGGACTTCTGTCACGGCGAGGATCCGGAGTCCAAAGGCATCGTGGAGAACCTGTGCGGCTACGTGCAGTCTGATCTGGCGCAACCGTTGTGGACCGAAGCGAAGATCGCCGCCGGCCGCGACGACATTCGTCTCGATGTGCACCAAGCCAACCGCGCAGCCGTGGACTGGTGTGTGCAAGTCAACACCCGCCGGCACACCGACACCTGCCAGTTCCCCGCCGAACAGTTGGTGGTAGAGCGAGAGGTGTTGGCGCCGTTACCCTCTCTGCGCGCCGAAGTTGGACCACCACCGGTGAGCCGCAAGGTCAACAAGCTGTCCTGTATCCGGTATGCCTCGGTGCGCTACTCGGTGCCGCACCGGCTGGTCGGCACCACAGTGCGGCTGATCCAGGAGGACGGGCGGCTGCTGATCGTCGACCCGGCCACCAGCGAGGTGGTGGCCGATCACGCACTGGGCGCACCCGGTGAGGTGGTCCTTGATGATGCCCACTACGGCGGCGCCCGTAAACCACTGAGTCGGGCGCCGCGACCGAAAACTGCTGCAGAGAAACAGTTCTGCGCGATCGGCAAGGTCGCCGAGCAGTTCCTGGTCGGGGCGGCGGCGATCGGCAACACCCGCCTGGCCGGCGAGATCGATGACCTCCTCGGGTTACACACCGCCCACGGAACCGCGCAGTTCACCGCAGCGTTGACCCGGGCGGTGGCGTTCCGGCGGTTCAAAGCCGCCGATGTGCGCTCGATCCTGGCTGCCGGGGCCGGCGCACCGAACCCACGCCCTGCCGGCGGCGCCCTGATCGCCGAGCTACCGCAGGCACCGACCCGAGACCTGGACCGCTACAAAGTCACCGACACCAACGAGGTGGTGTCATGACCGGCGCCAAGACGACGAAACCGGTTGCACCACAGGAGGTGCCACCGCTGGCAGCAGATCTGGATATGGGGTTGAGGCGGTTGAAACTCGCCGCGATCCGCTACCTGGCGCCCGAGTTACTGTTGACTGCGAAAACCCAACGGTGGACGCCGGAAGAGTTGTTGCGCACCATGGTGGAGGCCGAGATCGCCGCCCGCGATGCCTCCAACATCCGCAACCGGCTCAAAGCGGCCGGGTTCCCCGTCACCAAAACACTCGAGAGCTTCGATGTGGCCGCGTCATCGATCCCGGCGAACACGTTCGCCTACCTGGAGTCATTGGAATGGATACGCGCCCAACATAATCTAGCGCTCATCGGGCCCGCCGGGACCGGCAAGAGTCACACCCTGATCGGGTTGGGCATCGCCGCGGTGCACGCCGGACACAAGGTCCGTTACTTCACTGCTGTCGACCTCGTCGAAACCCTGTATCGCGGGATGGCCGACAACACCGTCGGCAAGATCATCGACACCCTCCTACGACAAGACTTG
>NZ_JBSFRM010000059.1:0-2198 GCF_053589235.1 Gordonia sp. NPDC003376 | reverse complement strand
CCCACCGAACGGAGGCGCCCCACCGCTGACCAAACCCGCACAAGGCGGGGACTTCTACTTGGCCACCAGCGGGGACATCAAACTGGCCGTTGACACAGTACAGACACCCTCGATTATCCCCTCGGTCTCTGCGGCGTTGATCGCCTCTGGCGAAACGGACTCCGTAGCCGCCTGACCCCCGGTGAACAGGCCAAACTGCGTCTGCGAGAACTCGCGCAGCCGTTCCCAACCACCGGTTTGGCCCATACGAGACATTGTAGGTGCAAGGGGACAGCTGCCGACAAGGTCGAGTCGTCGTGTATCGGCATGGTTGGCGTGACTGGGGTGCGAACCGAGGCCGTGGAGCCAGTCTGGCCATCAGCAGTCCTGTCCCGTACGCCGAGTCACCGAGTGCTTCAGCCTCGGCCGCGGGGGTAGCGTCGGTCGGATCGGCGGGCAATGGTAGATCCCGGAATACAGTATCGGCGTTGTCGGACGACAGCCTTTGGCCAACCCGCGGCCGGTATCGAGTTCGACCACGTTTGGACTCTCCGTCCGTCGTTGCGTCGCGTGGTGGCTCCCGTGCTTGGCGGTGGATGTCGGCGGTCGAGATCACTTGATCCTCTGCGATCGTGTGCGCCGTCCGTGAGTGGCCTGCAGTGCCATCAGAGCGAGGGCCGGCGCGATGTCATGGCAGACCCAGGCCCAGGCTGACCATTTGGTGCTCAGACGAGCTGTCGATCCTCTCACGGCTGCACGTCAGTGTGCTGGTCGGGGATGTTGTGTTGACGATTAGGAATCATCGGTGGCCGGCTCGATGATGACGCTCGCCTGCCAGCGGCGATATCGGTGGCGGCGGTCTTTGTCCCAGTCGCTGGACCACTTCTGGGTGAAGGGGAGTCCGCAGGCGTAGTGCTGCCAGTGCCATTCGCAGGCATTGTGGTAGCCGCTGTCGCCTTGGGTGCGAGGGTGATGGAGACGTCTCCACTGGTGGTACTACTGACGGGTTGAAGCCATGCGCCGAATTGTGCGTTCGCGTTGCCGGTAGTTGATGTCGGAGTCCATGCGTGGGGTTAGTGCTGCAGTCGTTCCGCTCTTGCTGGTTACCCAGATGTGTTGAACCCTATCGGAGTATCAAATCCCTTCCAGCGCAGACTATTCAGCCGTATCTGTACGTCTTTCTTCGATCCCGCCGTAGCGCGCAAGGTTCCATGTGACGTGTGCGCGTTGCTGGCGTAGTTGGGTTGCGGTCGTACTCCGGCTGGATACACGCTTGAGCGCATCATCAATGGCCTCAATCTCCTCGAAGAGTGATGCTCGCTTGGCGGAGTAGTCGGTGCCGCAGCGTTTAGAGCAGAACAGGGGTCG
This sequence comes from Gordonia sp. NPDC003376, assembly GCF_053589235.1. Classification (NCBI taxonomy): domain Bacteria; kingdom Bacillati; phylum Actinomycetota; class Actinomycetes; order Mycobacteriales; family Gordoniaceae; genus Gordonia; species Gordonia sp. NPDC003376. Next base: position 851 of record NZ_JBSFRM010000059.1, on the reverse strand, counting down.
GGGACCTCGGACGTGATCGGGATAGGAGCACTGGTTCTCGCACAGTGGGTGCAAGCATCTTGCGATCCGGGGGTACCGCGCGCGACGCGACAATAGTGCGTGAACGGACTTGGGGTCTTTCAGACGGTGCGGGCTCATACCGGGTTGTCTACTACCGCCAGCCGACATCGGGGCATGGCGAAGGAGACGTCCTCCTCGGAGGTTGTCCACTGGGGCTTCGAATGGCCTCAGCCTACCCCCCGGATGGTTTAGCGTTGTGGAACCCTCTTAACTGCGGCGCGCCGGAGAGAATGTGCGGAAGATATAACGCCAACTGCCGTACTGTTGGGGCTGTGCCCGCTATCAACTGGGGCGGAGGCAGACGCTGCTGGAACAGCGCCCGCCCCCTTACGGGCACCGATCCAGGAAGGGGCCCGTCATGGGTCATGGTAGTTCGCTTCGGCGGCGCACCCGCCGATCGGTGGTGATGTGCGCAGTTCGGTGGGGTCTTCCCCAAACCGGCATCCCGCCTCCCGCCCCGTAGGCGCACAGTCGACATCGACTCTTGTCTCCGAGTGTGCGACTCGATAGACCCTCGCCCAGATCGAAATGTGCTGGTCGGGGATACCGCGGGAGGGCCGGATTCGGCCCCGGCCCCCCGCGAGCGGCTGCACCGCTACCAAATCCGCCATCTTGTGAAGCTAGGAGATTCTGGCATGTCTATTTCATCGTGCCCTTGGCACGAACGCAAACACCTCCGCACCTGTGCCGCGGAGGTAGGGCGTGTCTCCCAACCGTTGCAACCAGTTGAGGATGGCGTTGAGAGTCACCCCGGCCCGGTAGGTGATGGCGAGTTTGTCGTAGCGGGTGGC
>NZ_JBSFRM010000058.1:0-2434 GCF_053589235.1 Gordonia sp. NPDC003376 | reverse complement strand
CCACCCGCTACGACAAACTCGCCATCACCTACCGGGCCGGGGTGACTCTCAACGCCATCCTCAACTGGTTGCAACGGTTGGGAGACACGCCCTAGTTAAACACTGCATACATCATCAGATGCATCACCTCGCCACTCCTCCTGGTCCTGACCGTGGTTGTCGGATGACAACGCAGTTGGGACTTTGACACCCTAGATGAGACTGGATGACACAAACCCGAGACTCCGAAGCCGCTCCACCACCGATCACTTAAACACCCTTCGCCTACAGCACAATCCAACGTCCTCCTGGTTATCGCAGGCCTCGAATGTAGGGTGGGTAGATTACCCATCCGCGCGTCCCTCTAGAAACTCGCCATGAGCTTACGACCGATAGGTATCGTTTTGGCGAATCTGTCACCAGTAGCTAAACCGGTAGTGGTACCAAGCTCGTCAGGAATAACGGCCGACCAAAGCTCTTTCGCGGCAGTCTCTATATCCGAGCGAAATGCCGACCTATTTGCAATATGAAAACCTATTCCAAGTGCTATTGCCTCGAACGAAGTACTGGAGAATCCTCCGCGGAATGATTCTCGCTCCGAATCCCATTTCTTAAATACACTCTCCGGAGAGTCTGTTTGATAAATTACATCGAACGTCTTTTTGAAAGTAGTTTCAAGTTCTCTAGACGAACCAGGGAAATCGCCCGCAAAGTCTATTGCCCAGTTATCTAGCTTCGTAGGAAACCCGCCCAGGCCGCCGCGCTTCCCTTCGATCTCTCGATTGTGAAGCATTAGAAAACGCAGAACTAGCTCCAAGTCGAATTGCTCATCCAATAATCTGTCCCCAAGGGAGAGTGACTGAACAAATGCATCATGCTGACTGAGATCATGGAGCCAGCTGAGCATTTGAGAGTTAACGCCAGCGATCAGGGCTGTTCTAATTTCCTGAGGTGTCAGCGTGGACCCATAACTATTCAGCCGCTGAAATAGATCGAACTTAGCCTTCGGGTCGGAGCTGCGCTTAATCACCCTTAGGTCAAGCCGCGCCAACCTGATGTCTAACATCTGGGCTGCCGAAAGACCGTTCGAACTCGCGTCCGCCCCCCATGTCCGACCGTCGAGATCGGGCAAATATGTAGTGGCCATGAGTTCAAGCGGGGGTCGGGGGCCTTCATCTCCTGGAAGTAGACCCTGAAGCTCAAGGACCGTACTAATCCTCTGGAGACCATCAACAAGCTCCCACTTCCCATCGGCGTCTTGCGACACGAATACAGAAGGAATCGGAATACCTAACAAAATACTCTCAACGAGTCTGCTTTTCTGCTCAGTGGACCACCGGAAGAGCCTCTGAAACTCTGGGCGAATTATCAACACCCCTTCTTTGAAGAGGTTGGTTATTTCACTGACAGACATACTAATTGTGTCAGCCGACACCTCTCGTCTGGCAGATGAAATTTGACTCTCGAGATCGCTCATCCAAGCTCCTCTTCCGTAATATCGTGCGCTAACTCGGCCAGTCCGGGGTACGCCGAAGACCGCGAAACTCCTAGCAGGCGCAGTTGTTCTTTGATCGAGTCCCGGCTACCTGTCGCAACAAACTTCGTAAGGGTTTCGGTACCTGTAATTACTTGTTCGAGCGGCTTGACGGTCTTGCCTGCCACGGTGAACGCGCCAGCCTGCGCTGCTATACGTTCACTATTATGGGTTCCGTGGAGCGCTACTGGCGCAGGTGCAAAAAGGGTCTCGTCAACACCTGGTTCCCAGCTTTCCGCATGCTTATCACTCGTCGCTAGAACACCCACGGGGAGGCCGTCAAGTCGTGGGTTGGTTCGATTTAGCCTCACAGGGTCCAGGAGCCAGATAGTGGGTAGACAAGCCTTGGTGCCACATTCACACCGATTTACATCGTGTTCGAGCGAGAAGAACACGGACATAAGCAGGCTTGTCGTCCAGTCGAGCAGGCGGGTAGGTATCCCGTAGTGCTGCATCGTGAACAAGTGTTCCCAATTGCTCTGCGGGTACCCCGCCGGCCAGTACGGGAGACTTCGCTGGCGAAATCTGGTCAGTAGTCGGATCTCGGCGTCCAGCACCTGCTTCGCATCAGGCGGCTGCCCGCTCGACGATGCCTCCAGCCGACGCCACAGAGAAGGTGATAGATGCCGACCTGCACAACCTTGTCCGCGAAACCAGAACCTCTTTACCGGGGTTAGCTCGGTGACCTTGCGAACCAGGTCAGGGATGTCGACGAACTCGACGCATGGGACTTCAGACACGCATTGCAGCATATGCTCTATAGCTTCGGCCTGAGACCCGATGCCGTGCAAATAGTTCCAACATCAATATGTTCTCGACACCGGCATTCACGTAGTCATAGAGATAGGCGACCGTTCGGGGCAGTTGGTTTGGTGCCACTGCCCGGAGTTGATCACTGCGAGCGATCTCGTCGGCGACGTG
>NZ_JBSFRM010000057.1:0-2869 GCF_053589235.1 Gordonia sp. NPDC003376 | reverse complement strand
GGCCAGTATCGAGTCGAGGTCGCCGGTGGCGAACCGGCCGTGGACCGCGGCATGCCCCAACGCCCAGTCCACATCGTTACCGCCGTGTAGGGCGGCCAGTTCCACCGCGTGCGCCATTTTCTGGTACATCCGCTCGGTACCGGCGGCGGCAGCTTCTTTGAGCCATAGCCGGGCTCCGTCGCCGATCTCGAGGAATGCGCGTTCGTCGGTGGTGCGGGCACGAATCCTGTAGTCGCCCGGTATTTTTGGTTGATGTCCGGGGAAATGGGTGTCGTCGATAGCGGGGATCCCCGGGGTGGTTCGGGTATGCCGGGCCACCTCGACCGGTCCACCGTCGTCGAGGGCGCACACGATCACTTTGTTGTTACCGGGATGGTTGCGGACCCACACCGACTGCCCCAGCAGTGTTGCCGGAACAGAGTATTGACCATGTTCGAAGGTGATCATCGGAGTGTTGTCGGGTACCCGGCGAGTCACTCCGAGTCCTGCGGTGTGCGGTACCGGCGGGAGTGGATGTAGCCGTAGCCGTTCCTCGGCGAGCATCTCGACCGGCCGTCGTCGGGTCGTTCGATGTTCCCGGTCGTTGATCTCGAGCATGAACTGCGCACACGCTGCTTCGACGTCGGCGAACGTGGCGTAGGCCTCGAGCAGGTTCGTCTGGGTCGGCACGATATCGGCTTTGGCGAGTTTCACCGCGTTCTCCACCCCACCTTTGGAGGCCGGGTCGGCCGGCTCGCTGACCCCGTAAAACCGTCCGAACGACACCGCAGCTCGGTTACGTACCGGTACCCCGGCCACGTGGCCGGTGGTGACGGTTTTCTCGTTGTCGGTCAGCACATACGTCGGAGCGCCCCCGACGAGCCGGAACACCCTGTCCAGGCCGGCGAACACCGATGGTGCGGTCCGATCGTGTAACGCGATGACCACCCGGTAGCGGCACCAAGCCAGCCATGCCACCAGTAGCACCACTTTGCGGTCCTCCACGACTGGCCCGTCACCGAAGTCGTATTGCAACCACAGGCCGGGTTCGGTGATCCAGGGGCGGTGTACTCGTGTATTACCCAGTCGCCATTGGGTTTTCACTTCAGCGAGGGCGCGGCGTGTGGTACGTTCGGTGCCGGTGAAGCCCAGCGCCACGAGTTTCTCGTGGGTTTTGTCGGCGCGGATCTTGCCTTTTGACTCGGTCACCCACTGCTCAAGTTTGGGGAGGTGATCATCGATGAGCCGGGCTCGGCGTGTGGCTGGTGACAGCCCCGTAGCTCGCTGGTCCACCGCTCGTTTGACGGTGTGGTGGCTGCATCCGCAGAGTGCGGCCGCGGCCCGGTAGGAGCCGGTCAGGTCGTAGGCATTGAGTATGTCCATGAGTTCTCCGTCAGACTTCAAGGTGGGTCTCTCCCGGTGGCGTTCGATACGAGTGGCATCGCCATCGAAACCACCGGGAGAGACCCTCGCAGCGCAGACGCGCCGGGATGGATGAGACCGAAGTGGGCAAAATCGTGTCCGCACGCGGGCATTTTCATGACCGCCCATGGGCAGCCCTTACTGGCCGTCAGTGGGCACTTTCGTGACCGCCCATGGGCAGTTTTCCATGTCCGCTGACACCCCGGGCCTTGAGGCTCGCGCGGAACTAGCACGCCAGAACTCGAACAACTCACTATCACCGACCGCGGTACCGAGGACCTCGCGGGTACCGTCGATCGACACCCCGATCGCCACCACAAGCGGTGACGGTCGTGCAGGCCCGTGCCCGACTCGATGCGGCGATCACACGCGCCGAGCAGGCCGTCGCCGCTGCAGCGTCTGATCCTGGGGTAAATCGGATGGACCGCAACGTAATATGACTGATCCGCAGTCGCGGTCGATGCCGATGCGTGGGGGCGGGTGGGTTCAGGGTTACAACTGTCAGGCAGTGACGAGTTCGGATGGTGCGATCATCGCTGCCGAGGTTTCCAACAATCCGTCTGATGGTGCAATGTTCGTCGGCATGAGTAAGCGGGCCGTTGCGGCTGCCGAAGTCGTCGATGCGGGACGACCAGAAGGGGCCCAGGCCAACGGTATTGGTGTCATTCTTGCCGATGCCGGGTATCTGTCCGAGGAAGCGTTGACCGCCGCTGGTCCTGACCGGCTGATCGCGACGGCGAAGTCTCGCGAGCTCAATCGCACTGCCCGTGACCAGCCGACTGTCGGGCCACCTCCCTCGGATGCCACTCCGGTCGAGCAGATGGCTCACCGGTTGGCCACGGCTGAGGGTGCCGCACTGTACCGGCAGCGGAGTCATATTGCTGAGACGCCGTTCGGGAATGCCAACACAATCTGGGTTTCCGCCGGTTCACCAGTCGTGGACAACGTCGTGCAACAGCGGAATTCACGTTCCATGCGTTGACTCAGAACCTGTTCAAGGCCTTGGGGGCAGATCGTCTGGTAGCAGCTGCTGCTTGACCGGCACCACTGGGACACCCCTCACCGGTGGCTCGGGTGGGTGGTCGCCGGCGGCCGGTAGCGGAGTGGTACCCGAAGTCCATTTTTCGAACAGCCCCCAGGGAAACAACTCCACGAATATCTCCGCAGGGAACAACCGCTGCCGATGCTCAGCCAAGAACGCGAACACCGACCCCTTGGCGAGTAGATGCCCGACCAGCGACCTCACGTCGAGAAACTCACCCTGCCGATCGGCCTTACCCTACATACCCACCAGGATCCCAGCCGAGCAGACACAACGCGATCACACACGCCGAACCAGCCGCGACTATTTCAGCAGTCTCCTAGCAAGCTAGCCTCGTGCTTTCACGCTGATTTCGTGTCGTGAGTGAAGAATGGTGCCCTGACCTGGGATGATTGAGATTGCGAAGTCATCAATCGGACCAGATCG
>NZ_JBSFRM010000056.1:0-3455 GCF_053589235.1 Gordonia sp. NPDC003376 | reverse complement strand
TTCGACACAACGAACACAAGGCGGGGACTTTCATCTGGCCACCACCGGGGACCTCGATCTGGCCACCAGTGGGGACTTTCTCATGGCCATTCACATGTACTGGTGTGTGGGTGTTCGCCGATTGCAACAAACACCCGTTCGAAGACTGGGTTGCCAGTTGGATCATCCTCAACCCCACGACACCTTTCGCTGAGCGTCTGCGCCGCCCTGACCTGGTCTTCACCCACCACACAGCCGCATCGATCCGCGAGCTGGGCACTGTCAACGCCTCTGTCGCGAGGTTCACCGGCAGCGCAGACCCCTTGATCGTTTCCCCGACCGGAGCCGGCGCGTTTCATGTGGTGACTGGCACGCCTGGTGAACACGGCCTCGACTGGACCTTGGTGGAGGGTGTCCCTGTCGCCACCCCTGCCCGCATCCTCAACGACCTCACAGCAGAAGGAATGGACGGCTCCCATCTCGGCACGGTGATCAGTGACATCCTCGCTCAACAGCTGCTGACTGCGGCGCAAGTCGGTGCGATCATGACCCGCTACTCCCAGCATTGGGGCTGGGATCACCTCAGTGGCGAGGAGATCGTTGACTTGCTAGTGATGAGCGATATCGATCAGGCAGCGCTCCGGGGCGGCACACCTAAGCTCGGGCGAGTTCGCAGCGCGGCGGATCACGTTGTAGTCCCTGACTGGATGGCGACCTTGTTGTGCTGTTCGATGCATCCATGATGGATGGTGATCCAACCGTTGCGGCGCTGGAGATTCTGCCCTGGGTAGCGCCTTCCGCATCCGTGGTACTTCCAGTCCAGTTTCCGGCCCCGCAGATGTAGGCGAGGTTCAGGCTCTCATGCTGAACGGCCCTGACCTCGAAACGTGGCTGACCGAGCGAGGAGTACCGGACCTTCGAGTCCACTTGTCCGCATAGCAATACCTGTAGGAGCAGCATCAGAGATCCCGACCAGGTGGATGACACGTGACGCGTAGTGGAGTGTGATCGGCGGTGGCAAGGATGGGGAGCAACGCGTCAAGAGCGCGGTGTCCAGGACAGATCTCGGTCGTTCTCGACGGACGAGCGTGGCGCGCGCGGTACACCATTCTTGTGGACACCTGTCACGGACCGTAGGTCGGCTACCACGCGACCGGAGTGAGTGCTCGAGCGGCGTTGATCACCGTGTCGATGTCACCGGCCGCGAGCAGGTCGACGGGGCAAGCATCCTCGAGGTCGACGTTGGGTCTGGTCACCCATGCGGTCAGGGTGATCACGTTGCCCGGGAATACGTCGAAGAGTTGGGCGAGTCCGTCCACGTGGCCGCGGACGGTGTCCGGTCGAAACTGCCACGTCGGTAGCTGCCATGCTCGGCCGTTCTTGATGGCGACCAGGTCGTGGTTGGCGATGCGATCGAGGACCGCCGGTAGGGACACGTTCAGCAGTGTCGCGGCAGTGTTGGTGCTGATCGATTCGCCGATCACCGCGCGGCGTGCGGAGTATTCGCGGCGCAGGATCTCGAGCGTGGCGGTTTTGTGGTCTTCGCAGGTGGGCGTGGGCCCCCACAGATCTGGGTCCAGTGTGTCGTTGGCGGCGGCATCGATGCTGCGAACGAACGCCTTCTTTGTCTCGTCGGGGATCTGTCGGAGGACGTCGGCGAGGGCTCGGTCGAAGGCGCTGGTGGAGTGATCGTCTTGTCGGTCTGACATGGGCGATTCCCGTCTCTGCGGCATGTACACGTTGCTGCCGAGTATGCGGCCTTGGCGGAGTTGTCGTAGCTCTTGTCTCTTCTTTCTGGTTCGGCCGCGTTTACCTTGGTCGCCGCGTCGGGTTCCCTGCCCTAGTCTGGTGTTGGTGGTTCAGCTTGCCGCGTGGAGGGTCGGGGTTCATCTCCGTGTGACCTGCGATCTTGCGGGAGACTTGCACCAGTGTGTACGAGATGAACCATCCCGGCGTTTCCGGAGACCTCATCTTGTGAGTGCTTCCTCCGGTCTGAGGGCACGTCTGTGATCGTAGTGGAACTGTTCAGCCTCGTCTGGGGTCAGGTCGTCGCAGTAGGTGTGCGGCCGTTCCTGGTTGTAGAACGCGACCCATTGCGCGGTCGCCAGTGACAGTTCGGTGACCCCGGGGAACCGGGGCTGGTTGTCGACGAGCTCGTTCTTGTAGTCGGAGTTCACCGATTCGGCCAGAGCGTTGTCGTAGCTGTCTCCAACACTTCCGACTGAAGCGGCGATCCCGGCCTCGGCGAGGCGCTCGGTGAACGCGAGCGCCGTATACTGCGAGCCAGCGTCGTTGTGATGGGTCAAACCGTCCAGATCCGTTACGCCAGAACGCATTCGGGCCGCGATAGCGTTATCGATGGCGGCGGTGACCAGGTCCGTCGTCATCTGTGAGGCGACCTTCCAGCCGACGATCTTGCGGGCGAACACATCGGTGACGAACGCCGTGTACGCCCACCCCGTCGCGATACGGCAGTAGGTGAAACCGGCCACCCATAAGCGGTTCGGTTCCGCCGCCCAGAACCGGCGATCGACCAGGTCTTCCGGCCGCTCGTGGTCATGGTTGGGGCGGGTGGTGTGCGGGCTCTTCTTCTTCAACGCGCCGTGCCACCCCATCTCCCGCATGAGACGCTCGACGGTGCAGCGGGCGACGTCAATTCCGTTGCTGCGCAACTTAATCCACATCTTCCGCGAGCCGAGAACCTGGTAGAGCTGCTGCTCCTTCCGGAGCGAGTAGATCGCGTCGATGACCTGCGCATCGGCGACCATACGTGCAGTGGGCTGCTTGTTGACGTGCTCGTAGTATGTGGATGGGGCGATGGGCAGACCGTGCTCGGTGAGCACTCGGCACATCGGATCGACTCCCCAGACAAGACCATCGCCGCCCACCCGGTTGCCCTGGTGAGCGGCGATGAACTCCACGATCAGCGGTGTGGCCGGTCGATCTCGGCCGCGAAGAAACTGGCTGCCGCCTTCAAGATCCCGTTGGCGCGTTTGAGTTCCGCATTCTCCTTCCGCAGGCGTCTGACCTCATCACCGTCGACCGCTGCCTCCGACACCGCAGCGGCTGCTTCGGGGACGTTGCGGACCCATTTGCGTACCGTCTCCGCCGACCCGATCCCGAGTAGGCCGGCGGTCTTGTTCATTGCCGCCCACTCCGTCGACCCGTCGGCCACCAACTGGGCCACCATGTCCACCGCGTCCCGCTTCAAATCAGCCGGGTACCGCTTCGTTCCTGATGCCATGGCATCCATCCTTCCGTGAGACACAGTCTCCGGAAACTCCGGGATGGATCAGCCCGCGCTTGACCGTGGATATAGGGACACGGCCAGACGAGCCTGGCAGCAGCGTTTCGATGCGTCAAAGCGGGCGGAATCCGGATGCACATGCCGAAGAACATTGATCCCGAGGTCAAGGCTCGTGCGTTACGGATGTTGGCCGAGCATGGCGGGGAGTACTCGTCGACGACGGCAGCAG
>NZ_JBSFRM010000055.1:0-3535 GCF_053589235.1 Gordonia sp. NPDC003376 | reverse complement strand
TGGGCAGTTTCGTGTCCGCCGTTGGGCACCCCCTCGTGTCCTCCGTTGGGCAGTTTTCATGTCCGCCAGTGGGCACTTCCCGATGTCCCTTGACACGGGGCCTGGCCGGGGTGTATCTGGCGGTCACCGATGCACGGTCGGGGCTGAAAGCCTCTGTCACACAGAAATTCACTGGTGCGTCGTGGCAGCGGTGCAGGGCGCATTTCATGCGCAACCTACAGGGTGCGGTCGCCTCGCAGCATGTGCCGCCGGTGATGGCGGCGGTGAAGACGGTCTTCGCGCACACCGACCCGGTTGAGGTGGCCGCACAGTGGGATCAGGTCGTGGATACCTTCTCTGCCTCGTCACCGAAGGTGGCGGCGATGATGGAGTCGGCCAAGCACGACATGCTGGCGTTCACGGCGTTCACGGCGTTCACGGCGTTCACGGCGTTCACGCGGGCGCATTGGCTTCAAGATGTGGTCGAACAATCCGATCGAGCGGCTGAACAAGGAGATCACACGGCGAGCCGACGTCGTGGAGATCTTCCCCAACCCGGCGGCGTTCCTCCGTTTGGCGACTGCTGTGGTGATCGAGCAGCACGATCAGTGGCAGGTCACCCGCCGCTACGTCTCCGATGTCAGTGTGACCGAACTCCGGGTGGTGATCGCCGCGAAGGAACAGGCCGCCACTACACCGCCATAGAAGCAGGTGGAGGTACCTGAAATCAGCTAGCATTCAGTATGACTCGTTGATCGCTACGCACTGATCCGAAGTCCACCACTCCACGGGGCTCTATCGTGGCGGCTGACACGACGGGTCGCCTATTTCTTGTAGTTGGGGGCTTCGGCAACCATCTGTACGTCGTGAGGGTGCGATTCTTTGAGTCCCGCCGCAGTGATGCGAACGAACTCACCCCGAGCCTTCAGCTCTTCGATTGTGTGAGCTCCTACGTACATCATCGACTGCCGGAGACCGCCCGTGAGCTGGTGGATGACAGTCCCGATTGGGCCACGGTAGGAAATCTGGCCTTCGATCCCTTCCGGGATGAGTTTTTGATCGCTGGCCACGTCCGCCTGGAAGTAGCGATCCTTTGAGTACGAGGAACGCTCTCCTCGGGTCTGCAGGGCGCCGAGCGAACCCATTCCTCGGTACTGTTTGTATTGCTTGCCGTCGATGAAGACGAGATCGCCGGGGCTCTCGTCGGTGCCGGCGAACAGGGAGCCAATCATGACCGAGGAAGCACCCGCAACGAGAGCCTTGGCAATGTCCCCTGAGTATTGCAGCCCGCCGTCAGCGATTACGGGCACGCCAGCCGGGGTAGCGGCTCGGGCAGCCTCGTACACAGCTGTGATCTGCGGTACGCCAACTCCGGCAATGACACGGGTGGTGCAGATTGATCCTGGACCAACGCCGACCTTGACGGCGTCAACCCCTGCCTCAACAAGCGCCTGTGCACCCGCACGCGTTGCAACATTCCCGCCGATCACGTCCACCGAGTCGAATGCGGGATCTCGCTTGAGTGTTGTGATGATGTCAAGCATGCCCTTGCTGTCACCGTTTGCGGTATCCACGACGAGGACATCGACGCCTGCATCTACCAGGGCGGCTGCACGTTCCAAGGCATCACCGAAGAACCCGATTGCTGCACCGACTCGCAACCGGCCCGCATCATCTTTGGCCGCGTCCGGGTACTCCTCCACCTTGTCTACGTCTTTGACGGTGATGAGTCCGGTCAGTCGGCCATCCTCGTCGATGAGTGGCAGCTTCTCGATGCGGTGGCGTATGAAGATCTCGACCGCCTCGGCGCGAGAAATCCCGGAGCGGCCGGTGATGAGTGGCATCGGCGACATAACATCGCCTACACATGTCGTCTTCATCTGCTCCGCTGCGATGAACCGCATGTCACGATTGGTGACGATGCCCACTAGCTGTTGATCGGAATCGGTGACCGGAAGTCCAGATACTCTGTACTGCCCGCACACGCTATCGACTTCGCTGAGTGTTGCGTCAACCCGCGTGGTTACCGGATTCGTGATCATGCCGGCCTCACTACGTTTCACTCGATCGACCATGTCCGCTTGGTCGGCGATGGACAGATTTCGATGTAGCACACCTAGTCCACCGTTGCGAGCGAGCGCGACGGCCATGCGTGTCTCAGTGACCGTGTCCATAGCCGCGGAAACGAGGGGAACACTGAGTCGAATGCGCTTGGTCAGCTGGGACGCGGTGTCCGCGTCACTCGGGATCACGTCGGTGTGCGAGGGAAGGAGTAAGACATCGTCGTAGGTCAAACCGGTGAGCACGAATGGGTTCCGCTGTTCCATCCAACCAATCGTATCGGTGAACGATCCAGTGAGACTCAGGACCCCTGTGGCAGGTCCCCGATAGCCGGTCCAGGTAGTTCCTGAGCCCGTTCATATTTGGTGTCGGTCAGTCGATCTCGCCGCCCACGGGGTGCTTGTGGATGCATCTGGTCAGCGCACTCGGCGGGGGTCTGGTGTTGATGAGGCTCAGCGATAGTGCTCGCTTGTGCTCAACGAATGTGCTCACTCGTCGAGGGGGGTCACCGCAGCGGTTGTCGGGTTCCGGAGACGGTCTTGCGGAGCTTCTCCGAGCGGGCATGGCGGCCACGCAGGAGGTACGGGTCGAGGTTGAGCGGCGACAGAGCGGTGCAAGTGTCGGTCTAGCACCGCGGCGGCGACGGTGGTGTCGCCGAGGACCTCACGCCACTCGCCGACACCGCGGTTGGTAGTGATGACGATCGCAGTCTCCAAATGGCGTTGCGCCACAATCTGAAACAACGCTGATGCTGCCCCACCGGGCAGAGGGAGACATCCGAATTCGTCGATCACCCGCAGGGTAGGTCCGGCTTACAACCGTTCGTCGTCGCCCACCAGCCCTTCGATCACGGCCCGGCGGCAGCGGGTGGCGAGGTCGGCGGCGGCCGTGAAACAGGTGCGGTACCCGGCATGCGCCGCAGTACGTGCCAGCCCGACCGGCAGGTGGGTCTTGCCAACGCTGGGTGGGCCGATGAGCAGCGCGCTCGTCGCGGTCTCGAGGTAGCGGCACGTACCCAGTTCGGCAATGGGCCGGCCGGCGGTCGACGCCGGATATCGGTGGAATCGATGTCGAAATCTTTGAGCGACGCCGGGGTCGGCAGGCGGGCGGCCACGCGATTGCGGTTCCCTGCCGTGGTGGGCAGATCACCACTGACGTGCTGTAGCGCTTTCCGACACCGGCGAACGTGGCGGTTACCTTCCCGGAGTCGGGGTGGCTGTCCGTCGCCATCCGGTCGAACAGCCACGCGCGGGTCAGGCCGCCGAGCCTGCGGATGATGCCGTCGAGGCCGTTCGACAAGGTGCGGTTGGGTCATTGTGAAGCACCCCAGGTTTCGTGCCACCTCGTTGGTGGGCTACCTGCTGGTAGTGACCCCAGCATAGTAGGCAGCCTCGTACTCATTGGGCGGGACCAAGCCGATCGACCCATGCAGCCGAGTCGAGTTGAACCAGTCGACGTAACCCAGGGTCGCGTATTCGACGTCCGAGAGGTCCCT
>NZ_JBSFRM010000054.1:0-4324 GCF_053589235.1 Gordonia sp. NPDC003376 | reverse complement strand
CGTTGAGCGCGCGCGGTGGCCAGAACGTCTGCGGTGATGGCGCGGGCGTGTGGCAGGCGGAGTTGTTTCATCAATGCCTCTACCTCGGCGGGTAGTGGCTGGGGCAGGGTGGAAGTCACGACTGGTGCCCCTGATCGTTGGTGTCGTTGGTGTCGTTGGAGGGTGTGATGGTGTTGGTGCCCAGTGCATTCCATCCTTTCGTTCCTTGGGCCAGGGATGAGTGTTCGGTGGCATTGTGGCGGGTGAGGTCCAGGCCCTTGCTGGCCAGTATCGAGTCGAGGTCGCCGGTGGCGAACCGGCCGTGGACCGCGGCATGCCCCAACGCCCAGTCCACATCGTTACCGCCGTGTAGGGCGGATGCAGCAGAAGCATTGCGCCACAACAACACAAACAACACCACCACCGACGATTCCGCCGAGACGTCGGTGATCGATCTCAGCGTCTACGAACGCGCCGCACAGAACAGGACCTCCCTTCCATGACCACCACCAACAACTTGACCCGAGTCAGCACGTCCAATACTGTTGAACCGCAACCACAATCAGAGATCTCGGTGTATCAGCAACTGCGTGGGCACCTCGCGGTGCTCAAACTCGACGCCGCCGCCGAAGCATTGCCGCAGGTGTTGCAGACCGCTGGCGAGCAGGACTGGTCGATGACCCAGACCCTCGAGCACCTGCTGGGCATCGAGGTCGATGCGACCGAGGCCCGTCGACTGGCCGGGCGGTTGCGGTTCGCCTGCCTGCCCACCCCGGCCACCCTCGAGGGGTTCGACTACGACGCCGCGCCCGGTGTGGACCGGGCGCTGATCCGCGAACTCGGAACCTGCGCCTACCTCGAGTCAGCGACCAACGTGCTGCTCGTCGGCCCACCCGGGACCGGCAAAACGCACCTGGCCGTCGGGTTGGCCCACGCCGCGGTGCACGCCGGATATCGCACCTATGTGACCACCGCGGCCGACCTCGCCGCCCGCTGCCGCAAAGCCGCGATCGAGGGCAGGTGGGCCACCTGCATGCGGTTCTTCGCCGGACCGACTCTGCTGGTGATTGACGAACTTGGCTATCTTCCGTTGCCCGCCGAAGCCGCATCCGCACTATTTCAGGTTGTGGCGCAACGATATTTGAAAACCAGCATCGTCATCACCACCAACCGGTCAGTCGCTGAATGGGGCGAAGTCCTCGGCGACACCACCGTCGCCGCGGCCATGCTCGACCGACTCCTGCACCGCTCAGTCGTACTCAAACTCGACGGCGACTCCTACCGACTCCGCGACCACCACGCCCGCACCCAAAACCAGCGGGCAGCTACCGCGCCGACACGCAGATCGCTACAGTAGGAGCCGCCCACAGGTGGGGAATTTCAGTGAGCACACCTGAGGAATTTTTCTGAGCCTCGTCACAGGATCAGCTACCAGCTCGCGGCGTCGAATTTGGTGGACAACCTTCCAGAAACTCAGCGACTTCGTTTTCATTCTGAGGCGATGGATCTCGCCCGAACAACACCGATGTCGGGGTCAGATGCCATTCACGCATCACTCGGTGATCCCCTTGGCTTCATGCGATGGAACGGCGCGGTAGACAGTCGACCTTCCGCGCTCTTCCTAGCAGCGCGGCTGGCCAAGACCGACGCCGAGCAGGAACAAGTGCGAGCACTCGGCGTTCAACTCGCCACTGCCGTTTCCGCCGATCACTCAGACATCGCTCACGCAATCCTCTCCCTCGACACGCCCATCGTCGATCCCTTGCTCGAAGTGCTCGCCGCCGCACCGCAGAAGGAGCTGCGATGCGCGGCGGCGATCATGAGCGCACGCTCAGGAAATGACTCCATCGCCCAGAGGCTAGCAGCCGACAAAGAACCCCTCGTGCGGCGAACGCTTGCCAAGGCGATTCGTCACCGCGAGGAAAATCCCGCCACCCGGGCACTTCGAGAGGACCCCCGCTGGTCAGTCCGACGACTCGTGCAACCTGAAGACGGGTTGTCGCGTGGCGAATCGCCCACAGAGGACGGCGGCGGACTCGCCGCCCGGTAGATTGGGCCGCCCGTTGCAGGACGAGATCGGCGCGTCTCGGATGACGGAGGCTGGTTCGCGGTCGCACAGCACCCAGGATCTGGGTCAACGATCGGTTACCTGCCTTGTCTTTATCGCCGGTAGTAGAAACGCCACTTCGACAACTAATTCAACGAGCCGGATCGTTCACCGAATCGAGCAATGCTTCGACGCGCTTACGGTTTTTGAAGAGTTGGCCAGGGTATGCATTGTCCGGAAAGTTTGCCACGAGTTCTTTCACGACTCGCGTTGCACGAGCTGGTAGCTCTGCTAGTAGTACCTCGAAGTCAAAGTCTGGATTAGACAACTGCTTCGTAGTGGTGTTCGCGAGGAGCGTGTGGCAAATGCAGTTCTTGGCGTGCAGCGCAACTCCGTAGAGTAGCCCGTCGGATTCGTCCTGAACTTCGTCGAGCGCCTCCTCTATTGCAGAGTATGCGCGATAGGCTCGTGACACGAGAAGGCCGTCTGTGGACGAGTTGAAGAGGCTGCGATAGGTCGAGGAATCGGTATCGAAGAGTCTGGAGACTTCGCGTTTCGCCAGCGTGGCATCACCCAAAGTGCCTATCACACAAGCTAGGGCCACCGCCGCGCTCCGAGAAGTTATCTCCGTAAGCTTCGTATCGACACTGATCTCGCCGCTTCTCAGCACGTAGTCGAATCCCAGTGTGCGAAGCTCCTCTTTGATTCGTTGTTGGTTGTCATCGAGAGATGCAAAATCTTGAAGGCTGACGAAGTTCTGCGTGTTCGTGTAAGTGGTGATTAATCGAGCAGTTCTATTCTCGTCCTCTGGAACCTCGATCAGACGGACATGAACCATCGCCGAGTTCTCAGCCGGCGGCTGTGCCTTTTCGTTCGAACCAACTTTATTAGTCGTCAATGCGCGGGCAATTGCGCTCACGGTTTGAGCACCATTTATTATGCTTGCCTTCTTGGCAAGGAAGTTTCCAGAGTCGTGACTGAGTGAGCCTTGTAGGCTCGATTCTATTCTTGCAGCCAGTATAGTTATTCCGTTGTTGTAATACCAAAACTTCTCGGGATCGCCGAGAAGTGTGGAATGGATGCCATCATTAATGTCGGAACTGGGCAGGCTAACACGGATGTTGTCTTTGAATAGTCGAACGCCATGAGTATGAAACCAACCAGCGATCTGATTTACGCTGGCGCGACCGTAGAACGCGCGCAGGGGGCCGTCGACCGCCGCCCACCCTTGAAGGGATACTGATAGTTCGATGTTTGACTCGGGGACATTTGAGATGGTTTTGAAAAGGTCAGACTGGACGTATTCCTTCGCGGAGGCGATGGGTTCGATCGAATCGTCACCAATGCCATTGATTGCGTCCAGAAGTTCTTTGATCGGCTGTGCGCAAACGCTACCCAGCCGGTTCTGCGCTGTTGTGACAACGATCATCTTCAACCTTGCGCCGGGCCGCGCCAAGATCTCGTTGACTGCGTGATCCATCTCCACGCTCATTTCGGTAGTGCCCTGGCCCATGTGTAGGAGCGCTTCTACTCCGCTCTTGAACTTGAGCACGCCAGCCAGGTCCACAGAACCGGTGCCATCTGCTCGCCATTTCGACTGAACAAGAGTGACGATGCCGCTCTCTCTGTCTATCGCGATTGCGTCTATGCCGCGGTCTCTTCCGCCATCCGTTACTTCGATCATGACTTCGTCGGAACTATCTCCGGAAATCTCGAGATCGATAGCGTACCTCGCCAAGATCCGACTGAGATTCGATTCATCAGATATAGTGTTGTCCCACAGGTCGACGTAAGCGCCTCGAAGGTGAGTAGCTATCTGCGTCACATGGAACTTGCTCATCGCCTTCTAATCCTCTGTATGCAATATCGCTCAGTGGTCCCGGTGGGTAACGCCGCCGTCACGCCATTGATACTATGCTACGCATGATACGACCGGCGGCCTCCCGGGAGCCGGTGGCCTTCGAGCAGGCGATTGACCGGAGTTGACGCACTCCGAGTGGATGGTTTCTAACCTCGATGTTTCGCGGGGTGACGCCCGCTGTGTGAGTGGGTCCGGTGGGGTGGTCGGAGGACCGAATTCCGGACCGAGGCCGTGAGTATGTGGCCGAGCGTCGATGGGCGTCGGGGTTCACGGCCCCGAGGTGGGTTGTCCTTTCGTTGGTGGTCAGATGTGGCTGGAAGTCAGCCAGGTTTGGGAAGTGCTGCTAGGGCGTGTCTCCTAACTGCGAAGGTGTGAGGCGGGCACACTGCCTTGGTGGCGATGACGAGTTCGAGGTATCAGGTGTTCACCGATGAACA
>NZ_JBSFRM010000053.1:0-4580 GCF_053589235.1 Gordonia sp. NPDC003376 | reverse complement strand
TCTCTCAGCCCCTCGTGACCAGGTCGCGTCGCGCGACGATGTGGGCACCGCAGGATAGTGCGGGTTTCAGCTGTCCCGCGGGTCGGCGGAGCCGATGCCCGTTCGGTCCTGCTCTGCTCGAGGCGATGCGACCCATGGGCGTCAACACCATCCATCGAATGGACAGAGCCTCCGCTGTATTGCATCGGATCGAGTCGAGCGATCCTTACCCTGTCTGTCGGGTGACAACGTAACTGAGACTTTGACACCCTACTTGGGACTTGATGACGCCTACCTGGGAGGCCGAAGTCCTCGACCTGGCACAATTCCGCGTGTCATCCCACATTCGTTGTCAGTCGATCTGCTCATCGGCTGCGCCAGCCGTCTTGTCTCAGATCACTTGTCACGCATGTTGATCGGCACCCGGCTATCGCCGCGGGTCGCCGACTCCCAGATACCTATCACCGCCACCAACTACGGTGCAATCCGACAGTGTTGGTCTACCCTGACGGATGACAACGTTGACAGACAGGGCGGCCAGATCGACTCGGTGTCTCGCAATCACTCCTAGCCGCCGCGTGTAGGTCTATTCTTCTGGGTCCTGGGGCGTAAGCCAGGGTCGGTCTAGCCAGGGCTCGTCTATGCCATCGAGGTCCCACCTCGCGAACCATCGGTCGGCGTAGTCCTCAGGGCCGGTGCGAGTGAGGTAGACGAAGAGGTAAGGGTCATCGCCCGGTCTAATGATCAGTTCGTCGCCACTGACTTCGCCACGTTCAAGAGCGTCGAGTGCGGCAGGCCCATTCTCGACCCAGGTTTCGGGGTGCACCGCAACCGAGTCTCCTAGGTCAAAGTTCCGGCCCACGATCGGAGCGGTGTACCGGCCCGCCGGCCAATGGATGTGTCGTCGTTCTGTCAGGGTGTTGCGGATCTCCTGGGTGAGCTCAGCGCTGTCGGGAAGGCGTGCGCGGACTCCTCGCGCCAGGGGCGAGGCCACAATATGGCCCTCAATCAGCAGTCGGGCAACCCGAGCATGGACCCGGTCGTTCCCACTGAAGCCGTTGGGAAACGTCATGCTCTGCCCTGTATATGCGAGGACCGCGGCCAGGTCCTCAGCGAACCGGTAGACCATGAGTTGCTCTTTGAAGTCGGGGTCTTCGTTGTCAACTTCGTCACTAGATCGCCCGTATTTGGTCAGGAATCGGCCGTCAATGTGGAACTCGACCTCTTTGGATGTGCGAAGGCCGAGAAGAACTTTGAACAGTTCGGCGACAGAGCGCGGACTGAGTCCGTGAATCTTGTATCCGACGCCCATCGACGACGTTTGGCCGGACGTGGCTCGATACGGAATCTCTGCGGCTACCGTGAGCCGGCCCCCACAGAACGACATCACGCTGGTTAAGCCGTGAGTTCCGTGGCGGACCTCTGTGACCGTTCCCTCCTCGGTGGCTACGACTTCGCCGTCCTCGAGGAACCGGATCTCCATGAGCATTCCAACGGCTGGGCTGTCGACGGGCAGGCTCTCGATGACGAGCCGATCCGGGTCGGGAAGCCCCTGCACGATGTCGGGCCCGGACACTTCGAATCGGGTGATCGCGGCTCGGGGAATCTCCACTCGTGCGGGCGACCCGTACTCCATCGCCCTTCGGAACTCTCGTCCCACCGCCGAATCCGGCTCGAACGCCGCACCGAAGTCGATACTGATAGGACTCCGTTCCGCGGCGTTGTCGTTCAGCGCCCGCAGCACTTGGACCGTCGAACCGGCAGAGTACCCAAAGTCCCACGTCCAGTCGGGGTCGCGGGACTCGATGAGGTCGCCTAGTGCGCCGACGCGGTTGGCGAGGTCGCTCGCGGGGGAATCAAGAAACGCGGTCCGTTCCTGCTCGAAGATCTGCCGGGTGCGGCGGTAGTGGTCCAGCGTCAACCACCGGTCCACTTCGGGATAGTCGATGAGCATCTGATCGAGCTCTGCTCGACCCATCCATCCAACAGTGGGTCGACGTTTCCCCGCTGGGGTGAAGGCTTCGGGCAGGCGTCTTATGTAGCCCTTCTCGGGGTTGGTGAAGTTGCTGCATGGGGCTACCAGAACCCATTCGTGCGGCTCCTGTTCCTTCACCGCCCGCACGAAGGACTTCTTGACTTTGTCTCGACGTCCCACGAAGCCGCCGGACATGCCCTCGGGGTAGTACTTCAACTGGTAGATAACGAGCCGGCCGTCGGGGTAGGTGACGGAGACGTCCACGCCTCCGTCACCGCCTCGTCCGTTCACGACGTCGACCTCGGCGACCCCCCGGAATTTCCGCATCAGCAATGTCTCGACGATGCGATCGAACCACGGCTGATTCAGCCTGGCCCATTGAATCTTGTCACCGTCAGCTTCACGCCCACCCATCGTCACAGCTACGAGAATATTGGGCGGGGCGGCTATCACGATGACCTGCGGTCAACTGAACCGGCCGACGTGGCTGCCCGGGCAGTATTATGAAATGGGGTCGTGACCGGCGCCGCTGGTGGAGCACCACCCGGGGAGCGGCCCTCGACCGAAGCCTTGGGTAAGGAAGTGTGATTGCAATGCCCTGTTTGTCGTGCCCTCGACGAGGGGGAGGGCAGGGTCTATGATCAATATCGTCATGGTGAAGAGCCATGAAAGTGAGGCCGGGAGCCCGCACGTTTTGCGTGGTCGCCCGGCCTTCGCGCTGTTCACAGCACTGTGTGAACTGTGATCAGAGGATTCACGAGGGCGCGATAGGCTCCGCCGGCCCCGTACGCCCACGCAACGAGGTCCGCGGCCCACAGAAGTTCGTGGGCGTTGGGACGGTCGACGTCGGCCCGGACCTGGTCGAGAGCATCCACCTCTGCAAGTGCGCCAGTCATAGCCGCATGGTCTTGGGCGTCTTGGGAGCAGGACTCAACCAGTATTCGCGTCGCCCCGGCTTGCGCGGCATGCCGGGCAAGGGCCTGAAGGCAGCAGGTGCGGACAGTCCGCTCGCTGAGCCGGGCCCCCGACAACGCTCCTACAAAGATGTGGGCTTCGGCAATGGGGCGACGGCGTACAAACTCGCGGATGAGTCGATCTCTGTTCCGCGACTCGTCTTTCATGTGAAGCCGGTCGCGATTACTGGGTTTAAGGTCTCGCATAATTTTTCGACCGGCAGCGATGTCTCCCGTTGCTACCACTGCGGCACACAGTAGGTAGTCGCGGCGCCGCGACTCGTCGACGAAGATCTCGACCGGCTTCATGCCGGCCACGCGATATGCATGTAGCCAGTGCCGTCGTCCCACATGTCTATCAGGCCCTGCGCGTATTCAGTCGCGGTCATCGAACCCGGCTCCGTAGGTCCGAAGGTCTGAAAGCTCATAGATTCGCCGGGCTGGTTCAGATAGGGGGGCGGGCTGGTGACGGTGGTTGTGATGCCGCGACCGGCGCGGGCTAGATCGCGGTTGAACCAGACCAGCCACTCGGTGATCGCCCAACCGTCTCGATGTGGCCCAGTCTCGAACACTGTCGTATGCGGTAAGGCCGGCAGTATCTGCCAGCTGAGCATCCACTCGTCCGGCAAGTCATATTCTCGCCGGCCCGCGGACGCCGCTATGCCCGGTAACGCGTTGAGTACTCGCACAGGCCAGTCATAGAACGGGTCCGGCTCTGGGGCACCGTACGAATCCCCTGAGGTCCCGGACAACTCAGACAGCATCGCTGGCCGGTAGTCCGGCCGCCCGGGATCAACCTTGGCGACGGCGAGGATCTGGCGTGCACGCTCTTCGCCCTCGTCGAGAAATCGCCATTTTTTATCAGCTAGGTCCCAGGTGTGCCACCCCTCGTGTGCACGAACGATGAGTCGCGCAAGCTGCAGGACATCACGGCCCTTCAGTGCAACGTCAATCTCCCGGATCACCGAATCGTCCTGCGGGTAGTTGCGATACTCCCTCAGGACAGTCTTGAGATACGCCAACTCCTGACGTCGATAGGTCGCCGTCGCCTGCGACACAGCTTTCGGTGTCACCCCCAGCTCAGCTGCGACAGACTCGCCGTTCGCACCCGGCCGCAGAGTGGCCTCGTAGACAGCCTGACGTCGGATTGCACCGACATACTTCTGAAGATCGCGAAACCGCTCCGTCGCGGCGGCACACTCATGCACCCGCTGCACCGGGTCAGGAACCGACCGCAAGTAGCTCAGGATCTGCTCTATGTGCACCCCAGAAGCATCATCAGCCCCTTCGAGCAGCTTTCCCGGTTCTTCCATACCGGAAATTGTAATCCACCCTGGGGGTAATTCCTATCATCATCCCGCGTGTAGGCCTGGCTGTCCGTCGCCACGTGCTGCGGGGCGCGCCCGATCGGAACACCGAAAGCGCCGGGTTGGAGGTAGTAGCGCTCAGTCCATCCCTGCCGCAGGTCCGGCGGCGCAGACTCTGTGCAACGAGGCAGGCGGGGGTCGATTATGTCAGAGCGACAATGAAATCTGTTACCACACAGCCGTTTTGAAGTGCCGATAATAATGATTATGTCTAGGGCGTGTCTCCTAACTGCGAAGGTGTGAGGCGGGCACACTGCCTTGGTGGCGATGACGAGTTCGAGGTATCAGGTGTTCACCGATGAACAG
>NZ_JBSFRM010000052.1:0-4654 GCF_053589235.1 Gordonia sp. NPDC003376 | reverse complement strand
TAACGCACGAGCCTTGACCTCGGGATCAATGTTCTTCGGCATGTGCTCATCCTTCCTGACTCAAAAGGAAGCGGCACGAAACCCCGGGGGATTCATCACGACCGGGTTCCATTGAGGCGACCAGGACGACGTCATCCCGATCAAGCTCTACAACCCGTGCTCCCGGTCTTCACGACCGGGTTCCATTGAGGCCCGTTGGTGATGTAGCGAGCCGAGTAGGTGCGGCCGGTGTGCTCCCGGTCTTCACGACCGGGTTCCATTGAGGCTGTTTCTGGCGATCCAGGCGGTGTTCGCGCCGTTGCGGGTGCTCCCGGTCTTCACGACCGGGTTCCATTGAGGCCCGCTGAGTTCATCGGTCTCTCTGCTGTTGTGACTACAGGTGCTCCCGGTCTTCACGACCGGGTTCCATTGAGGCGCTCAGCATCGCGGAGCGAAACTGGTACGGCACCTAAGGTGCTCCCGGTCTTCACGACCGGGTTCCATTGAGGCAGCTCGTCGAGGATGACCTCGGCCCCCAGGTTGTACGGTGCTCCCGGTCTTCACGACCGGGTTCCATTGAGGCGGTGCACACGTATTCGATCCAGGCGGTGAGTGTGCGTGCTCCCGGTCTTCACGACCGGGTTCCATTGAGGCTACATCCCAACGCGACTGTCCCTCGACAGCGCAAACGGGTGCTCCCGGTCTTCACGACCGGGTTCCATTGAGGCGCGGGTCTTCGACGACTTCCCGAACGTGTACACCTCGTGCTCCCGGTCTTCACGACCGGGTTCCATTGAGGCATGCCCAAGGTCAGCAAGCCGCCCTGGTCGACGTTCGGTGCTCCCGGTCTTCACGACCGGGTTCCATTGAGGCGGCATCGGAGCGACGGGCCTTGACCCCGGATCTTGGACACAGGGTGGGATTCATGCTGCGATGGATAGTGTAGCAGCGTAACGGGTTTCGTAGTCGATAGGTGTGCGGTAGCCACACCAGGAGTGTCGGCGACGGGTGTTGTATCGCACGAGCCAGCCGAAGACTTCACGGCGACATGCGAGTTGATCAGGCCAGTACCGCTCGTCCTGGAGGACCTCGCGTGTGAGTGTGGCATTGAACGCCTCGCGGTCAAGTCCTCCGGCCATCGCGTTGTCGGCACTTGTCCCTACCGACCCCATCGACTGGGTCACCGGCGAGATCAGCACACCACCGGGCGTAGGCCTTGCTCGTGTACACCGAGCCATGATCAGAGTGGAAGATCGCCCCGGACAGGCTGCCCCTGGTCTGGCGGGCAGCGTGCAGGGCATCGGCGACGAGTTCGGTGCGCATGTGATCGGCCACCGCCCACCCGGCCAACCTCCGCGAGTGACAGTCGATCACTGTGGCCAGGTACAGGTTGGTGCCATCAGCGAGTGGCAGATAGGTGATATCTCCGACGTACACCTGATGGGGAGCCGCTGCGGTGAAGTTCCGTGTGACCAGGTCAGGTACCTTGCGATCGGCGGGTTCGGGAATCGTTGTCACCACCCGACGCCGCCGTCGGTAGCCGGCGATGCCGCGTTCACCCATGACCCTGGCTACCCGTTTGTGGTTGACCCGGTCCGCCGGAGGCGCCCCATCGTTGAGTTCAGCGGTGATCCGCGGCACCCCGCAGGTGTTGTCACCATCATGAATCTGTCGAATACGTTGTGCCAGAACATCATCAGCGTCGGCTCGGGCTGTCCGAGTCGAGGCAGCATTGCGCCCGGCATGAAACGACGAACACGCGAGGTCGACGAGTTCGCATAGCCACTTCACCGGGTAGGTGTGTCGAGGTGGTCGGCGACGAACTCCACAGCGGCTCACCAGTTCGTCTCCGGCGGCGAAATACTTCGCCGCCGCACGCAAGATCTCCCGTTCGGTGGTCAGTTTATGCTTCTCGCTGCGCAATGCCGCGTTCTCGGCCTCCAACCGTGCGACGTTGGCCTCGATGCTCTCCTCGCCGACCACACCGGCCACGCCTGCGGCGTCCGGTCGGGCCTTGAGAGGACTGGCTGCGTTGCTGCCATCGGCAGCAGTCTTGCGACCGGTGCCGTAACTGTCTAACCTCGTGCTTTCACGCTGATTTCGTGTCGTGAGTGAAGAATGGTGCCCTGACCTGGGATGATTGAGATTGCGAAGTCATCAATCGGACCAGATCGAGGAGCACCATTCAGGTGAGTAAGTCTACGTCGCCCTACCCCGTGCTGTCTGCAGATGGCACCGGAACCGGGGTGGTGTCGCAGGCCGGCGCCACGGTGTTGTTGCGGACAGCCGAGAAAACGGGCCTGACCACCGATTTATCGGACGCGTTGACGCCGTGGCGTAAACCCCTGGCGACCCACGATCCAGGCAAGATCATCACGGATCTGGCTGTGGCGGTCGCGATCGGCGGTGATTGTCTGGCCGACATCAACCAACTTCGCGCCAACCCCGCGGTATTCGGTCAGGTCGCCTCCGACCCCACGGTGTCACGACTGATCTCGGCGTTGGCCGCCGACGCCCCAGCGGCATTGACGGCCATCAACTCCGCCCGCGCTGCTGCCCGGGCAGGGTGCTGGTCAGCAGCCGGCACCACCGCCCCCGATCATGACGCCGATACTGGCGATCCGCTGATCGTCGATCTCGACGCAACCTTGGTGACCGCGCACTCGGAGAAACAGGATGCGGCACCAACCTACAAGCGCGGGTTCGGTTTCCACCCGCTATGTGCGCTTGTCGATCACGGTAGCGAGGGCACTGGCGAACCCCTGGCGATCCAATTGCGGCCCGGCAACGCCGGCGCCAACACCGCCGCCGATCACATCACGGTCACCGCCGCCGCACTCGAGCAGCTACCGACGGTGCAGGGGTATCGGGTCGGCAAGTCGGTGCTGGTGCGCACCGACTCGGCCGGCGGCACCCACGAGTTCCTCGGCTATCTCACCCGCCGGCACCTGGCCTATTCGGTGGGATTCGGGCTGACCGAGACCACCGCGGCCGTGACTGACCGGATCAGTCCCGAGGCGTGGACCCCGGCCTATGATGCCGACGGCGTGCAACGCGACGGAGCGTGGGTAGCCGAGTTGACCGGGCTGATCGACCTATCAGGCTGGCCGCAGGGGATGCGCGTGATCGTCCGGAAAGAGAGGCCGCACCCGGGTGCGCAATTGCGGTTCACCGACCGTGATGGGTTGCGGCTGACCGCGTTCGCCACCAACACCGTCCGTGGCCAACTCGCTGATCTGGAGCTGCGTCACCGGCGGCGGGCTCGATGTGAGGACCGGGTCCGTACCGCCAAAGACTGTGGCCTGACGAATCTTCCGCTGCACGGCTTCGATCAGAACCGGATCTGGTGCGCGATCGTGATGCTCGCCTGCGAGTTGATTGCCTGGACGCAGATGCTCGCGTTCACCGATCATCCTGCTCGCCGGTGGGAACCCAAGCGACTGCGCCACCGCGTGTTCTCGATCGCAGCCAAGATCAGCCGCCACGCCCGGCGAACCCGCATGAAGATGGCCACCCACGCTCCGCACGTCGATCTGCTACTCGACGGGATAGCAAGGCTTGCAGCACTTCCAGCGCCGGCCTGACCACCAGACCGACCAACCTTCGAACCCAGAAAGGACGTCACACCTCGGGGCCGTGAAACCCGACGCACACCGACGCCTCGGACAACACCACACGGCCCACACCCGGAATTCGGTCCTCAGACCACCACTCCGGGCCCGCTCAAACACCGGGCGACCCCCGACGAAACATCGAGGCTAACCAGTTCCGCAGGGTGCCCCGCTCGATACCGAGATCAGCCGCGACACTGCGGACCGTGGCACCCGGGGTCGACTCGTACAAGTCCACCGCGTCCTTACCGAACTGCTCTGAATAGTGTTTTGCGAGCCATACCTTGATCATCTCGCTTCCTCCCGCCGACTGGTGGGATTCAACGTGTCCAAGGTTCAGGGTCAGGTCCCGGAAGTCCCACAAATGTGCTCTCGGTCCTCCACGGTCGGGATCCATCGAGGCAGGTGGCCATCCCCGGACTTGTCGTATTCTGGGGTCCAGGCCCCATCGAGGGTGGACCACAATTGTGGTCCACATTCAGTCCAGGTGCTCGTGCTCCCGGTCTTCACCGCCGGGTTCCATTTGAGGATTGAGGTGAGAAGCACCCGGGTGTCGACCGGCCGCTGGGCGGACTGGTGCTCCGGGTCTTCACGGCTGGTCCCATCGACGTGCGAAATGGTGCGCGACCGTGGCCAGACTTCTGTCAACGGCCAGTTTGATGTCCCCGCTGGTGGCCAAGTAGAAGTCCCCGCCTTGTGCGGGTTTGGTCAGCGGTGGGGCGCCTCCGTTCGGTGGGTCATGCGGTATGAATCGCCGTCGGTGATGACGGTGGTGGCGTGGTGCAGTAGACGGTCGAGGATGCTGACTGCGGTGGTGTGTTCGGGTAGGAACCGTCCCCATTGCTCGAAGGGCCAGTGGGAGGCGATAGCCAGGGAGCGGCGTTCGTAAGCGCCGGCGACGAGTCGGAACAGCAGCTGGGTGCCGGTGTCATCGAGCGGCGCGAATCCCATTTCGTCAACGATGAGCAAGTTGAATCCCCCGGGGTTTCGTGCCGCTTCCTTTTGAGTCAGGAAGGATGAGCACATGCCGAAGAACATTGATCCCGAGGTCAAGGCTCGTGCGT
>NZ_JBSFRM010000051.1:1757-5133 GCF_053589235.1 Gordonia sp. NPDC003376 | reverse complement strand
CCCCAAAAAATTGTTCGGCGGTGTCCTACTCTCCCACACTGACTAAAGTGCAGTACCATCGGCGCAGGCAAGCTTAGCTTCCGGGTTCGGAATGGGACCGGGCGTTTCCCCACCGCTATAGCCGCCGAAACTCTCTGAAACAAACGCTCACGCGTCCGCAACATCTGCGTGCATTGTTTCAGAAGTACATAGTGGATGCGCACACCTCTACCATCAAAACAGTAAGAGTGTTGTTGTAAGTCCTCGGCCGATTAGTACCAGTCACCTCCACCCGTTACCAGGCTTCCAATTCTGGCCTATCAACCCCATGATCTGTAGGGGGCCTTAACCCTTCAAGAGGGAAAGAAACCTCATCTTGGAACAGGCTTCCCGCTTAGATGCTTTCAGCGGTTATCCCTTCCGAACGTAGCCAACCAGCAATGCTCCTGGCGGAACAACTGGCACACCAGAGGTTCGTCCGTCCCGGTCCTCTCGTACTAGGGACAGGTTTCCTCAAGTTTCTCACGCGCGCGGCGGATAGAGACCGAACTGTCTCACGACGTTCTAAACCCAGCTCGCGTGCCGCTTTAATGGGCGAACAGCCCAACCCTTGGGACCTACTCCAGCCCCAGGATGCGACGAGCCGACATCGAGGTGCCAAACCATCCCGTCGATATGGACTCTTGGGGAAGATCAGCCTGTTATCCCCGGGGTACCTTTTATCCGTTGAGCGACACCACTTCCACACGTTGGTGCCGGATCACTAGTCCCGACTTTCGTCCCTGCTCGACATGTACGTCTCACAGTCAAGCTCCCTTGTGCACTTACACTCAACACCTGATTGCCAACCAGGCTGAGGGAACCTTTGGGCGCCTCCGTTACATTTTGGGAGGCAACCGCCCCAGTTAAACTACCCACCAGGCACTGTCCCTGAACCCGATCAGGGTCCGAGGTTAGAAGTCCAATACGATCAGAGTGGTATTTCAACAACGACTCCACGAACACTAGCGTGCCCACTTCACAGTCTCCCACCTATCCTACACAAACCGAACCGAACACCAATACCAAGCTATAGTGAAGGTCCCGGGGTCTTTTCGTCCTGCCGCGCGTAACGAGCATCTTTACTCGTACTGCAATTTCGCCGAGTCTGTGGTTGAGACAGCAGAGAAGTCGTTACGCCATTCGTGCAGGTCGGAACTTACCCGACAAGGAATTTCGCTACCTTAGGATGGTTATAGTTACCACCGCCGTTTACTGGGGCTTAAATTCTCAGCTTCGCAACCCAAAGGCCACTAACCGGTCCTCTTAACCTTCCAGCACCGGGCAGGCGTCAGTCCGTATACATCGTCTTACGACTTCGCACGGACCTGTGTTTTTAGTAAACAGTCGCTTCTCTCTGGTCTCTGCGACCACCACCAGCTCCCACCGAAAAAGTGTTCACCAGTCGTGGTCCCCCTTCTCCCGAAGTTACGGGGGCATTTTGCCGAGTTCCTTAACCACAGTTCTCTCGATCGCCTTAGTATTCTCTACCTGACCACCTGTGTTGGTTTGGGGTACGGGCCGTGTACCAACTCACTAGAGGCTTTTCTCGGCAGCATAGGATCATGGAATTCGCCACAACGGCTACGCATCACCTCTCAGGCACATGAGTGACGGATTTACCAACCACTCGCCCTACAGGCTTACACCAGTACAACCACTCACTGGCCCCACTACCTTCCTGCGTCACCCCATCGCTTGCCTACTACCAGCCAAGGTCCCATGCAGCCCCCGCCGGCCACCCGAAGGCAGTCCATTGGGATTTGGATGGTTAGTACAACTGATTCAGCATGGGCGCGGATACACGGGTACGGGAATATCAACCCGTTGTCCATCGACTACGCCTGTCGGCCTCGCCTTAGGTCCCGACTCACCCTGGGCGGATTAGCCTGGCCCAGGAACCCTTGGTCATCCGGCGGCAGAGTTTCTCACTCTGCTTTCGCTACTCATGCCTGCATTCTCACTCCCACACCCTCCACACCTAGATCACTCCGGCGCTTCCACGGATGCAGGACGCTCCCCTACCCACCCCACCCACTACACAGCAGTCCGTAAACCACTGCGGATGTCATGGTGGAGTGCCGCGGCTTCGGCGGTGTACTTGAGCCCCGCTACATTGTCGGCGCAGGATCACTTGACCAGTGAGCTATTACGCACTCTTTCAAGGGTGGCTGCTTCTAAGCCAACCTCCTGGTTGTCTTCGCGACCCCACATCCTTTTCCACTTAGTACACGCTTAGGGGCCTTAGCCGGCGATCTGGGCTGTTTCCCTCTCGACTACGAACCTTATCGCCCGCAGTCTCACTGCCACACTCTCACTTACCGGCATTCGGAGTTTGGCTGACGTCAGTAACCTAGTAGGGCCCATCGGCCATCCAGTAGCTCTACCTCCAGTAAGAAACATGCAACGCTGCACCTAAATGCATTTCGGGGAGAACCAGCTATCACGAAGTTTGATTGGCCTTTCACCCCTACCCACAACTCATCCCCTCCATTTTCAACTGAAGTGGGTTCGGGCCTCCACAACATCTTACTGCTGCTTCACCCTGGCCATGGGTAGATCACTTCGCTTCGGGTCTAGACCCAGCGACTCAACGCCCTATTCAGACTCGCTTTCGCTACGGCTACCCCACACGGGTTAACCTCGCCACCGAGCACTAACTCGCAGGCTCATTCTTCAAAAGGCACGCCATCACCCACAGTCAACTCAATGACCCACAGGCTCTGACGGATTGTAAGCGTCCGGTTTCAGGTACTATTTCACTCCCCTCCCGGGGTACTTTTCACCTTTCCCTCACGGTACTAGTCCGCTATCGGTCACCAGGAAGTATTCAGGCTTACCGGGTGGTCCCGGCAGATTCACAGCAGATTCCACGAGCCCGCTGCTACTTGGGCACACATCACGCAAGACCACACATTTACAGTTACCGGACTCTCACCGTCTACGGCAGACCATTCCAGGCCACTTCACCTAACATGCGATTTTCTGACTCACGTCCTGACAGGTAGATCAGGAAAGACATACCCCACAACCCCACACACACAACCCCTACCCGGTATCACATGCGCATGGTTTAGCCTCATCCGCTTTCGCTCGCCACTACTCACGGAATCACAATTGTTTTCTCTTCCTATGGGTACTGAGATGTTTCACTTCCCCACGTTCCCCCCACACAGCCTATACATTCAGCTGGTGGTAACACGACATCACTCGTGCTGGGTTTCCCCATTCGGACACCCTCGGATCACAGCTCGTTTGACAACTCCCCGAGGACTATCGCGGCCTACCACGTCCTTCATCGGCTCCTGGTGCCAAGGCATCCACCGAACGCCCTAAAACACTTACAACAACACCTACA
>NZ_JBSFRM010000050.1:0-5292 GCF_053589235.1 Gordonia sp. NPDC003376 | reverse complement strand
ACGCACGAGCCTTGACCTCGGGATCAATGTTCTTCGGCATGTGCTCATCCTTCCTGACTCAAAAGGAAGCGGCACGAAACCCCGGGGGATTCAACAACCACCACCCGACACACCCAACCGAGATTTCGACACGGGTCCTCGCCCTTCCGGCTCGGTCCCGGCTCAATCACCGCAAAGCACTCGCCAACCTCCAGGTCCGGCCCCGCCTCAACCAGCGAACACCAGAAGACACGTAGCACACGATGGTTGAGCCGACGCGGAGCGCAGCGACACGTCGAGTCGAAACCTCCGCCGGCCAAACACATTACGCAACCAACAAACCGCGACAACCACCACCCGACACACCCAACCGAGATTTCGACACGGGTCCTCGCCCTTCCGGCTCGGTCCCGGCTCAATCACCGCAAAGCACTCGCCCTTCCGGCTCGGTCCCGGCTCAATCACCGCAAAGCACTCGCCCTTCCGGCTCGGTCCCGGCTCAATCACCGCAGGCGCTCGCCCTTCCGGCTCGATCACCCAGCACCGAGGTGGCGGCCTCCAGGCGCACCTCTCGGGCTACCGGGAGGCGGGCGGCGGGTCGGCGTGTCGGCCGACCTGATAGCAGGAGTGGGCGTCCTCCTGCTCGTATCCCAGGATGCGGCACATACGCACGGCCGCAGGGTCATCCGGGTTGATCCGGAGTAGCGACACCTGCGCACCGGCATCACGCTGATTCTCGAGTGCGGCGACCAGTAGCGCGGAACCCAGACCCTTCCCCTGCGCCGACGACGCAAGCACCACCGCATGCACCGACGCCGCCCGCAACTCCTCCGCATGGGGGCGAAGGTCGGTGGAATACCAGACGAATCCGACCGTCGCGCCATCGTCGGACCGCGCCTCGACGACCCGCCCACCTCCGCGTGCCAGATCCGCCCCCAGTCGCTCCTGGTGCGTGGCGGCGACGGCGGCATCGGCGAGGACGTCACCGAAGGTGCGGTCGTCGGGCTCCGGCGCACGGGCTTCTGTGAGGGTGAAACCCTCGGGCAGGTCGACCTTCTCGAGGGGGAAGGCGAACGGACCGGTCAGATGGCGGGCCACCGTCCACTGTCGACTCACCGCGGGCACCCCGAACCGCCGGGTCAGACGTTCCGATGCCGGATGCGTCGCATAGGCCCAGCAGCGCAATGCTTCCGCACCCGTCCCTGCCCAGCCGCCGTCGGCACCGGTGTCGAGTCCCATCTCCTCCACCAGCAGGGTCGTGATCCCGCGCGAACGGTATTCGGGGTGCACCACATACGACACGGTGCCGAGTCCCTTCGCGTTCACCGACAGGTGCAGATAGGCCACCACGACCAGTGGAGCGTCATCGCGCGGACTGAGATCCTTGCGCGCCTCGATCGGCAGGTGGGCCACATGACCGCCATCGCCGTCGCGGTCGCGGACACTCGCCGGATCGATGTGGGAGAACCCCGCCTCCGCGTCGTACGCGGCAGCCGTCTCCACCAGGGCCAGAACCCCGTCGAGGTCCTCGCCGTCCAGCTCGGTTCGCCATTCGTAGGAGATCATCATCGGCTCCTTCTCGTCGCCTCTCCCATAAATCTACATTCAGTAGGTTACTTCGGGGCGAGATAGATCGATTTCGACACCAGGTACGGTTCGAGCCCCTCGGGCCCCAGCTCGCGACCCAGTCCGGACGCCTTCACCCCGCCGAAGGGCGCGGCGAGGTCGAGCGCGTAGTGGTTCACGCCGACCGTCCCGGTCTCGATCCGCGCGGCCACCTCGATCCCCCGGGCCTCGTCCGCGGTCCAGACGGTGCCGCCGAGACCGTAGTCGGAGTTGTTCGCGATCCGGATCGCGTCGTCCTCGTCGTCGTACCCGATGATGGTCAGCACGGGCCCGAAGATCTCTTCCTGAGCGATGCGCGCGGTGGGGTCGACATCGGCGAACACCGTGGGCTCGACGAACCATCCGGTCGACTGCGTCGCCGGGACCCCGCCGCCGGCGGTCACCCGACCCTCCGACCTCCCGGTCTCGACGTAGCCGAGCACGCGATCGCGTTGTGCGGCACTGACGAGCGGTCCGATGGCAGTGGCCGGGTCGAGCGGATCACCGATCGGCAGCGCACGCACGGTCTCGGTGACCGCGTCGACGACCTCGCCGTATCGGCTCCGCGGAGCCAGGATTCGGGTGCTCGCATGACAGGTCTGACCGTTGTTCACCAGCGAGACCTCGAGCAGTTTGGCCGCCAGCACATCGAGGTCGGCGTCGTCGAGCACGAGTGCCGCCGACTTCCCGCCCAGTTCCAGGGTGACCGGCCGCAGCATCCGCCCGCAGATCTCCCCGATCGCACGCCCGGCCGCCGTGGAACCGGTGAACGCGACCTTGTCGACGCCGGGGTGCGCCACCAGGTACGCGCTGACTTCGCGTTCTGCGGGAACGATGTTCAGGACACCGTCGGGTACCCCGGCCGCAGCGGCCGCCTCGGCGAAGACAAAAGCGTCCAGGGAGGTCTCCGGTGACGGCTTGAGCACCACCGTGCAGCCTGCCGCGAGCGCCGGGGCGATCTTCATCGCGGCCAGCGGCTGCGGATAGTTCCACGGGGCGATCGCCGCGATCACGCCGACCGGCTCGGACCGCACCACGGTGCGCGCGCCGAGGAGACCGGGACGGATCTCCTCGACGGCTCGTCGGCGGATCAGATCCGCGTAGTAGGCGAACATCGCCGACGGCCCGATCCCGTTGACCGCCTTCGACAGCGAGATCGGCATCCCGTTCTCCCGGGTGACCAGCTGCGCGGTGTCACGGCCGCGTGCACGCAACTGACCGGCGAACGCCTCGAGCACATCGGCCCGAGCCTCGGCCGACATCGCACCCCACGGTCCGCGCAGCGCCGCGCGGGCGGCGGTGACCGCGGCATCCACATCCGCCTCGCCGGCCAACGCCGTTCGCGCCAGGACCTTCTCGGTCGCCGCCTCGATCACGTCGTACACCGCCGACGATGCCGGCGTGGTCCAACGGCCGTCGATGAACAGGAATGGTCGGTCGAGCATGGTGGTCTCCTCCGAAAGTGCCGGGTATCAGACGGTGTCGGGGCCGCCGAAGAGCACCGAGCTCACCAGCGGCGCCATCGGCCCGCCGATGAACAACGACGTCCTGGCGTGGGGAACCTGGTTGGTCGAGGTCCCGCGGATCTGGCGAACCGCCTCGACCGCGAGGTTCAGGCCGTTGACGAAGGCGTCGGCGAGATTCCCGCCGCTGGTGTTGATCGGCAACTTCCCGTGCGGCGCGGTCAGGTTCTCGACGGTCATCACCGTGCCCGCAGCGGGCCCCGCCGGACACAGTCCGTGGTCGATCAGCGCCGCGACGGCGGGCCCGCTGAAGTTCTCGTAGACCTGGGCCACGTCGACGTCGTCGGGCCCCATGCCTGCCATCGCCCAGAGACGCTCGGCCACACCGGGTTTCCCGTTGTTGGCCGGACCGAATCCGGCCGTCGAGTACTGCGCGTCGTTGTCGATCCGCTCGCAGTAGCCGCCCGGCGCTCCCTGCGCCCCGGCGAGCAGGTATGCCGGGTCGTCACGCAGGTCCTTGGCACGCTCGGCCGACACCAGCACCAAGGCCACCGCGCCGTCACTCTCGCGCGAGCAGTCGTAGAGGTGGAAGGGTTCGGCGATCAGCCGCGAGGCCTCATAGGTCTGCTCGTCGAGGGGCTTGCCGAATCCCTGTGCGGTGGGATTGCTCTGCGCATGGTGATAGGCGGCGAGGACCAGAGACCGCATCGCCTCCCGCGGTACACCGTCGTGCTCGAGCATGCGCTGGGTGCGCATGGCGCAGATCTGCGCGGGTGAACCGACCCCGTGGGCCAGGAAGTGTGGTCCGTAGTGGTACTTGGCATATCCGAGACGTCCGGTGTCGGCCTGCGACATCGCCCGGTACACGACGACACATTCGGCCTGTCCGGTGGCGATGGCGGTGGCCGCGATGGTGATCGCGGACGCGACGCTGCCGCCCCCGCCGCCCCACATCATGGTGGACCACCGCAGTTCGTCGACCATGAGTGCCGCGCCGAGGATCGGGCCGTCGTTGGATCCGCCCGCGTAGGAGACAAAGCCGTCGAGCTCGCGGGGCGAGATCCCGGCGTCCTCGCAGGCCGCCAGGATCGCCGCGATCGTCATCCGCTGCTCACCGAACGGCGATTGACCGCGCCTGTAATGCATCTCGGCGATGCCGACGACGGCCGAAGTCCCCCGGATCGTCGCGCTCATCGACGTGCCTCCGCGACCGCGGCGACCCGACGCCACCGCAGCAGTGGCCATTGCTCGCCGTCGCGCCGTTCGAAGGAACCGACGACCTGCTCGCCGATCCGCGGCGTGTCCTCGGGATCGTCGGTGAGGATGCCCAGGAGGCGCCGACCACCGGCGTGCGGCAGTTCCACCAGAATGCTGATGTAGGGCAGGGTGTCGGCGAGTTCTTCGATGTACGGATACCAGCTGCGGCTCCAGCTGTACACGGTGCCCTCGGGCTGCACGCTCTCCCAGCCGATGTCGAAGCCGTAGCAGGAGGAGCACACCGACTGCGGGCCCCAGATCCAGGTGTGGCACTGCCGGCAACGTTGCAGCCGGAGTTCCCCGGCGAGCAGTCCGTCCCAGTAGGGCTGGTCATGGCCGTCGGCGGCCGGGCCCCACGGGACGACCGTGGTGGACACGCCCTGCACCTCGGGTGCCGCCGGAAAGTTCTCGAGCTCGGCGGCCAGCCAGGTGCCACCGCGGTTCTCCCAGATCGAGCGCAGTCCGATCGCGGAACCGCCGACGTGGTAGATGGCCTCCCCGATCATCCGATCACCCTCCGCGCGGACACCGACGATCCGGTGTGCGGCCACGGCTCCTCGCGGGACGTCGACGCCGGCGAAGATGCGGCGGGTGTCACCGGGGACCATGTCGGCGATCGCCGCCTTCATGTCGCCGGCCACCACATGGCCGACGTGCCGCTCGTAGCGGCGACGGAAATCATCGATCTCACTCATCGGGGTACTCCTGTCCATCGGCGTCACACCGACTGTCATAAACCTTACGTTTTTAGGTTAAGGGCGTCAATGCGAGCCGCCGCCGGCCACCACGACCGGCGACGACCCATCCCATTACCCCAAGGGCTGCAGTGGATCTCGTCTGGTTCCGGAGTGTTCCAGGGACGCCAGGATCGCGCGCTGGGCGTGTTCGGGCATGCTGGGCAACAACTCCAACACCCGCTGCCGATGCCGCCCCACCGCCTTACGCTCGGGCATCCCCGGATTCGGCTGCACCTGCGGAATGATCTCGG
>NZ_JBSFRM010000049.1:544-6469 GCF_053589235.1 Gordonia sp. NPDC003376 | reverse complement strand
CCGGTACCCGACGGCCCCAGCAACGCACTGACCTCACCCGACGGCAACGTCAACGACACATCACGCCAGATGTTCTGCGAGCCGAACGACTTGGTGAGCCCCTCGACACTGACCTCTACACCCACTGTTTCCTCCCAGACGATCGCTGCCCCCAGTGGCCACCGCGGTGCGATGGCTCACGACCCGGTGACAAGTGTGGCTGGGGTCACTGTATCGGACAGGCCGATACCCGACGGACCTCATCACACCGAACCGTACTCAGCGCGGCCGCGAGGGAAATCTACCAACCGGTAACTTATCCCTCGCGCGATGACCATAGCCGATTGTCGGAGACATGCAAAGTGGGCCGGGAGCCATCCGCCGGGCGTGGGTGGAACAGGCCTCAGGTGGTACCCGTGGTGACCTGCGGCACACCGCCGGAGGTCACGGTGGCAGACGGGACCGCGGGCTCCCAGGCCTGGCGGACGCGCGCGAACGGCAGCCACCACGCGACCGCCAGCACCAGCAGCAGCCAGATCAGCGACGAGTTGCCGTACAGGTTCTCCCACCACGTCCAGTCGAGTTCGCGCAGCTGCGACGACGGCAGGAACAGGGACGGGCCGGGCAGCTGGGCGATCAGGCCGAGGACGCCCAGCGAGAGAAACGCCCGGTTGCGGGCCCGGATGCCGACGGTGAGGAACACCAGGATGAACACCGAGGTCAGCACCCAGTGGTGAATCCAGGCGGCCGGGGTGAGCAACAGGGCCACCGCCCAGGCGGCCAGGAAGCACAGTTCGTACTCTTTGCCCCGGGCCAGATACCAGGCGAGGACCAGACAATAGAGCCCCGCGAGCGCACCCAGCAGCATCCACCACTGGGAACGCTGGTGGTCGGTCATGCCCATCCGGGCCAGCACCCCGGTGATGCCCTGGTTGTAGATGAAGGCGAGACCGCCGATCCGGTCGGGATCGAAGACCGTCTCGGTCCAGTACTTCCAGGAGTCCGACGGATTGATCAGCCAGGCGATCCCGGTGGCGACCACGAAGCCGACGACGACGTTGATCGCCGCACGCCACTGCCTGCGCACGAGGAAATAGACGACGAGGACGGCGGGCGTCATCTTGATCGCGGCGGCGATGCCGACGAGGACGCCGCGATAGGGTTCGGCCCACGCGGGGCGCCTGTCCCACAGCGTGTCGGCGATGACGAGGCCTGCCAGGATCAGGTTGATCTGCCCAAGGTCGAGGGTGATCCGGATGGGTTCGAGTTGCAACGCCACCCCGGTGAGGATCATCGACCAGCCGATCGCGAGGTCACCGCAGCCGACGCGGCGCAGCAGGATGCGGATCAGCCACCAGGTGAGCGCGCAGCCGAGGACCAGGAAGATCACCGACACCAGCCGCACCGGCAGCCAGCTCATCGGGACGAACGAGAGCGCGGCGAACGGCGGATAGGTGAACGGCAGGAGGGAATCGTTGGCCTGGGGCATCGGGCCGTCGTAGAGCGGCTGACCGTGGAACAGGAACTGGCCCCCGTAGCGATAGATCTGCAGATCCACCGGTGGTCCCCAGTACTTGACCGGGCCCACATGCCACAGCCACGGCTGTCCGAAGACGCGGGCGATCGCCAACACGAGCACGACGGCCCCGATGACGTTGATGGCGGTGAACGCCCGGCGGGATACGGCTCCAGTCACGCGTGGTCATGCTAGTCGGGCGTCCTTACATATCCGAAAAAGAGCGTCCCCCCAGCTGAATCGGTCCGATCTCGGGTTCACGCCGGGCGCGGTGCCGGCACAGATGCGAACGAGCCCGGGACGGACGCATCCATCCCGGGCTCGCGAGGTATCGCGAAGTAAGCGCGGTCTTACTTGACGGTGACCTTGGCGCCGGCCTCTTCGAGCTTGGCCTTGGCGGCCTCGGCGGCCTCCTTGTCGACCTTCTCCAGCAGAGCCTTCGGAGCACCCTCGACGAGGTCCTTGGCTTCCTTCAGGCCCAGGCCCGAGACGACCTCGCGGACGACCTTGATGACCTGGATCTTCTTGTCGCCGGCACCCTCGAGGATGACGTCGAACTCGTCCTGCTCGGCAGCAGCCTCGGCGGCGGCGGCCGGGGCGCCTGCGGCGGCAACGGCAACCGGAGCAGCCGCGGTGACCTCGAAGACCTCTTCGAACTTCTTCACGAAATCGCTGAGCTCCAGCAGGGTCAGTTCCTTGAACTGATCGATGAGCTCGTCAGCGGTGAGCTTCGCCATGGTGGCGTCCTTCCTGTATGTCCCGGTCGGGTCAGGCCCCGAATCGGGAGGGGGTTTGTGACTCCCGGCAGGCCGAGAGCGCGTGTGACACCGGTGAGTGGGTTACTCGCCGGCTTCTGCTTGCTGCTTCTCCTGCAGGGCCGCGGCGAGGCGCGCCACCTGCGAGGCCGGCTGGTTGAACAGGCCGGCAGCCTTTGCCAAGTTGCCCTTCATGGCACCGGCGAGCTTGGCCAACAGGACCTCGCGGGTCTCAAGGTCGGCGATCTGTTCGATCTCGGCCACGGACAGCGCACGGCCGTCCATGTACCCGCCCTTGATGACGAGAGCCTTGTTGTCCTTGGCGAAGTTCTTGATCGCCTTCGCGGCCACCACCGGCTCGCCTTCGATGAAGGCGATCGCGGTCGGGCCGGAGAACAGCTCGTCGAGCCCTGCCACGCCCGCCTGATCGGCGGCACGCTTCACCAGGGTGTTCTTGGCGACGGAGTAGGTTGCACCCTCACCGAGGGAGCGACGCAGCTCGGTGATCTGGCTGACGGACAGGCCACGGTATTCCGTGACGACCGTCGCCGTAGCGCCCTCGAACTGCTGCGCGATCTCCGCAACTGCGGACACCTTGTCAGACTTGGCCATACTTCGCCTCCTTCCTCATCACTCGAATTGAGTTGGTCAGAGTTCACATCAGCAGACCGGTCGGGATGCCCGAGATACGACGAACGCCCCGGCACACAGAAAGGCACGGGGCGTACTCAATGCGCGGATGTCACGATGGACATCCGCGATGATCTTCCTCGTTCTCCCTGCGTGGGCCGCCGACTCTCGTCGTCCTTCGATCGGGATCGCTCCCGATGACCAACGGTCTCTGGTTGAACCGATACGACGTACATGTGCACGCCACACCGAGGAGAAAGACTACGCGACGATTGCCGACGGTCCAAATCGGGTCCACTCACAGCCCGATGCGCAGACGCACACCGGGTTCTCAGATCATGCCCGGCGAGACCTATCTGTTCGGATGGTTTCCGGATCCCGCGCAAACCCGTGACCTGCGGCGATACACCCCGTGACCATTTTGAGCACCCCCTGGTTGTCGATCCGATATCTCAAATGCACTACTGTCAGCGCTCAGAGTGATGTGCAACACAAAGTGTAAGGCTGGTTCCAGTAGTTTGGAATCGACACGAAGCGGTGTCACCAGCGTCGATACCCGATCGGCGTGCGGGCGGCACCCTGGGCAGGGTGGTGATGCGCCATGACGTACCAGCTCGACACGCGTTCGGCTGTCGGTGTCCGATTCTCCACCGGGGCTCGCTCCGGTGGAGACATCCCGTCTGCAGGCATCCCGTCTGCAGGCGTCTCCACCGGCGGGACGGCTTCGGTACCTCATTTCGGCACACTCCCCCTCGGCGATCCGACCGGCGGCGCCGACGGCATCCGCTGGCGCGAAGCCGTCGACGGCCCCCAGACCTATCCCCGTGTGGTGATCGATCGCGATGTGACGATCGAGATGAGCGACGGCGTCCGGCTGCGGGCGACTGTGATCCGACCGGCCAACCGGTTCGGCCAGACGGTGCTCACGCCCTACCCGGCGATCATCAACATCAACCCGTACAACCGGGCTTCGGTGGACTTCATCGACGCCACCACCCACGCCCCGGTCCTCGGCAAGGCGGTGCGCAGCGCGTCGTCGTCGATCGACGCCACCGGCACCGCCCTGGCCGGCCTGACCCGGCTGACCGGCACCATCGCCGGCGGTGTGCTCGACGTCTTCGGCATCAACCGCACCCTGGTGCGCAGCGGATACGTGCAGGTCGTCGTCGATGTCCGCGGTACCGGCTCCAGCGAGGGCAAGTGGCAGATCCTCGGTGAGCGCGAACAGCAGGACTCGGTGGAGATCATCTCGTGGGCCGCCGAGCAGGACTGGTGCAACGGCAGGGTCGGCCTGGCCGGCTGGTCGTACTCGGCGATCAACTCGCTACAGGCCGCCGACAAGCGGCCCGCGGAACTCGGCGCGGTGTTCGCGGTCGAGGGATGTGACGACATCGTTCGCGACGTCTACATCACCGGCGGGATGCCGTCGGCATTCATCCCGCTGTGGCTGTCGGCGGTGAACATCCTCAAATGGGTTCCCAATCCGTCCACCTACATGCGGGACCTGGTGCGCGGCAACACCCTACGGTGGTTCCGCGATCGGATCACCTCCCCTGCCACCGAGATGCCGTCACTGCTGTGGGGGTTCCTCACCGCCCGCGACGACCGTATCTTCGACGATCCGTATTTCGACGAGCGCGACCCGCAGATCGACCGGATCGAGGCACCGACGTTCACCGTCGGCGGCTGGCATGATCTGTTCGGCCGCAGCGCGACCGGGGTGTACGAGCGTCTGCGGATGGAGCCGGGACGCAAGCAGATGCTGGTCGGCGACGGCTACCACGCCGACGTCGGCTTCGGTCACGGCGGCCGGTTCTCACCGCCGCGGCTCGACGTGCTCGAGCGTGCCTGGTTCGACCGCTGGCTCAAGGGCCACCGCAACGGGATCGAGTTCTACGGCCCGGTCACCATGCATCAGCAGGGTGGCCAGTGGACGTCGGGTACGTCGTTCCCGCGCGACGGGGTGCGCCCGCAACGGTTGTATCTGGTCGACGACTCGTCGGAGACCGCCGACCACGCGGTGCATGACGGTTCACTGAGCCGCACCCCCGGCCACTCGGCATCGGATCTCCACGTGCGTCCCGACCTGCGCGGCATGGTCTCCCGCGACATGACACAGGTGACCGCTGGCGTGACGATGATGTTCGGCGAGAGGTTCACCGTCGACGCCAGATTCCAGGAACGCGGCGCCCTCTCGTTCACCACCGGCCCGGCCGACGAGGCGGTGACGCTGAGCGGCGCGATGAACCTGCGCCTGAACGTGGCGACCACCGCACACGAGGGCATCTGGGCGGTCACGGTGAATGACGTTGCACCCGACGGCACTTCGCGTGTGTTGAGCAATGGCGCGTTGTCGGCGTCCAATCGGGCGCTCGATCCGTCGTCGTCGACCTACGCCTCGGATGGCAGCCTGGTCGCCGCGCACCACTATCTGTCCCGCAAGCGCAAGATGCCGGTGCCCACCGACGAGCCGGTCCGCATCGACGTCGACCTGGTCCCCACCGATGCGGTGATCGAGCCGGGCCACCGGCTACGGGTGAATGTGTACGCGGCCAGCTTCCCCCGCTATCTGACCGTGGTCCCCGACCTGATCAAGGCCCGTGGCCGACGCCAGCGCCTGGTCCTCGATCCGGCGCACCCCAGCTACCTGACCTTCCAGGCAGCCGGCGCCTTCGCGCACGAACCGAACGCAACCGAGTCCACCGTGTGCCCGTTGCCGATCGAGCAGACCGACCCCATCGGTGGTTGAGCCGGCGACATCGGCCGACAGAGGTTTCGACACGCCTCGTCGCTCCGCTCCTCAACGGCTCAACCACCAATCTCCTCTTGCTGATTGAGCCGGGACCGAGCATCGCGAGGACCCCCGAACGATGATTGAGCCGGGACCGAGCGAAGCGAGGACCCGTTGTCGAAATCTCCGCAACCCACATCGGGTGCGTAACCACCACCAAGACGGTCACGCCGGCGAGCTCGGCCGACAGAGGTTTCGACACGCCTCGTCGCTCCGCTCCTCAACGGCTCAACCACCAACCGCCTCTTGCTGAT
>NZ_JBSFRM010000049.1:0-447 GCF_053589235.1 Gordonia sp. NPDC003376 | reverse complement strand
GATTGAGCCGGGACCGAGCGAAGCGAGGACCCGTGTCGAAATCTCCGCAACCCACATCGGGTGCGTAACCACCACCAAGACGGTCACGCCGGCGAGTTCGGCCGACAGAGGTTTCGACACGCCCCGTCGCTCCGCTCCTCAACAGCTCAACCACCAACCGCCTCTTGCTGATTGAGCCGGGACCGAGCGAAGCGAGGACCCCCGAACGATGATTGAGCCGGGACCGAGCGAAGCGAGGACCCGTGTCGAAATCTCCGCAACCCACATCGGGTGCGTAACCACCACCAAGACGGTCACGCCGGCGAGCTCGGCCGACAGAGGTTTCGACACGCCTCGTCGCTCCGCTCCTCAACGGCTCAACCTGAATCCACCGATCCAGGTGGAAAAACCTGGGCCCGATACGGCGCGGGAAACACGAAATGCCCTGTCCGAGTGTGAGAATCAGAC
>NZ_JBSFRM010000048.1:0-24894 GCF_053589235.1 Gordonia sp. NPDC003376 | reverse complement strand
AACTTTCCTCGGGTTTCGGGTGCAGGCTTGTGAACATCCGAGCCTTCCCCTGGTTTCGCACGGGTACGGAACCGTCCCGACCTTCCGCCGAATGCGGGGGAGCGGCTGCGAGACGTCGACCTGCAAGTTCGTGACGAGACCCGACGTGAGTCCGGGCAGAAGAGGAGCGAGGGACACCATGAAGATCCGGTGGACGAGCGTGATGGTCGACGACCAGGAACGGGCACATCGCTTCTACACCGACATCCTGGGTTTCGTCACCAAGCACGACATCCCGATGGGTGGCGACGCCCGCTGGCTCACCGTCGTCTCGCCCGATGCACCCGACGGTGTGGAACTCCTCCTCGAACCCAAGGGGCATCCCGCGGCGGCACCGTTCACCGAAGCGCTGGTCGCCGACGGAATGCCGTACACGCAGTTCGCGGTCGACGATGTTCAGGCCGAGTACGACCGGATGGCCGGGCTCGGTGTGCGTTTCACCCAGCCGCCGGTCGACATGGGGCCGGTCACCACCGCGGTGTTCGACGACACCTGTGGAAACCTGATCCAGATCGTGCAGCAGAACGGCTGATCGGGAGCTCAGCGCCACGGTAGTGCGCGCGTGGCGCCGGCCATTCGGTCGAGGACCGTGGTGACCAGGCCGGCACTCGAATCCTCGATCTCCACCACGGTCTTGGGCAGTGTGGTCCGGTCGATCCGGTTGCGGTTGGACGTGAAGATGACGACATCCAGGGTCGGTTCGATCAGGGCGAGGTCGCGAATCAGGTCGAACCCGTTCGTGACCTCGTCGTCTCGCCCGATATCGGTGATGACGAGGTCGAACTGCCGCACACTGCGCAGGTCTTCGGCCATGCGGTTGCTCA
Organism: Gordonia sp. NPDC003376; assembly: GCF_053589235.1. Classification (NCBI taxonomy): domain Bacteria; kingdom Bacillati; phylum Actinomycetota; class Actinomycetes; order Mycobacteriales; family Gordoniaceae; genus Gordonia; species Gordonia sp. NPDC003376. The sequence goes on along the minus strand of NZ_JBSFRM010000048.1, from coordinate 24,031 downwards.
GGGCGTCGTAGACCGTGGCCCCGGCCATGAGCAGGGCGTGCCGTTCGCGGGCGTTGCCTTCTGGATGATCGTCGACCCACAGGATCTGGAAGGGACGTCGTGAGGTGTCGGCGCGTCGGACATCGGCGACGATCTCGTTGCGCATCTGTTCGGATACCCGACTGCCGTCACGTCCGACGCTGGCGTCATCCGCGGCCGCCAGCACCTTTTCGGCGTTCACCGTCAGGTACTTCGATTCGATCTTGATCTTCTGGAAGTTGGCCCGGATCAGCAAGACCAAGCAGACCGTCACGCTGACACACACCGAGATGACGATCGTCATCCCCAGGACCGACTCTGGCCAACCCATTGCGCACCCCCTCGGCGGGATCAGCCTAGGCCACGCCCGGGCCGTCTGCTGCATCGTCCCCCGGTGCCGCGCGATCGTTCGTACCACGTTGCGCCCGCAGTGGCACGGCCGTGCCGGCAGATCAGCCCGCCGGCCGCATTCCGTGGTTGTCGTCGACCAATCGCAGCGCGTCTCGCAGCAGTTCGGCCGTGACCTCCCAGACCCGCCGCTCATGTCTGCAGGCGGCGGCCTCGTCGGCGTCGATCTCGCGGGCCGCGTTCCGACCCCACTCGACGGCCTGCTCTTCACAGCGGCGGAGGTAGTCGAACATGGCATCCCGATCGCGGCTGCATGCCTGCGCGACATCCTCGGGTGTCACGGTGCCGCTCATCGGGGCCAGGTCCAACACCGCGAGCAGTCCGGCCGGGACCTCCTCCTCGGGGGCGCAGTCACCGGTGGTGCCGGTGTCGGCGGTGGGATCGGCGCCCGCACCCTCGATGGTGGTGATGATCTCGGTGGCATCGGACTCCATGAAGTCGAACCACTCGACCAGGGCCGCGGTCAGAACGCGGTCATGGAACACCCGGGCATCGAGCACCATCTGCGCGAACACCGCGCCCTGCCTCAGGCTCAACCGCACCGCGTTGAACGAGGTGGGCTGTGCCGCAAGATAGATCGCAGCCGCCGCCGGATCAGGGATGCGATCGGTGAGCTGTGCGAACAGCTCGATCCGCGGGGCATCGGAAGAGATCTGCAGCCACGACCGACACGGATGCGTGGGCAACGGGACATCACCGTCGTCGTCGAGTTCCACCGCGGTGCCGGTGGCCTCCGAGAGCGCGGTCACGATCAGGGCGCGGAGCTGATCGGCGTTGCCGGGGATGACGCCGACATTCAGCGGCGGCTCAGTCCACGGTGCCGGGGAATCGAGGAGCGGGCTGGTGAGGAAGGCCGGGTGCAAGACCTCCCAGACCTGCCGCAGCGTCGCGACGGCGATCGCGGCCAGCTCGTCGACATGCCGTCGTCCACGCTCGAGGATGAATTTCTCGTTGCGCAGCTGCCGCCAGCCGAGTGCGGCCAGCATCTCGACCTGCTCGAGGTAGCACTCGGCGTCGGGATGCAGGGTGGTGGGGTTGAGCGTCATCCGGAGCCGATTGGCGCGCGTGAACTCGAAGTCGAGATGGCCATGCGGACCGTCGGGAATCTCCGGGTTCTGCGCGACCCAGGTGAAGGAGCGGGCGGTGAACATGAACAGCTGGTCGGCGAGCGCGGCCCGGAAGTTCCGCCATGCGGTGTCGACGATCGAATCGAAATCGTTGTCACGCATAGTGTCTCCTCCCACCGGCGGGAGACTCGCTCTCCCACCCGGACCACAGTAGGCGAGGGGTCTGACAATCAGGAGCGCCCTCGACTGACTACGAATATACGTTCGATGGAGGTGGGGATCAATGTGCCTGCCGGTCCCGATCGTCCGTGTCCGCGGGGAGCGCCACCTCACGCAGCGCCAGGTGCAAGAGCGCCGTGGTCGCGTGCCATGCCTTCGCCTCGTGACTGTGTGCGGATCCTTCGTCGGGATCGGTGGAGTTCTCTCGTGGGTCACCCAGGAGACGTACTACTCCTCGCCGTCACCGAGACCGATGTAGCCGAGAATGGCCGCCCGGTCGAGCTGCAGATCTGGGCCGCTTCAGGGGGCAGCGTCATCTGGTCGGAGTCGAGCTCGAGGATCGCCTGCACGGTGGGAGGTGGCGAGTCGTCGTCGGATGCGTTGGTGGCTTCAGCAGGTGGCCTCGACGGCCGAGGTGATCATGGGGCCCACTGTCATCACGAACTCGAACCAGCCCATTTCCGTGGCCGCCAGCGTCACCGGATGAAAGACGGCGCGTCGACGATGTGCCGGACGATCACCGTGGCGTTGTGCATGGTCAGTTGCACAGCGGGATCCGAGGGTGCGTGGGCGACCGGGAGCTGTGCAGCGTGGGCGGTGTCGGGGACATCGGTGGCCAGGATGGTGAACAACTCGAAGCGCGGGGCGCCGGTCTGGTACCGGATTCGGAGGCCCGGCGTGAGCGTGAAGTCGATCCGGCCGTGCGGACCGTCCGGATCTCCGGGTTCTGTTCGACCCCAGGCGTCCTTCTGACCGTCCAGCTCGGTGAGCGCGTGGGCCGGCTGCAGGCGGAAGTCTCGCCAGGCGTCCGGGTGAGTGTGTCGAAGTCATCGGGTCGCGCAGATTCTCGTCTCTCCAGAAGGGGCGAGTTCCCCTTCACCTCGAACGACAGGGGAGGGGTCTGACGGTTTCGGTCGTGATCTACCACTGGAGACGCTTCGCGACGTCGGCGATCGCATCCTCGAATCGCTCGCGGCCGCCGGCGGTGTTGAGACCCCGCATGGAACAGTGCGGGATCTTGCCCGCCGGGACATACAGATCCGGCCGCACGAGCGCCGCACGGTCCCAGCCGTCACGGGCAGCGGCACCCAGCAGCAGCACGATCTCGAGGTCGGGCAGCATCGACACCACCTCGCGGGTCCACCGGACACCACGGGCGCGCTCGGCTGGGGTGGAGCCTCCGTTCTTCACACCCTCCACCGGGAACGGCACGACGTTCCAGTGCACGACGTCGGCTCGGTCGACGCCGTGGCGCGCGTAGGCCTCCCGGCAATTACGCGCCGTACGGTCGTTGTTGTCGAGGCTCAACAAGCCTGAGCCGGTGCCGGATTCGGCCTTCGTCGACGGATTGTCCAGCAATACCAGCATGCGTGCCCTGATACCGCCGGTATCCGGGTCGACGTAGGGAATGCGACCCCGGTCGAGGCCTTCGGCATCCGCGATCCGATCGGCGAGCTCGTTGAGCGGCGCCACATGCGGGTCGCGGATGCGGGCACGCTTCGCCGCCACCACGCGCGGATCGGCGTTGCAACCGTTGACTGCCACGATGGATGCTCCTCGAAACTCTTGTCCGGCAGTGAATCCGGGCTACGACGCAACCGCGGCCGGGAAGACGATGACCGAGCCGTCCTTCTCCTGCACGATATCGATCGTGACGTCGGACTGCTTGCCGTTGACCTGCACGGACTGTCCCAGCTGGTGCAGGCGACGGGTGGTGTTGAGGAGCCGGTCGACCTCCCCAGACGAGAACACGACGTCGCGGACTCCGTGGGAGCGGTCGAGCTGGAGCGTCGTCAGCCGAAGCACCACCGCGTCGAGACGACGTTCGTGGTCATCGACCTCCCGCTGCTCCCGATGAAGAGTGGCCACGAATCGCTCGAAAGGATTGCCCTCGGACAACTGGGCGTGCTCGACAGCCTGGAGGATGAGCACCCGCCGCTTCAACGCGATGGCCAACCTGGCGAGCTCGACGTGGGCATAGAACTCGCTGTCGGCCTTGTCGATACCCTCGATCGCCTTGGTGAGGTGATTCAGTTCCACTTTGTCGCCGGGAAGCTCTGCCAGGGCCTTCTCCCACTTGGTGATTCGCCCCTGAGCCCTGGAAAGCCCTTGTTCGATGGCGTACACGCTGGAGTCGAGCCCAAGTGAGTGACCGACGAGTCCCTCGTCCAGAACCACGGCGGTGGCCTTGGTGATCGCCGGGCGGCATGCCTCGAGACTGTGCTTCTCGGTCTCGAGACGATCGGCGACGAGCTTCTCGAGCAACTCGGTGATGCGTTCGAGGGCCTGTTGCCGTTGGTGGTCGGCGTAGGCGCTGACGCCGACCGCGACCGCCATCAGGACCAGAGGTGCGGCGACGGTCAGCGCGCCTGCGCCGGCAGCCGCGACACCGGCCGTCGTCGCCGATCCGGTCGCTGCACCGGCGGTGGCGGCCTTACCCGCGGACACCGGGACGAACGATGCCTGACCCACGATCTTGGAGCCGTTGGTCAGTGCGCTGTGAATCCCACCGCTGACCGTCGACGAGGCCATCGGCTTGATCATGCCGGTGCCCATCGCCGCGAAGACCTTTCCCGGCACATCCATCCGATACAGCGTCTCGCCGCCGTCCGTGACAACCTTCGGAGTCTTGCTGACCAGGGTGGACAGCTGCTGTGCCAACGGGCTGACACCGTGTAGACGGATGCCCTTCGATGCGTCCACGGGCTCGGTCAACGGATGCGCCTCGAGTGTCGTCAGCGGGACCTCGCTGAGCGCTGCCAGAGCATCGCGAAGCCTGCCGAGCCGATCCGCGGTCAGCGCATCGTTACCGAGGACCGCCGGGACGTCGGCGGCGGCGGTGGTGATGGTCCAGACCGGTACCGTCACAAGCTCGTCAGACATGGGCAACCCTCCAGCTGGTGCGACAGAACGAACCGAATGTATCGGACGGAGCCGACAGTGTCGTGGCGCTCATCTGTCGGGGGACAGTCACACCCGAATGGCCGTCGCCGGGCAGCCGATGGATCTGGCTACCCGGCGACGGTGGGTGGTGCGGCGTCACACGTGACTACGCCAGTACACGATGCGCGCGTCGGCGATCTCGACGATCCAGTACAGGATCAGACCGAAGACCATGAGGGCGAAGACCACCGCGAACGAACTCGCCACGTCGAGCTGGAAGTTCAGCGTCTTGATCAGCACACCCATACCCTTCGAGGCACCGACGAACTCGGCGACGATGGCACCGATCAGCGCGAGGGTGATCGCGTTCTTGATGCCGGCGAAGATCAGCGGCAGCGACGACGGCAGCACCAGCTTCATGTAGGTGTCGCGGCGACCGGCACCCATCGACCGCATCAGGGTGAGTGCGTTCTTGTCGACGGTCTGCATCCCCACCACCACGTTCAGTAGCACCGGGAAGAAGCAGATGGTCGCGGCCATCACGATCTTCGAGGTCAGCCCGAAGCCGAACCAGGTGAGGAACACCGGTGCGAGCGCGACACGGGGAGTGATCTGGAAGCCGACGATCAGCGGGTACAGGCATCGGTTGATCACATCGAACGTTCCGATCAGAGTGCCCAGCGCCCACGCCAGGACGACGCCGATGACGAACCCGACGAGCGTCTCGGTCATGGTGACCTGGGTGGCCTCCCAGAAATAGGCCTCGTCGAGCATGTCGATGAATGCGGTGAAGACCTCGCTCGGTGGCGGCAGGATGATCTCGTTCACCTGGCCGGACTTCGAGGCCAGTTCCCAGATCGCGATCAGCGCGGCCAGCACCAGCAGCGGTGGCAGCACCCTCGTGACGAGGAACGAGGTGGGACGCGACCGTTTCCGGGTCGTCGTCGGTGTGGCGGTGCGTTCGGCCTCATCGGTGGCCGGTTGGACGGTGGTCATGGGATCTCGTTGCTCCAGATGCTCAGAGGTACTCGCTGATGGTGGCGTGGATCTCGCGGGTCACCGCCGCGGCCGCCTCACCCGCATAATGTTCGGGACGACGAGCCGCCGGCAGCGGGACGTCGATGACGTCGATGATCTCTCCGGGGCGGGGCCGCATCAGGACGATCCGGTCCGAGAGGAACACTGCCTCACTGATGTTGTGTGTCACGAACAGGGTTGTCCTGCCCAGGGATTCGTGAAGACGTCGCAGTTCGATGTTGAGCCGCTCCTTGGTGAACTCGTCGAGCGCGGAGAACGGCTCGTCCATCAGGAGCAACTGCGGATCGGCCACGAGCGCCCGGGCCAGGCTCACACGCTGGCGCATGCCGCCCGACAGTTCCCACACCCGTTTGTTCGCGAAGTCCTCCAGGTGGGTGATCGCGAGGAGTTCGTGCGCCCGGGCGAGGCCCTGGTCCCGGTCGAGGCCGAGTAGCTCGATCGGCAGCAGCACGTTCTTGAGCACGGTGCGCCACGGGAACAGGACCGGCGTCTGCAGCATGATGGCGCTGTCGGAGCGACCTGGGGCAGCAGGACTTCCGAAGACGTCGACGACACCCGTGGTGGGTTCGACGAGGCCGGCGATCATGTGCAGCAGGGTCGACTTGCCGCAACCACTCGGGCCGAGGAAGGAGACGAACTCGCCCTGGTCGATCCGCAGGTCGATATCGCGCAGGGCCAGCACCCCCGAACCAGAGTCGGTGTCGTAGACCTTGGTCACCGAGTCGATACGGATGCCGGATCGGGTTCTTGCCGTGGTCATCTCAGGAGCCGACATAGGTACGCGCCTCCTCCTGGATCTCGGGTACCGAGAAGTTGTAGTACTCGGCACGGAACTTCTCGAGCTCCGCAGGATCGGCGAACACGGCCGGGTTGACGTTCGAGGTGAGTGCGCCGGATTCGGTGAGGACGTCGAAGGTGGTCTGCCAGGCGGCGGTGTCGACTGCGCCGAACGGGGTGCTCCCGTTACCGACGTTCATCAGGTCGATGGTGTCCTGGACGTACTTGGTGGCGAAGGCCTCGTCCTCGCACTCCTGCGGTACCTGCTTGCATGCAATGGATTTCGCGGCTGCGGGGTTGGCGGCAGCGAAGACGGCGCCCTTGGCCCAGGCCCGGGCGAGTCCGACGATGGCGTCGCGGTCGGGGCCCTGGAGGGTGTCGTTCTTGACGATCATGCAGTCGCCGGGGATGTCGTTGTACTTCGATGGCGTGATGTCACGTGGCTGCAGGCGTCCGTCGGCCGACAGGGTCGAGATATCCGGGTAGCTACCGGCATACGCGTCGACGGTGCCGTCGAGGATGGCGTTGAGCGAGGCAGGTCCGGCGTCACCGATGGGTAGGACGGTGACGTCCTTGCCGCGTTCGAGACCCGCGTCCTTGAGCGAGGCGTTGACGATCGGTTCCTCACCGCCGCCGGCCTCGCTGATGCCGAGCGTCTTGCCCTTCAGTCCGGCGACCGAGGTGATGGAGGAATCCTGCGGGACGATGATGCGGAAGATGTTCTGCGGCGGGTTGCACATCAGTGCGCGCAGGGATTCGTCGGTGGCGAAGGCCACCGCGCCGTCGGGTGCACCGGCCCATCCCACCGGCGCCTGCCCGGCGATCAACTGCTGGGTGACAAATCCCGAACCGTTGGTCTCCTGCAGATCGAGGGTGACACCTTCCTGCTCGAGGTATCCGCGGTCCTGGGCCACCAGCAGCGGTAGCCAGTAGATCGACTTCTTGTAGGAGAGCATGACTTTGAGTCCGTCTGAGCTCTGTGAACCACCGGTGCACGCGCTGAGCACGAGCATGGCGGCAACGGCCACGACGAAGAGCACACGTTTCACTGTCGAGATCCTTTGTCAGGTGAAGGGCGATCGGCTGGGCTGATGTGCCGAGCCCGAGTCGCCGGAGTCGCGTGGTGGACGGATCCGGCCTCTTTGGTGTGACTGCACCACGTCGTGCAGCAACTTCAGTTCAAGTGAAACTGTGAAATATTGCGGGAGTGTAAAACCGACGTGAAGTTGAGGTCCAAAGTCCCTGGTAAATCACCACACTGATCGATTTCACCTGGTCGGAGCGGAGTTCCACGCCTTCAAGTGGGTTCAGCTGGATTGAACGAGATGGGTTCAGTGGGGCTGTATCGGGGTGGTGCACTGGACGACGACGAGGGTGGCCGACTCTTCGGTGTTGTTCGCGAAGCGGTGGAGGACCTCGGCGGACAGGCTCAGTCCGTCGCCGGTCGACAGTTCGTAGGAGTCACCGCCGATCTCGACGGTGAGGGCGCCGCTCATCACGGTGAGGTACTCGACTCCACGGTGGCGTACCGGGTCGTCTCCGGTGTGCGAACCCGGTGGGAACTCGATGGTCGCGATCTCCAAGCCCTGGGCCGAATCGCGGTGCGAGACATATCGAGTGGGTCCGGAATCGAGGGTGATCCGGGGCTGCTCACCGCGACGCTGGACCACCGGGGCCGCGTGCTGCTCGGTGGCGAAGAGGTCCGACATGGTGACCCCGAGGGCGGAGGCCACGGCCACGAGAGTGCCCAGCGAGCCCCCGGACTTGCCGCGTTCGAGCATGCTGAGCATCGAGATGCTCAGCCCGGTGCGTTCGGCCACGTCGGTCAGCGTGAGTTCCTTGGCGACACGTAGCTTCCGGATGACCTCGCCCACGGTGCGCATGGCGTTCTCGTAGTCGGTGGCCGGTTCCTCGTTGCTGGTCATCTGATCCTCCTGGGAGGCTTGCGCTCCCGCGTTGCGTGTCATCGTCGGTATCTCATCGTGTGAGCGCCCGAGAGGCAACCCGGACGAGGATTAACTTCAGCGTAACCGAAGCAGGTTTCAGCCGTGCTTAAATAGTCATCGCGGCCACCTCGGCCCTCGTCTCGCAGCCCCGCGTCAGAGCGTCCACTCTCTCGGCACGCGGCGTCTGTTCTCGCGCGTCACCAGTTCGCGCGGCCCTCGCCAATTCAGCCCAAGGAGCGACATGAGTCAACCACGAATGGTCATCGTCGGAGCAGGTATCGGTGGCCTCGTGCTGTCGATCGCCATGCAGCAGCGCGGATGGGAGGTGGAGGTCTACGAGCAGGCGCCCGCGCTGGACGAGGTGGGCGCCGGCGTCGCCCTGTGGTCCAACGCGACCCGACTGCTCGGGCGTCTCGGACTCGGTGACGCCATCGAGGCCGTCTCGGCCGAACCCACCGAGGTGATGTTCCGCGACGGCATCTCGGGCGACAAGATCGTTGGCTTTCCGCTGGTCCAGGATCAGGCCTACCGCACCACCTTTGGCTCACCCTACTTCGGTATCCACCGTAAGGTGTTGCAGCAGATCCTCGCCGATGCCGTCGCCGACGGCACCATCCGCCTCGGTCATCGGCTCGACGGACTCGAGACCCTCGCCGACGGCAGGACCCGATTGACCTTCGACGGCGTCGCCGAGCCAGTCGATGCCGACATCGTCATCGGCGCCGACGGCATCCGCTCGGTGGTGCGGTCCTGGATGTTCGCCGGCCTGGACTACACCATGTACTCCAAGACCAGCGGCTTCCGCGGCGTGGTCCCCACGTCGGCCCTGCCGTCCCTGCCCGACCCCACTGCCACCCAGTTCTGGGTCGGTGATGGCGCACATCTGCTGCATTTCCCGATGGCCGCCGACTACGAGTACGTCACCTTCCTTGCCGTAGAGGAAGACCCCAAGATCTGGCCCAACCCGGGTGCCTCTCGCGCGGCGTGCACCACCGCGGACGCGCTGCGGCCGTTCCTCGACTGGCATCCGGCGGTCTCGGAGATGATCGCCGCGGCCGCACCTGTCGAACGGTGGGGGCTGTTCGGCGTCGGACCCCTGCCGACCTGGGCCAAGGGCAATGTCGCGCTCCTCGGCGATGCCGCCCACGGCCTCCTCCCACATCACGGTCAAGGCGCCAACCAGTGCGTCGAGGACGCGATCGTGCTCGCCGACCTCCTCGCGTCGGACCCGCATGCGCCGATCGCCGACGTCCTGGCGCGGTACAGCGACCTCCGCTATGCCCGCGCCCAACACGTCCAGAAGATCTCCTGGGTGTCCAATCGCCTGTTCCACCTCGCTCCGGGCCCCGAGATCCCGCTGCGTGACGCCACCTTCCGAGATCTCGAGAAGAACGTGTCATGGATCCACGCCTATGACGCGCAGGCCGTCACCAACGCCCCTGTCGCCGCCCAGTAGCCCGAACTCTTCTCTCCGAAAGGAAGTCATGTCCATCTCCTACCTCCCCACCATCGAAGGTCTCTCCTCGTTCGGTGACTACTCGCCGGTGTCGGTGTCCGACGGCGGCCCTCTGGTCTACGTCGCGGGCCAGTTCGGCACTGACGGGGACGACCCGGAAAGTCAGGTGCGAGGCGCCTTCCACAACGTCGGTGTGGCACTGAAGGCCGCGGGCCTCGACTTCTCCGACGTGATCAAGTTCAACACCTACGTCGTCGGCCGCGAGACCATCGCACCCTTCATGACGATCCGCAAGGAGGTGTTCGCCGAGATCTACCCGGAAGGTGTGTACCCGCCCAACACCCTGCTCATCGTCGCCGGTCTGGTCCACGAGGAGTTCGTCGTGGAGATCGAGGCGGTGGCCCGGGCGCGCGCGGAGCAGTCGTGAGTGCGAAACCGGCTGTTGCAGAACCGATGACGACAGGATTCACCGCGGGTCGGGGCGAGGTCATCAGCTACCCGGTCACCGTGAACGGCGTGCGGACCCGCGTCGTCGAATCGGTACGCGGTGAGATCCCGATGGTGTGCATCCACGGCGTCGGGTCGCGCGCCGACCGGTTCACCCCGGTCAGCGCGTTGCTGTCCCGCGCAGGGTTCCGGGTGTTCGCGATCGACCTTCCGGGACACGGCCTCGCCGACAAGCCCGCACCCGCCGACTTCGACTATCGACCACGGGGATACGCACAGTACGTCAGCGCCGTGCTCGACGCACTGGGACTGTCGGAAGTGGTCTTTGTGGGGACATCACTCGGCGGACACATCGGAGCCCGGATCGCCTGTGACCGACCCGATCTCATCGCCGGGCTCGTCCTGATCGGGACCATGGGGATCGCACCGCTGGCCGAGGCCGACATGGTACCGCCGGCCAATGTCGCCACCGGCAGCGTGGAGGCCGTCACCAGCAAGCTCGGCTTCCTCGTCTCCGATCCCGCGATGGTGCATCCGGCGTGGGTCCGTGAAGAGTCGATGATCAACTCGTCATCAGGTGCACACGATGCCCTCTATGCCGCAGCGGGTTTCGTCAACAGCGAGGCGAACGCCGACACCCAGGCCGGGCGGCTCGCTGCGGAACGTGCGGACCTGCCCACGGTGATCGTGTGGGGAGCCGACGACCGCTGGACCCCGCTGTCGATGGGTCTCCGCTCACGAGAACTATTGCCGCACGCAGTGTTCCATGCCATGGAGGGCTGTGGCCACGCCCCGTACTTCGAGGATCCACAGCAGTTCACCGATATCGTCACCCAGCACCTGGCCGGCCGGTCACCTGCCGCCGAGTCCCGATCCGAGGAGGAGTTCGCATGACAGACACCTGGCTCCACATCACCAACGGTACCGTCGTCGACGGCGATGCCAACCCGCCGGTCCCGGACTGCGATGTGCTTGTGAAGAACGCCCGGATCGTGCGGATCGGTGATGTCGACATCGATCGTGACGTGCCGCGCGGCGACGAGGTACGCACCATCGACGCCCGCGGCAAGACCGTCATGCCCGGCCTGATCGACATCCACTGCCACATGACCTATGGGCTGGCCCGCACCGAGGAGGAGATCAGTGTCTACACGCCGCCCGAACTGCGGACGCTGATCGCGGCGTCGAACATCGAGAAGGTGCTCGCCGCGGGTGTCACGAGCATCTCGCAGCCCGGTGGCAGCTACTTCATCGGCGTCGGCCTGCGCGAGGGCATCAAACAGGGACTGGTGCACGGTCCCCGGATGACCAGCGCCGGAAGATATCTCACCACCAGCAACGGGCTCACCGACTGGTTCCCGGACGCCACCGGTAACCCGGAGTCGAGTATCGGCAAACTGACGAACACCTCACCGGAGATGGTCGACGAGATCCGGCGGCAGGTGAAGGGCGGCGTCGATCTGATCAAGCTCGCCGACAGCCCGTACGGCGACTTCCAGGCGTTCACCGGCGACGAGATGAAGCTGTGCGCCGACCTCGCCCATCAACTCGGCAAGATGATCACCATCCATGCCCGCGGTTCCGATGAACTCGGTGCGGCCGTCGATGCCGGCTTCGACCACATCATGCACGGCAACTACATGACCGACGAGGTCATCGACAAGCTTGCGGCGTCACAGATTCCGCTCGCGCCGACGCAGCTGTTCATGCATCACATCGTGGAGTTCGCGCAGATCTCCCGGAATCGGCCGTCGATCGTGTCGGCCACCGACCGGATGAACGAGGCGACGATGGAGACATTGCATCGCGCACACAAGGCGGGGGTGAAGTTCGCGATGGGCACCGACAGCGGCTTCGCCACCGTGCCGTACGGCGAGTTCCATGCTCGCGAACTCGAGATGCTCATGCTCTACACCGGAATGTCGTCACTCGAGGCCATCCAGGCGGGCACCAAGCACGGCGCCAACGCGGTCGACCTGCCCGACGATGTGGGCGTGCTCGAGGTGGGGCGCCTCGCCGACATCATCGTCGTCGACGGTGATCCGGTGAAGAACATCCGTCTGCTCTATCAGCCCGGCAAGATCAGCCATGTGATCCTCAACGGCGAGGTGCAGGTGTTCCCCGACGATGTCCGAACCCGGTTCATGCGCAACGATTATCTGCCGCACGAGTACGGGTGGGAGCTACTCACCTACGAGCGGTGCTTCGAAGACGGCGAGCGTGCCAAGACCCAGCTCGACTGGTCGCGAGACATGCGGATGGACACCGTCAACGACCTCCGCAAGTACGAGAAGAAGTCGGTGGTCAGCGACGAGGAACTGGCTGAGAGCCTCTGACCTCGCGACACCGCAGATTTCCATCAACAACCCAGAGGAACTATCTCCCAATGAAACTCGCAGCCTTCATCGTTCTCGGCGAGACCCGCGTCGGGACGGTCGACGGTGACCGCATCACCGAGATCGCCGTCGACCACCCCGAGGCCGGTGTCCTCGACGTCATCGTCGGCGGCACCGTCATCGTTCGTACAGATGCACAGGGCGATCCGATCATCCACGATGTCGATGAGGTGGACTGGTTGCGCCCCTGCCGTCTCCGCCGCGCAACATCATCTGTGTCGGCAAGAACTACCACGAGCATGCCGCCGAGTTCGCCGGCAGCGGTTATGACAGCTCTGCCTCGACCGTCATCCCCGAGCACCCGATCGTGTTCACCAAGGCCACCACCTCGGTGACCGGACCCAATGCCGTGGTCACCGCGCCTCGGTCGGTGACCACCGAGGTCGACTACGAGGCCGAGTTCGCAGTCATCATCGGCGCGCCGGGCCGGGCGATCCCGCGCGAGCGCGCCATGGATCACGTGTGGGGCTACACGCTCATCAACGATCTCACCGCCCGTGACCTGCAGAAGGTGCACAAGCAGTGGTTCCTCGGCAAGTCCCTCGACGGCTTCGCGCCGATGGGGCCGTGGGCGGTGACCGCCGACGACGTCGACCTCGATTCGCTCACCATCTCTTCTACTGTCAACGGTGAACCGCGACAGAAAGCGAACGCAGCGTCGTTGATCTTCGACGTACCGACACTGATCGAGACAGTATCGGCATCGGTGACACTGCAGCCCGGCGACATCATCGCCACCGGCACTCCGGCCGGCGTCGGCATCGGGTTCGATCCGCCGAAGTTCCTCGCCGACGGTGACGTCGTCACCGTGTCGGCAACGGGACTCGGCACGCAGACGGTGACGATTCGTGTCACGGACTGAGTGAAGGAGGGGATCGGCGGGACCGGTGTGGGAATGTCAGTTCCGCCGAGTCTCGTTAGTGGCCGGGCCGAAATGGATCAGCAGGGATTGGGCTCACCGATCTTTACCGCTGACAAGACCGCCTGTCCCTCGGTAACCGAACTACCGGCCGACGGAGTCTGCGAGACGACGATCCAGTTCCGGTCGAGGATCTGCGACCGCCACTGACCGGTGGCGTCGCGGCTTCGGGAGAAGAAGACACCTGCGGACTGGATCGCGTCCTGCGCTTCCTGCAGATTCATACAGACGACGTACGGCATGACGGCGGGTTCAGACTGTACTGAAGTGGAAACTGGCGCCGCCGCAACGGGGGTTTCGGTGCGTGCAGATGCGGGCGCGGAAGTGGTGGTCTCGACCGCCTTCGAAGGTTCCGTGGCCCGAGCCGAGTGGGCCACGTCTGTGGCCACAGTCGTGCTCGCCGAGGTATCGGTTGAATTGTTACTGCACCCGGAGGCGACAAGGACGACGGCGACGGCTACGCCAAGGGCAGTGCGCAGCTTGGGTGGGGTCTGCATGGAGCTTCCTTCGGCCGGGCAATGAAGCGAATGTATCCGACGACGAGACGCCGATGTTGCTGTCGTCTACCCGAGGGACACTATCGAGAGGTGCTGTCGGGCAGGCGATATTCGGCTGGATGGATCACGACGCGGTGGTACCGGTGTCGCCTACGATCCCTCTATGTCGAACCTAACCTTGTGCTTTCACGCTGATTCCGTGTCGTGAATGAAGAATGGTGCCCTTACCTGGGATGACTGAACTTGCGAAGGTATCAATCGGACCAGGTCGAGGAGCACCATTCAGGTGAGTAAGTCTACGTCGCCGTACCCTGTGCTGCCTGCGGATGGGTCCAGAACCGGGATCGTTCTGATATCGGATGTTAAATCCAGAATTTCTTTCCCTCTGGGGAAGGGTCGCTTCAATTTCCTCAAAAGCGGATCCGTCAGCAGTACGGTACGCGCTACTACGGATGGATCGTGGTCAGCCGATGTACACGAAGACCCACAACCGGAACCTGACCGCGGATGTGCTCAGGCGGGCGTTTTCGGAGAAGGAGTGGACGGTGTGACGCGGGGCGCGATGCCGTCAATCACGCCTTCGCACAAGGCACGCACCTCGGTCACCGTCGGTGACAGCTCGTAGGCGTGCTGATGGCAGCAGGCACTGAGTTGGCTCCACAGCGACGCCAGTCGATCGGCATTGTCGACGTCGTCGAGTGAACGGAGAATGAGAAGCCGCGTGCGCATAGACCGCCCGTCGTAGTCGACGTTCAGCTCGGCGCACCGGGCGCGGACGTACTGCTCGAGTGCCTGTCTGCCCATCATCGCGGCGAGCCGCGCCGAGTTGCCGGCGGTGGCGTTGGAGGACTCGTCGAGGAGGTGCTGGGCGTGTCCCAGCAGTTCCAGAGGCGTCATCGGGTGGCCAGGATGTCGTCGACGGTGCTCTTGAGGTCGTTGACGTCGGCGTGGCTGATGTGCGCGCCGTGGTGGAATCCATGTGTCGCGATCCCGACTGCGGTACCGCGGTATGAGCGGAGCTTGCACCATGAGGTGACGCTGGGTGTCGTTCCGGCCGTCGTCTCGAGGACCAGGGAGATATAGTCGGCAGTGGTGGTTGCGCCGTGCCACAGCTCTTCGGTCTCGATCTGCTTGTCGCCGTGGAGACTTCGTTGGGTGTAGAAGGCCTGGCGGGCGGCGGCTTCGATGGCGAACCGGAAGAATCCGGGTAGCACCTGACGCCGCACGTCGTCGGAGAGTGTCCTATCGGACACGAGCGCTCGGGCATCGTCAACAAAGCGGCGCGCGGGAACGTCGGCGAACTTCACCGTGACCTGCGATCCCTGCTCGCGTCGGACTTCGAGAAGCTGCGCGGGGATGGAGCGTTGCCGGATGGCGGTGGGGAGGCGGTCGTCATGCGAGAAGACGATGACCTGCCTGTTCTGCGCGATGCCGGTGAGGACGTTGAGGAAGCCGTCGATCTTGGCCGGATCCATCGCTTGGATGGGGTCGTCGAGGACGACAAACCGGAAGGGGCTTGCCGCGGCGGTGGCGCGCGGCAGGAACAGGGCGAGGGCCAGTGCGTGCAGCTCGCCCTGGCTCATCACTGACAGTGCGCTGGTTTCCTGCCCGTCGACGGTGCCTTGCAACACCGCACGACGACGGTTCCGTCTGCCTTCCAGGGCGATATCGGAGATCTCGACGTTGCTCTCTTGCCGCAGTTGCGACCAGATTGCTCGGGCACCCTCCGAGATGGGGCGCAGGCGCTCGTTGCGCAACTCCCCGGAGTGGTTGCGTACCCAGTTGCGGGCCTTGCTGATTCGGTCGACAAGTTCGGTGCTCTGTTGAGCGTCACGCTCAAGCCCGAGCCATGCGAGTGTCGCTGTTGCGATGGGTGCCCACGAGTCGCGCAGCGCCGCAGACAGTTCCGTCGCTTCGGTGCGAAGCGTGTCGAGAGAAGCCTGCACAGCAGGGATCGTCGACTCCAGATGTGACGGCAGGCCTTCGACTGTGTGCGGGATCTGTGCCGCAGCGGCCTGAGTCACCTGGTAGGCGGACAAGCTGGTCAGCTCGGCGCCGCCGATTACGGTGACCATCGGCACCGAGGTGAGCAGTGCGCGGGCTTGCTGCTCAAGCTGGTTGACCTGCGCGCGGGCCTCGCTGTACATCGCGAGCTGGCCCTGCTCCGTCTCGAGGAATGCTCGGGTGTGCTCCGCCCAGTCGGCGGTGAGTGTCCCCTCTCCACACACGGGGCACGCAGCGGGCTCCGCGTCGGCTGAATGGAACTCCAGTGCCTTGCGGAGCAGATCCGCGCGGAGTTCTGCCGTGCGCATGGACTCGTCGGCGAGGCCTCGACTCGTACTGAGAGCATCACGCAACGACGCGGCCAGTGCCGCCGCATGCTGGACGTCGGGACCCGCGGTGTTCGCGATCGCGTCGAGGCGCACGACCACCGACTCGGCGCCACTGGTGCTTCCCGAGATCAGCTCAGCAACAGCGTCGAGGTTGGGTGGGTGCTTCCGCACGAGCTTGGCGAGCTCGGCGCTGCGGGGATCGTCGGACTCTTGGACCTGCGATTTGATCTGTCTCAGTGCGGCTTTCGCCATTTCGCCGGGCTGCGACTTCTGCTTGAAGAGTGCGTCAAGGCGTGCCTCGGCATCCTGGATCTCGTCGAGCGCGAGGAGCTTTGCCAGAGCGTCGTAGAGCTTGGACGGTTCCTGATCGAGCAAGCCTCCGATCTCGTCGTAGCTCAGAATCGGTCGGTGGATCTCGATGGCGTTGGTCCATCCGAGTGCGGATACGCCTTCTTGTTGCTTTTCCCGCATGACCTGCGACCAGTGCTTGGCGTCCCCGAGCTCGGCGCCGGCCGCCCACTCTGCGCCGATCGATGTGGTGGTGCCGTCCTCGACCGCGAACTCCACACTGACCGAGCAGGGATCGGGACTATGCAGGTTTCGCCAGTTGTCCTGCCAGAGCTTTGCGCCCTTGTTGCGCCAGCGGTAGCTCTGGCCGGTGAGCGCAAACTCGAGTGCCTCGGCAAAACTGGACTTACCCGAACCGTTGCGACCGCTGACCACGGTGATCCCTGGGAACGGCGTGATCTTCAAGGTTGCCGCGGCCCCGATTCCGCGGAACCCGGACACGCTGATCTGATGCACAAACGCACCCGCTGGATGTTCCTCACGTGCCTCCGGCTCGGGGCGGTGCTGGGCGAGCGCACCCTCGCCGAGTTGAGCAGTCAGTGACTCCTCGCTGTCCATTGCTGCGATGACGAGGTACTTGGTGTCGTCGTCGAGGTTGGCATCAGCATCGAGCAGATCCCAGACGGTGTCGACCAAAGACTGTTCGGCGGTGGGTGCAGCTTCTGACACGTCATCGGTGGGCACGAGCGAATCCTATTCTTCGAAAAGGCAAGTGTCGGTGAGGTGTATGTCCGTCGGTCAGACGCCTGGGGGATTGGTCGGTGGGATTCAGCCGGCGATCACGGCTCCACTCTCGAAGACGTCGATCGGCATCGGCCGGCGCAGCTTCCAGGTGATGGCGATGGGTCGCTCTCCTTGGTGGCTGACGTAATCAACGGGGCCCAGGTAGACATATGGGCTCGACCCGAACTGGCCGTCGGGGTGATCTCGGACGAACAGCAACACGGTGCAGCCATTCGATCGCTGGGAGAGGTACCGCTGTCCCATCTCGGAATCGGCCGCTGTGTTGTTCGGCGATTCCCAATGGAACATCTCGCGCGAGATTGGATAGTCGCGGTACATCGTCGTGGGACTGAACTGGCTCTCTGACTTGTGGAGGTTGACGAAGAGTGCCGCGGTGGTGTCGTGCCAGATCGCGCCTCCGGCCTGTCCTTGGGCCTTGCGCTGCAAAGTGGCGAATCCGATGGCCGCCAAGACTTCTTCACGTCGGTACTGAGCATGAGTTAGGAGGGGGAGGTCGGGGCGGCCCTCGGAGAGGCGCGGCACGTGGTGGATCTGCGATGTGGTGACCTCGAGCAACTGGTGGACTTCGGTGCAGATCGCGGGGTGTTCACGGAGCTGATCGAGGGCAGCGTCCCATGTGGCGAAGCCACCACGATTCGGCCACACGGTGTAGATCAGCATGCGTGCGTAGGCCTGATCTCGTTCAGACAGGGAGGCGTAGGACGGACCACCAACGGCCGCGAGCCGCTTGTAGCTGGCCGCGCGTTCAAAGTCATCGACGTGGGCGAGTGTGCGTACGCGTTTGAGGAGCGAGGCTTCGTCAGGCCCTTCGTGCGCAACGCTCATCCCGGCATCGCGCAGGAGCGGCGTCCATGCGCGAGTGCTGCTGCCGCCGTATACCGTTGACAGTTGGCATCCGCTGGCGCGGAGGTACTCGCTGAGGATCGCTGTGCCGGTGCTGCGTACTGATTGGACGAGCGCGGCTCGCCGGTTGCTCGGCACGGCGCGTTTGATCGATTCGACCACGATCTCCTGCGCTTGACGATCCAGCACGATCCGACTGCCGCCTGGAAGCAGGGGAAAGTCTTCTTCAATCTCGCGTGGACTGCCGTCACCGGTCAGTGCGGCAAACCGGGGACCATAGTTGAACTCCACCCGCTGGTGCCCGATGAAGTCGAGGACGGTCAGCTGGGATTTGTTGCGGCTCCGACGCAGGCCGCGACCGAGCTGCTGAAGGAAGATGGTGGCGCTCTGGGTGGGCCGCAACATCAGCAGGGTGTCGACGTCGGGAATGTCGACACCCTCATTGAAAATGTCTACAGCGAACAGACACTGGATCGTGCCAGCGCGCAGTTCTGCCAGCGCCCGTGCTCGTGCCTCGGGTGAGGTATCGGCGGTGAGCGCCGCTGATCGGATTCCCTGACGTGAGAAGGCGTCAGCCATGTCCTCCGCGTGTTTGATGCTGACGCAGAAGCCGAGTGCCTTCATGGCGGTGGGGCTCTCCACATACTCACGCACTGCCTTCAGAATCAGGAGGGTGCGCGCATGATTGCCTGTGTAGACCTTCTCGAGATCGGCTTGCTTGTAGTCGCCGCGTGACCATGCCAGTGACCGCAAATCGGTGTTGTCAGAGATCCCGTAGTAGTGGAACGGGCACAGGAGGTCTTGCTCCAAGGCATCCCAGAGGCGCAGTTCATACGTGGTTTGCCCCCCAAACCAGCCAAGGATGTCGAGGTTGTCAGCCCGTTCAGGGGTGGCCGTCAGGCCGAGTAGCTCAGTGGGCGAGATCGAGTCGAGGATGGTCCGGTATGTGGGTGCCGCGGCGTGATGGAACTCGTCGATTACGACGACGTCGAAGTCGCCGGGGTCAATGTTCGCGGCGCTCCCGTTGAGCGACTGGATGCTCGCAAAGACGTGCTTTTCGTTTGCCGGGCGGTGGCCGCCGACGAGGAGTTCGCCAAAGCTTCCGTCACCGAGTACCTCTCGATACTTGCGCAGCGATTGCTCGAGAATCTCCTTGCGGTGTGCAATGAATAGCAGGCTGAGCTGCTCGTCGGCGGTCTGGCAGAGTCGCTGGTAGTCGAGCGCGGCCACGACGGTCTTTCCGGTGCCGGTCGCGGCAACGATCAGGTTGTTATGGCGGTCGTACACCGTCCGGGCGACGTCGAGCGCCTCCAAGATGCGTTCTTGGTGAGGGTAGGGCTGCACGTCGAGGCCAGAGATGGTGATGGTCTCGCGGCCGGTGCCGGCTCCGCCGGCCGCGGCGAGGGCCCGGTCAAGCAGGTCGGCGTCGGTGGCGGGGTTGTAGGTCTTGAACGCTGGGTCGGCCCAGTACGTGTCGAAGGTGGCCTCGAACTTCCGGACCAACGTCGGCGTGGCAACAGATGAGATCCGCACGTTCCATTCCAGCCCATCGACCATCGCCGACCGTGACAGGTTGGAGCTACCCACGTATCCGGTGTCAAAGCCGGAGTGCCGACGGAACAGCCACGCCTTGGCATGCAAGCGTGTGGACGCTGTTTCGTACCGGATCCGGACCTCGGCGCCGTACTTCTCGACGAGTTCGTCGAGGGCGCGTCGCTGCGTCGCACCACGATAGGTGGTGGTGATGACCCGGAGCTTCACTCCACGATCGCGGAGCGCGGCGAGCTCGCGCTTGATGACGGCGATACCCGCGAACCGGATGAACGCGCACAGCAGGTCCACCCGGTCGACGGACTGCAGTTCCCGAGCGATCTCGCTTGCCATGTTTGGCTCATCGCGTGTGTTGGTTAGCAGAGCGACTTCCGACAGTGGCGTTGCAGGCCGGACCGGACTGGGCTTTCCCGGAGCGTGCAGCGACGTCAGCTGCGATTGGTTGCCCAGCTGATCGAGGGGGCCATCGGTCAACTGAGCGATCAACGAGTTGACCGCAGTGAGCTGCTGGTCCTTGGGGAGCGCAGCGAGATGCCGTTCCGCAGCCACGGCAAGGTGTCGAGCGAACACATGGGGCCGGTCGGACTCGGGCACGTCTGAGTACTCGGGGTCCAGTTCGGAAGCACCGAGCAACTGCTCGAGGCGATGGGTGACGACTGACTCGTAGATTCCGGGCGCCAGAGGATCATGCACGGTCGGAGTTAAGCACGCAGGTGTGACGAGAATGCCGGAATGGGAATCGGACACGACCGCCGCCGATGCACGTTCAATCCCTAGAACGACACGCTAGTCTCACACACGTAATCCGCTTCGGCCCGACAGACGCGTCGCTTGAGACAAGGCTCCAACCCGGGCGGGAAGTCCTTCGTGTCTTCCTGGAGCCGCAGTGTCGCTGTATCGGGGCTCGGTGGCTGGAGTTCGCTCTCAGCTCACCGCCGCCAAGCTTGTACCCGCCTTGACCGAGCAGTTCTTCTACGAGTTCGGCTATCACCCGTCCGGGGGTGAGGTGCGATCGTGGGAACGCAGTCTCGGTGTTCTCGTCGCCGACCTCGAGGATGCCGGCCTCGACAAGGCCGAGATGCTGATCGAGTATCGGCTACCGCTGACCAGCAAGCGTGCTGACGTGGTGGTCTGCGGTCAGCACCCGAAGACCGGTGAACCGTCCTATGTCGTGATCGAGCTGAAGCAGTGGACCAAGGCCGGTGTCCTCGATGGGACCGAGACGGTCGTACACCTCGACGGGGTGGGAGAGCGATTGCACCCGGTCGAACAGGTCAGCCGGTACTGCACCCACATCGCGGACTTCATCGCCTCCCTCGGCGGCAGCACCGAGAACCTCGCCGGCGCGGCGTATCTGCACAACGCCACCGATGACGACGTCCGAACCCTCTGGGAGCATCCGCAGTCGCAGACCGGCCGGATGTTCACCTCCCAGCGCCGGGGTGAGTTCGTCTCGTTCCTGCGGTCGCGCCTGTCGGAGAACTCCGGGGCCGACGCCGCCGACCAGCTCTTGAACTCGGCGATCCGACCCAGCAAGCAACTGATGGCCTTGGCCGCCGACGAGGTCCAGCGGCGCGAGCAATTCGTGTTGCTCGACGAACAGAAGGTGGCGTTCGACCTGGTGATGCGGGCGGTGCAGAAGGCTTCGCGGGCCACCACCAAGGAGGTCGTGGTGATCGTCGGCGGCCCTGGATCGGGCAAGTCGGTGATCGCACTGAGTCTGTTGGGCGAACTCTCCCGGCAAGGCCGCACCGCGGTGCACGCCACCGGTTCCTCGGCATTCACCAAGACCCTGCGCAAGGTCGCCGGGGCGCGTGCGCCGCGTGTACAGAAGCTGTTCACCTACTACAACAACTTCATCAACTCCGAGCCGAACGACCTCGAGGTCCTCATCTGCGATGAGGCCCACCGCATCCGGGAGACCTCGACCAACAGGTTCACCCGGGCGATCGACCGCACCGGCAGGCCCCAGGTCGAAGAACTCATCGATGCGGCGCGTGTCCCGGTGTTCCTGCTCGACGAGGACCAGGTCGTCAAGCCGACCGAACGCGGGAGCATCGCCGAGATCGAACAGGCCGCGGCGCGGATGAAGTGCACCTCGCAGGTGATCCGTCTCGACGGCCAGTTCCGGTGCGGTGGCAGCAGTTCCTACGACCATTGGGTACGCCGGCTCCTGGAACTCGAACCGGGCGGTCCGGTCGCCTGGGAGGGCGATGATGCCTTCGACGTGTCCGTCGACGATGCACCATCGATCATCGAGTCGAGACTCGAAGCAGTTCTGGAACAGGGATACTCGGCCAGGATCGTCGCCGGATACTGCTGGGACTGGAGCACACCCGAGTCGGGACGACCCCTCGCCGCCGACATCGTGATCGGCGACTGGAAGCGCCCGTGGAACAACCCGAAGACCACCAAGCACGGCGACGCTCCCGGCCGTGAGCTGTGGGCGACCGAACCGGGCGGCTTTCATCAGATCGGATGCGTCTACACCGCGCAGGGGTTCGAGTACGACTACGGAGCGGTGATCTTCGGGCCCGATCTGGTCTGGCGCACCGACCGCTGGATGGCACGACCCGAGTTCAGCCACGACAAGCAGGTCAAGAAGGCCGATCACGCAGCGTTCGACCGCGCCATCCGCAACACCTACAAGGTGCTGCTGACCCGGGGGATGCGGGGTATGCGAATCTACTCGACCGACGTCGAGACGCAGGGGTTCTTGCGGTCGTTGGTCGCGGGGACATCGACGTGAATGCGGATGCTCACACACGGCCCGGGACTCAGGCTCGCGCGTCCGGCTCAGCGGAGTTCCCGTGTCCACAGCGGAGCAGCCGGTCTGTCAGTGGTGTCGCACGGTGGCACGACCAGTGACGGAGCCGAGGACTTCCTCCGCACGATCTGCGAGTACTACGCACGACGGTGATCCGCATCGGTTGGCGCCGCCGCGGTCGGCGCAGCCGGCGGGCGACTCACTCCCACATCGAACGTGATCACCCTGGTCCGCAACGCGCGAATTGCCCGGTATCGGGGAGCCGGCGCCCCTGAGTGCCGTCGGTCGAGTGACCGAAGTCCCTAGCGACCGCCGTCACACGGGCGTCCAATGGGAAGGGCACCAACCGAGATCGCTGACGGCCCCGACCGGCTGAGGTCGCCGCCTCGCGATGTGAGTTCGAGGGCATCGATGACCAGAACCCCCCATCCCTTCCTGCACACCACGACCTCCACCGCCGTCGACATCCGTCGGCGGGGCTGGACCAATCGCTGCGACGTCTGCGATCGCACACTGGTGGTCAGGGCGGTGGACTCCCGTGATGCGGCGCGCATGCTCGCCCGGATCAACGGGTGGGTGCTGCATGACGGCCTGGTTCGCTGCCCGGGCTGTGCGGGCCTGCCGCCGACGGTCCGAACCGTGCCATGACCGTCCCGATCCCGTATCCCTGGTACGTTGCGACGCCGGCGATCGGACGATGCGTGATCACCACGGTCCTACTGGTGCTACGCCGCCGGCTCCACCAGCCGTCCACCGACTACGGGCGGGTCGTCGGCTTCTCCGACGGCACGCAGGGGCGTGTGTATCGGGAGACCACCGTCGACGACGCCGCGCCGACGGAGCCCGTGACCCTGATCGTCGGGTTCCGAATCCGGCGGATCGGGGGAAACCGTGTGGTGCATTGGCTGTTTCGAGTCGAAAGTGTTTGCAACACAATCCTGTTCGCCGGATTCGACGGATTCAGGACCAAGCTGTGGATGGCCGACGACGAGACTCACCGCTATCGCGGTGTCTATGACTGGGACGGCGAACAGCGTGCACGCGCCTATGTACGCGCCCTGTGGTGGCCGCTGACGGTGATCAGTGAACGGGACTCCATCGCCTTCCAGGTGCTGCCGGGAACACGCGAGGACACGTTGGCCGGCGGCGGCGCGATTCCCGACGAGAAACAGTGGTGGCGGCCACACTCGTCGGCGTGACCTCGGCAGGTATGGGCGCTGACATGCGTCTTTACCGAACAGAACCTCTCTGACCAGCCGATTTGTATCCACGGCCATCGGTGCGTAACTTATTCGAAGTCAGCGCGCCACGGCGCCGCCCCGGATGGCCTTGAAAGAGGTTGTGGGGGAAGGGAAACCGAGTAGCGGCTGGCCA
>NZ_JBSFRM010000047.1:0-25256 GCF_053589235.1 Gordonia sp. NPDC003376 | reverse complement strand
TTCCGGCGTGGGTGGCAGAGGTTTCGACGGCCGGGCGGCCTCGCTTCGCGAGGACGACCTGCTCAACCATCGATAGGGCTGGGTTGTTCAATCATCAATGGGTGGAATGCTTTTGGTGGTTGAGCCGGTGAGGAGCGGAGCGACGAGGCGTGTCGAAACCTCTGTCGGCCGGGCTCGTCGACGCAACCACCTCGGACGTGGTTGTCGGATCGGCGACCGAGCCGTCAGCGTAGTGTGGCCAGCCGATCGAGGACGTGCTCGGGGGATGCGTCGGCGGGGATCGTTGCCAAGAGGATGTCCGCACCCAGGATCTCGGGATCGGGATCGCCCGACGACGTCCAGAACGTGTCGGGGACGGTGGTGATCACGACGTCGTCGGTGACCTCGACGGTATCGGCGTGACGCAAGGCCACCGACCAGCCGACGTGCTTGGCGACGTTGGTCACGGAACCATACTCCGACAGTACTTCTCGCGTATCGGCCGGAGACCCCACGGCGTCGAGCAGGACCAGGGACACCGGCGCCGCACCGAGGCGTCCGAGCCATTCGGCGATGTACATCGAGGCGCTGTCGGCTGCATCCTCGTCCACCTCGTCGAGCGCGGTACCCGCCACGTCGTGTGCCCACGACAGCCAGCTCGCCGGGGACGGCACGTGCAGGACGACGGGTCGCCGCGACGACGTACCGATGGTGGTGAGGGCCGTGACGAGGCCGGTGACGAGGTCGTCGTCGGCGAGCAGAGTTCGCAGGGCGTAGCCGGTACGGGAGCGTTTGCCCATCTCGGCGATCAGCTCAGGGGTGTGGTCGAGCTGAGCCTGCTGCCAGCGCCGGACGTCCAGCCACACCGCATCGGGGTCGAGCAGGGAACGGGTCTGTCCGAAATGGCCGACGAGCGCGGCGAGATCGGTCCACGGGATGGGGGCGCCCTGGCGGATGACGGCGGTGGCGTAGGCGGTGTCGTCGATGAGCAGCGGACGCGACCGTCCGCTGGGCGGTGCCGAGGTGAGGCCGGCAAGACTCATGGGGAACTCCTGGGATGTCAGGGAATCGGGGAGGGAAGGCCGGGCGCCTCCACCGCGGGGGTGAGGTGGACGCACCCGGCCGGTCAGGGGCGAGATCAGCGCAGGCGCCGGACCTTCTCGCCGTGCTTGGCCTCGAGCTCGGCCACCCGGCGCTCGAGCGCGCCGATCTTCACCTCGCGGCGATCCGGGATGTTGATCAGCGGCAACTCGGCGAGCGGAGCGGTCACCCGGCTGGGGCCGTCGATGGTGAACACGGTCGCGGTGAGGTCGTCGGTGTCCGAACCCCAGGAACCGTAGTAGTGCAGGTCCTTCGGCGGTTCGGGCTGGACGAACTCGGCGCAGAACTCGGCGAACGGCTTACCCCGCTGGAGCCGTGCCTTGCGCGCGGCGGTGCGAGCGGCGTCGGTGCCCTCGACATCGAGCCGGAAGGTGGTCGGGTCGTAGTGGACGGCGAAGATGTCCTCGGCGACCTTCTGGCTGATCCGGCCCAGCTCCGCGTCCGCGACAACCGATTCCGGGGAGCGCTCCAGCGGATCGCCGTAGCCGCCGCCGGCGCCCTGACTGATCATGTACAGCTCGCCGTCCTTGGCGAGGTCGAACTGCAGACCCATGTGGTAGGTCGAGTACCGGCCGTCCGGGAACGGCTGTTCGTTCATCACCTTCTCGATCGACAGGTCGAAGGTCTTGTTGTCCCGGCGGAAGTGCTCGTAGACGTTGGTGCCCTTGACCATCGCCAACGGGTAGGTGCCGCAACCATATCCGCCGTACATGCCGTAGATGGAGGAGAACTTGGCGCCCGAGGTCACCGTCATGAAACCCCACTGCGGGGTGCCCTCGGCGGACACGATCATCTCGTAACCCATACCGCCGGTGAACTTGCCGAAGCCCATGTTGTCCCGCACCAGGCGCTTGGCGACCAGCTGCATGAACGGCACCTCCTCTTCCATCACCTCCTGCTCGGCGGTGTCGGCCATCGCGCAGAACAGCGGGGAGACCGCGTCCTCGCCGTCCCGGAACGGCTTTGCGCCACCGGGCATCCCGTTGAGGTCGGCGCACAGGTTGCCCACCATGTCGCCGTGCTGGGTGATGCCGCCCCACAGGAATGTGTTGATCTGGTTGAACCAGTTGGCCACCACATTCGAGTACTTGTGCGGCGTGGAGAACGACATCCGGCTGTAGAGCGCCTGCATCGCCGAGAACCCGCGGAACGACGCCTGCAGCGACTGGCCCATCGGTGCGTCGTAGGAGGCGTCCGCCCAGGTCCCCTCGTCGGAGATGATCTCGATGCAGCTCATCGCGGCGGTGCAGCGCGGCAGGTCCGGCCACCAGAACGCCAGGATCGCCTGCATCATCATCGACTTCACCGAGCACAGCGGCGAGTTGATGGCGCGGTTGAGGATCTCCGGACCGGTGCCCCGCAGGTCCACCGTCATGTGATCGCCCTTGATGGTGATCTTGCAGGCGAACTTGATCAGGATGTTCTCCTTGAGGGTGGAGTCCATGAACTGATCGAAACGGTAGGTGCCGTCGGGCAACTCGGCGATGCGTCGACGCACCTCGGCGTCGACGTCCTCCACCGTGGTGCGCAGCGCCCCGACAAAGGTGTCCACGCCGACCTCGTCGATCACCTTGTTCACGCGTTCCATGATCTTGTTGACCGCGGTGATCTTGACCTTCAGATCGGCCAGCTGCAGTTTGGGGTCACGCACCGAATGCTGCAGGAAGGTCAGCAGATCACGACGCAGGTGGCCACGCTCGACGATCTTGAACGGACTCATCCGCAGGCCGTCGTCGAAGGCGGTCTCCGACCCGGACGGCATACCGCCCGGCTCGCAGGCGCCGTTCTCGCCCTCGTGGATGGTGGCGGCCACCCATGCGATGATCTCGCCGTCACGGATGATCGGCATGATCATCGACTGGTCGGTGTTGTGGACGTTGCCGTATCGGGCGTCGTTGTGGATGAAGCCGTCACCCTCGTGGATGCCGACCGTGGGCTCGTCCTTCCAGTACTTCATGACGTACCGGATCGGGTGGTGCAGGATCGCGCTGAACGCGATCACGCCGTGGCAGGAGAGGTAGGAGACGTCGCCGGAGGCCGTGTAGATCGCGGTGGTGAGATCGCCCCACTTGGCGCCCGGTGCGGCACCCTGCGCCTCACACATCTCGTAGCCCTCGTCGAGCGCGCCGGCGATGCGCTTGCGGATGCGCTCCACCTGCATCCGGTCGACACCGGCGGCGATGGCCAGTTCTTCGTGGTCGGAGCGTTCGGAGATGCTGTGGCTGCGCATGATCTCGCGATCGGGGCCCAGGAACAGCGTGGTCTCGTCCATGAACTTGTCGACCCACTCCTGCTCCTCCGCGGTCAGTGCGGGGGCGGTGGGCCGGTCGTTGAGTGCAGTCATCGTGTGTCCTCAGAGATTTGGTCGATGTGCGTGAAGGGTCAGTCCTGCAGGAACCAGACGGCACCCTGCGGGGTGGGTTCGAGTCGCCACGACGGTTCCACGAGGAACGTGGTGTTCTCGGTGGTGACGATCGCCGGCCCGTGGATGACCGACTCGGCGGTCAGCGCGTCCTGGTCGTAGACCGGGGTGTCGATGGCCTTGGCGTGGCCGATGAAGTGCACCTTGCGATGTCCGGCCGGTGCCGGCTCGCGGCGGTCGCCGCCGGCGGTGAGCTCGTCGAAGTTCACCACGTCGCCCTCGACGTAGGAGGCCACGCGCACCGTGTTGCAGCGGATCCCGGCCTCCGGTGCCGCCGACGCCGCACCGAACCGGTGGCTGTACACATCACCGAAGATCTTGATGATCTCCAGCACGTCACCCACACCGTCCATCCGGTTGATGTCGGGCAGGGTGACCGCCTGGGTGAGCAGCTGATTGCCGTAGCGCATGTCGAGCTCGAGGCGATGCCGCACGTCGTCGGCGGAGAAGCCCTGGCGGATCAGGTCCTCGCGCCCCTTGGCCTCGAGTTCGGCGACCACCGTGTTGAACTCGGCGTAGTCGGCGTAGAGCGAGCGGGTGGTGGCGTTGTACATGGTCACGTGCACCCCGCGCTCGTGGAAGTGCAGCTGGCGCATGTTCCCTGCGCCGCACGCGGAGAACACCGACGAGAACGGTGGGGCGAGAACCCGTTTGATCCCGGCATGGCGGGCGATGCCGCAGGCGTGCAGCGGCCCGTTGCCGCCGTAGGCGAGCATGGTGAAGTCCTCCGGCAGGTAGCCGCGCACGCGCAGCTCCTTGCCGATGCCGATCGCCATCTGCTCGTCGACGCCGTCCTTGATCACCCGCGCCACCTCGACGACGTCGATGTCGAGGTGATCGCACAGGTTCTCCTCGAGGGCGAACCGCGCACGCTTCGGGTTGAGCTTGATGAAGCCGTTGGCGTAGTTGTCCGGATCGAGGTAGCCGAGGATCAGATCGGCATCGGTCACCGTGGGTTTGAGACCACCGCGGTCATAGCAGGCCGGGCCGGGGTTGGAGCCGGCCGACTGCGGACCGATCTTGACCGAGTTGTGGATTCGGTCGTAGCTCGCGATGGAACCGCCACCGGCACCGAGGGTGTCGAGGTGCACCATCGGCACGCTGACCAGCCAGCGGTCGATGGTGGGCAGGAAGTCGTAGTGCTTGACGCCGCCCTCGGGGACCAGACCGATGTCGAAGGAGGTCCCGCCCATGTCCGTGGAGATGACGTGTCCGATGCCGGTCTCGTTGGAGAGATGTTCGGCCGCACCGACACCCGCGATCGGACCGGAGTGGATGGTCTGCAGCGCATCGGTGGAGTTCATCTGCGCCATACCGCCGGAGTTGTGGATCACCAGCATCGGCTTGTCATAGCCGAAGTCGCGCAGGTTGTTCGACAGCTGCGAGAGCGCGTGGAACATGATCTCGTGCAGATACCCGTCGATGATCGTCGAGGTGGCCCGCACGTACTCGCCCTTGCGGCCGGACACCTGGTGACCGAGGAGCACCGGGATGGCACCCAGCTCATGCGGCGGGAACTCGTCGAGGATGATCTCCTGGATCGCCAGCTCGTGCTCGGGGTTCTCGGTGGCATTGGTCAGCGAGACGACGATCGCCTCGGCGCCGGCGTCGACGAGTTCGCGCACCACCGACCGGACGTCGTCGGGATCGAGTGCGGCGACGACCTTTCCGGCGGAGTTGATGCGCTCCTTGACCGACCGGATCATGGCGCGGGGCACCAGAGGTTCCGGTCGCTCGGCAGCAGGCAGGTTCTGCTGCATCGAATAGTCGAGACCCTCACCGTATCCGCGGCCACGCGAGAGCGGAATGGTGTCCTCGAATCCGTGCGTGACGATCGCGGCGACCTGCGGGCCGTTGCGCTCGATCAGGGCGTTGGTGCCCAGGGTGGTGGCGTAGCGCACCGAGTCGACCTCGCTGAGCACCGTCGAGCGGTCCAGACCCGCACGCTTGCAGGCCAGGTCGAGGGCGTCGTTGAAGCCGATCGCCAGATTGTGATGTGTGGTCAGGGATTTGGCATCGACGTAGATGTCGTCCCAGACGAAGAAGCAGTCGGTGAAGGTTCCGCCGATGTCAACGGAGATGCGTTTCATGGGTTCTCCCGAGAGATGATCGTGTGGTGGGGGCGGGTCAACGGATCTGGCCGGCGGCCTTGAGTGCCGCGGTGTAGGCCTGGGCGTCCTCGCCGGGGCCGTAGTTGAAGACCTCCTCGGCGTCGAGACCACGCTCGGCCCACTGCCGCCGCAGCGCGGCGACGTCGACCTGGATGTCGTTGGCCGGCGGATGGCCCGGCGGGAGGTACTCCACCTCGATCTGGGTGGCGCATCCGGGGCAGTAGTACTCCACGATGCGGCAGTAGGTGGGATCGGGGCTGAAGGTGTACTCGTAGCGCTCCGGGTCGATGATCGGCTGGTGGATCTCGCGGGGATCCCGGTCGTACACCAGCGTTCCCGGCTTGTAGTTGTCGTGGGCCGAGCCCATGTCCTGGGTGCAGACGCGGCACACCCAGCGTTCGGTGTCGAGGTCGATCAGGAGGTATTCGGTCATCGGGACTCGCATCGGAGTCCCTCCTTTCGTACGGGAGTGGGGGACAGTCGGTTCGGGGTGGGTCAGCCGACGTCGGTGAGCAGCAGGTCGCCGGCCGAGGTGACCCGGAAATGCCAGCCGGGTAGGACGCGGGCGGTGAAGAACGGGCCCTCGATGATGGCCGGCCCGGAACCGCTGTGTCCGGGGGAGAGCTCCTCGAGCACGTGCACCGGCACCTCGTCGACGGTATCGGCGGCCGACCGGACCCGACGGGTCCCGCTCGCCGGGGCCGGTGTCTCGGTGACAGATTCCTGTGTCCCGAGCTCGGGATGCGGAAGCGGCGCGACGGTGGTGAGTTCCAGGGTGAGCGTGTGACCGGGGTAGTCGACGTCGTCTCCCGGGGCATACGGCACCCGTGAGCGGGATCCGCTGTCGGTGCTCTCGAGGACCAGCTGCCACCGGGTCTCGCAGGCGCGCAGCGAGTAGCCCTCCTGGAACATGTCCCGCTCGGCGCGGGCGAGCAGATCGTTGTGGGTCGCCAGCGCCGCGTCGGCGGTGGTCTCGTCGATCACCACCTCATAGGTCTTGCCGACATCGGAGAACGCGATCCCGAAGGCGGAGAAGACCGCGGCGGTGCGCGGGATCAGTACCTGGCGCACACCGGCCCGGCGCGCGGCACCGGCGGCACTCATCGGGCCGGCACCACCGAAGGCGAGCAGGGTGGTGTCGGATTCGACCCACGACGAGAACGACTGTGCCAGTGCGGTGAAGAACGCCTGCTCCATCCGGATCAGGGCCTCGTCCAGGCCGATCCCGAGCGGCTCGGCGATGGTCTCGGTGATCACCGCGCGCGACCGCTCGGCGTCGAGGGTGAAGGTCCCGTCCAGGTAGGTGTCGGCGTCGAGCACCCCGAGCAGCAGGTTGACGTCGGTGATGGTGGCCTGTTTGCCGCCGAAACCGAAGCACGCGGGTCCGGGCGCGGCACCGACCGACTGGGGGCCGACGGTGATGGTGCCGTCGGTCACCGCGATCACCGACGACCCGCCGACACCGGTCGAGCGCACGTCGCTCATCTCATAGGAGATGTCGACACCCTCGATGGCGCCGCGGTCGAGGACGGCGACCTCACTGTCGCGGACCATACCGACGTCGGTGGTGGTGCCGCCGATGTCCATCATCAGCGCGTGCGGCAGGCCGTACACGCGGGCCAACGCCGCGGTGCCCTCGAGTCCGCCGCGCGGTCCTGACGAGTACGTCTTGAGCGCCACCGACTTGGCCACGCGGGAGGAGGCGCCGTCGTTGCGGTACACCAGCAGCGGGTTGGCCACCTTGTATTCCTTGAGCCGACGCTCGGCACCGTAGAGGAATCGCTCCATGGTCGGGTGAAGGAAGGAGTTGATCACGCAGGACCAGGCGCGGCGGGCGTCGTCGCGGTCGCCGGCCAGCTCCCAGCTGTAGATCAGCGGCACCGACCCGAGCAGATGCCGCGGGAAGCGTCGCAGCAGCACATTGCGCAGCGTGCGCTCCACCTCGGTGTCGTCACCGACCACCACGACGCGGGCGGCGCCCTGCGTGGTCAGCCGGTTGACCAGTTGCACGATGTCGAAGTCGAGGGAGTCGGCGTGGGCGTCGACGGTCAGCACACGGTCGCCGATCAGACCGTCGAACAGCTTGGTCTGGGCGTCGTTGCGCTGCATCTGTCCGGCGAGACCGTCGACGGTGGTGATCACGCCGATCATCGGTCCACGTCGCTCGACCAGCGCATTGGTGCCCTGCGTGGTGGAGTAGCGGATGTGCTGCGCCTGATGCAGCAGACGAGTGGTGTCGGCGCTTCCGTACAGCTTCTCCGAGGCCTTCTCGATGCCCGTGAACAGGCATTCCGACAGGTCATGCGGGGTGGTGAGGGTCTTGGTGAAGCTGATCGAGGAGCCGTCCCACACGCAGATGTCGGTGAGCGTGCCCCCGTTGTCGATGTTGATGAGTGTGTCCATACCGGTCCGTTCGTCGCCAGTGGATGGGGAGGGGTCGAGTGGCGTGCGCCACATCGATCTCTCACTCTGGTGTGGTCTCAGTCACTCGAGGTGTGTCAAGATCGGACACATTCGCGCTGGACTATGACTTGGGCCTCATCCACGATGGGTCGAGGACCGAAACGAGTGCCCGGCCCGGGTGAGGAGCGACGATGCCCAACAGTGCGAACCGGTTGTTGAGGGTGGCGGCGGCCCGCGCGGACTTCCTGGATTCCGGGGTCCAGGGCGCGGCCGGTGTCCCCGACACCGTGGTCGCCTCGTGGGAACGCAGCCACAAGGCCGGCGTGGACGTGATGGCACCGCGCAGCGAGTACACCGACGACATCGACACCGGATCGCTGCTGCACCGCTGTGCGCAACCGGTACTCGACCAGCTGATCAGCGACATCGTCGAGATGCCCCTGGTGGTGGCGCTGACCGACAGCCGGGCGCGCATCGTGCGACGCATCGACGTCTCACCGGCCGTCGGCAGGCTGCTCGACCGCGTCGAACTGGCGCCCGGGTTCCGTTACGCGGAGAACACGGTGGGCACCAACGGCATCGGCACCGTCCTGGAGGCCGGCCGGCCGATCAGCGTCATCGGGCCCGAGCATTTCACCGAACAACTCCAACCGTTCGCCTGCACCGGTTCACCGATCATCGACCCGGTCACCGGTCGGGTGGAGGGCATCCTCGACATCTCGACGCTCACCACGACGTGGAGTCCGGCGATGCACGCCGTGGTCAAGAGCGCTGCCAAGGACATCGGCAACAACCTGCTGATGGATCGGAGCCAGGCGCAGCAGGCGATCTTCACGACCTACCTGCGGGCGTCGGCGCGCTCGGGCCGGCATGCGGTGTTCGCCTTCGGTGACGCGGTGTTCATGGCGAACGCGAACGCGCAGAACGGATTCGATGCCGACGAGCAACGCTCCATCCGTGAGCACGCCACCTTTTTGATGAGTCGCAACGGTCACACCAGCGACACGATGGCGCTGCCGGGCGGACGATTGGTGCACATCCGCGGTACCCGCATCGAGATCGGCAGTGCCGTGGTCGGCATGGTGGTGACCGCCGAGGTGATCTCGCGCGGACAACCACGCCCGGTCGCCGCACAGGGGTTCGGGGTGCAACGGCTCCCGAGCGCCGGGGTGGCCACGGCGGCGACGACGGCATTGGCCGGTGACCTGGGCCGGAAGCACACTTCCGTGGTCGCCGGCCGGGCACCGGCATGGCAGCGCGCCTGCGACGACCTGCGCAGTGCGCTCGAGCACCGGCGGCCCGTCGTGGTGATGGGCGAGACCGGGACCGGGAAGTTCACGCTCGCCGGCGAACTGTTCCATTCCCTGTATTCCGGCGCCCGCAGCGTCGTCATCGATGCCACCCAGTTCGACGGTGATGACCGGGCAGCCGATGTGCCGCCGCTGGTGGACGAGGTCGAGGAGCCGACCCTGGTGATCGTGCGGAACATCGATCAGTGTTCCACCGGCGGTGTCGAACGCCTCGACGCACTGTTCACCCGGATCGGTGCGGTCGACGGCCCGGTGTGGGTCCTCGCGACGTTGTCGGACTCGGCGCTCGACTCGCATCTTCCGTTCCGGCAGTTGCTCTCCCACTTCGACGGGTCGATCGCGGTACCACCACTGCGGTGCCGGACCGATGATCTCCACGCCATCGTGTCCGCGTTGTCGGCGGAGCTCGCCGGCGGACGCAGCGTCCGGTTCAGTCCGGAGGCGTGGCGGATCATCACGCACTACTCGTGGCCGCGCAACATCTCTCAGCTTCGGGAAGCGCTGAACCACGCGCTGCACCGGCGTCCGGCGGGTGAGATCCAGGCGACCGACCTGCCCGCCTACTGCCACACGGTGTCGTCCCGCACGCTGACCCCGCTGGAGAACGCCGAGCGCGACATGATCGTCGCGGCACTGCAGAACAACGGGGGCAACCGGGTCGCGGCGGCCACCGAGGTGGGCATGTCGCGGTCGACGCTGTACCGCAAGCTCAAGAGCTACGGGATCACCGCCTGAGTCCAGGGACCGGACGCACCCGTCGACGGCGGGTGCCTGCGGTGATCGACCGGCGAGATCGACCGGTGGTCGGAGTCGAATCCTGCGTTCTGCCGGGCGGTCGGGTACTCGTCGCCTTAGCATCGCGGGAGGTGTGGGCTGCGGGCTCGGACCTGGAATGGAGTCACCCATGCTTCGTCGCCCATCGACGCCGCAGTCGCTGATCATCGCGCTGGTCCTGGGACTCG
Organism: Gordonia sp. NPDC003376; assembly: GCF_053589235.1. Classification (NCBI taxonomy): domain Bacteria; kingdom Bacillati; phylum Actinomycetota; class Actinomycetes; order Mycobacteriales; family Gordoniaceae; genus Gordonia; species Gordonia sp. NPDC003376. Next base: position 14,968 of record NZ_JBSFRM010000047.1, on the reverse strand, counting down.
CCCTCGCCGGATGCTCGGCTTCCACCGCCCCCGACGATGTCGCCACCGAGATCGGCAAGGTGGTCTCCGCCGAGCCGTTCACCGAGGGGGCCTGGAGCATCCAGGCGGTGGACGTCGACTCCGGTGATACCGTCTATGAACTCAACCCGACGGCACCGCTGGTCCCCGGGTCGATCCAGAAGACCTTCACCACCGGTACCGCACTCGAGGTGCTCGGCGCCGATTCCCGGATCACCACACCGGTCCACGGCGTGGGAGCGGTGGCCGACGGTACCCTCGCCGGGGATCTCGTCCTCGTCGGACGTGGCGACTACAGCTTCGGACTGCGGGACCGCGCCGGCAAGGAGCTCGAATTCACGGGCTTCGATCACAACGAGGCCAACACCGGTCTGCTCCCGGTCGAACTGCCACACGGTGATCCGCTCGCCGCTCTGCGGGCCCTGGCGCGGCAGGTGGCCGGTCAGGTCACCACGGTCACCGGGGACGTGATCGTCGACAACCGCTACTTCGAACCCGTCCTGGACTGGCCGGACGGCCGGATCGACAGCATCTGGGTGAACGAGAACGTCCTGGATGTGGTGCTCACCCCGGGTGCGGTGGGAGAGCCGCCGGCGCTGCGGCTGATCCCGGGTCTACGGTTCGTCTCCGTCGACAACCAGGCGCGCACCGTCGAGGGGGACGACGTCGACATCGACGTGACGCAGACCGGCCCCGGTGCGTTCCGGGTCACCGGATCCATCGGGTCGGGCGCCGGGGTGAGCGTCCGTAACACCGAGATCGACGATCCGGTGGACTTCGCCCGGCGCGCCTTCATCGAGGTACTCACCGATGCCCGGGTGCGGGTGGCGGGTTCGGCCCCGACCAACCCCGACGCGCGGCTTCCAGGTCGGGAGACCTATCCGCAGTCCCCGCTCGCGGCGTGGGAGTCGGCCACCACGCGGGAGCGGGTCACCGTGGTCCAGAAGGTCAGCTACAACCGCGGCGCCGATCTGTTCGCCTGCCTGATCGCCGTGGCGCGCAACGGTACCGACTGCGTCGCGGGTGTCCGGGCGGTGGTGGACAACATCACCCAGGTCGGCTCGCCCACGGGATCGGTGTTCATCTTCGATCCGGCCGGGAGCATCGACTACAACCGCACCAGCGCACGCGGACAGGTGGAGTTCCTCCGCGGAATCCACGGCACGCCCACGGGAGACCTGATGCGAGATGCGTTTCCGGTGGCCGGGGTCGACGGCTCCCTCGCCTCCCTCGGCAAGGGCACTTCTGCGCAGGGAAAGATCCGGGCGAAGACCGGATCGCGCATCGTCGGCTATCCGACGATGGGCACGCTCTTCTATGCGGCGCAATCATATTCGGGATACATGACCACCGAATCGGGGCGCGACCTCGCCTTCACCATCATCTTCAACGCCACCACCGTCGACGACGTGGATCACGCACTGGCCGTGATGGGGAAGGTCGGTGAGGTCGCGCTGGTATTGCAGCGGACGGCATGAGGGACGCACCGGGAACACCACCATGACCTCGGTCGGGGGAAGGATCTGATGCAGACATCCGCGTCGTTGCGGTTCGCGCTGTTGCTCACCTGCGCGAGCGGATTCCTCGACAGCTACACCTTTCTGGTCCGCGGTGGGGTGTTCGCGAACGCGCAGACCGGCAACGTCATCTTCTTCGGGATAGACCTCGCCGGGCGGCACTGGCATCAGGCGCTGGGACATCTGTGGCCGATCATCGCCTTCGTCTTGGGCGTGGGTGTCGCGGTGCACGTCAAGACGGGGCGACTCGACGGGATCCTGCCCCATCCGATCCGTGCGACGATGGGCGTGCTCGCGCTGATTCTGCTCGGCGTGGGTTTTGTCCCCGCCACGGCGCCGGAGTGGATCGCGACCATCCCGATCTCGTTTCTCGCCGCGATACAGATCGAGCTGTTTCGAAGTATCGGCGACCTCAACTATGTCTCGGTGGCGACGACGGGCAATCTCATGCGCCTGGTGGAGGCGGGATACACCACGATCATCGAACGAGATCCATTGTCCCGAAATGCATTCCGTGTGTATTCCGGTGTGGTGGGCATCTTTGCCGTCGGTGCGGTGATCGGTGCGTTCGCCTCACACGCGCTGGGGGTACGGGCGGCCTGGATACCCGCGGCGTCTCTCGCGGTCACGCTCGTCCTGTTCGTCGTGGACGAGCGCCGCACCGAACCCGGGTCCTGATCACGACGGTCACCCTCGACCCGGATACGGCGATCATCGTGCCGGACGGTGCCGCGGCGCGGATGATGGACGGGTAATGCCGAGACGAGGGGACACTCTGGATGACAACGACGCGCACAGTGGTGATCACGGGGGCCAGCGACGGCATCGGTGCCGTGGCGGCTCGAGAACTCGCCGGCGAGGGGACCGATCTCATCGTCGTCGGGCGCTCGGCGGAGAAGACCGAGGCGATCGCCGCGGAGACCGGTGCCACCGCGTTCACCGCCGACTACGCGAGACTCGATGACGTGCGCACACTCGCCGAACAGATCGGTGAGCGTGTGCAGCACATCGACGTGTTGATGAACAACGCGGGTGGCACCTTCGACCCTGGTCGGAAGACCGCCGACGGCCATGAGCCGAACTTCCAGATCAATCATCTGGGCGGCTTCCTGCTCACCAATCTGCTCCGCCCGCGCCTCGCGGCGGCGCCAGGTGCGCTGGTGCTCAACACCGCGAGCATCGGCAACCTCGTGGGCAGCGTCGACCTCGACGACCTGGACTTCGCCCGCCGCCGACAGTGGGAGTTACGGTGCTACGGAACGGGCAAGCTGGAGAACATCCTGTTCACGAGAGGTATCGCCGAACGTTGGTCTGATGACGGGATCATCTCGGCCGCAGTACATCCCGGACCCGCCGCGACCAGATTCGGTCGCGATTCGGTTCTCGTCGGTCTACTGTACCGGTCACCGCTCAAACGGGTCGGCACCATCACCCCCGAACAGGGCGCAGCACCGCTGATCGCGTTGGCCAACCGCGGTGCCGACCCGGAGATCAACGGCGTGTACTTCAGCCGATTCACCGCCAACGGCCGGGAGAACCGGCAGGCGAGCAAGCCCGAACTCATCGACGGTCTGTGGCGAGCGTCGGAGGAACTGGTCGGGATCGGGTAAGTGGGTCGATCAGCAGTCGATCACCGAGGTCACACGTTGTACAACGTCTGCCAGATGATGTCGGTGAGCGCGTCTACGTGGCGGCCGACCATGCGCGGCTTGGCAACTCGGATCTGCTGATACAGGCCACGCTCGATCATCCAAACCAACCATCCGGCAGTGGGTTCCGGATCCACCTCGGCTCGGATGGTGCCGGAGTCCTGTCCGTGCCGGATGTGTTTGGCGACCTCGGCGAGGCCGGCGGCGAAGAGTTGGTGGAACTCCTCGCGGACGACGGGGTCGGTGGTGGAGGCCTCGGCGAGTGCGGCGAGGAGCTTCTCGCGCCGTCGGTAGGTGCTGATCACCGCCTCGAGCGCATCCCGTAGTTGTTCCCGTGTGGGTGCGTCGTCGAGTCCCATCCACAGGCGGGCCGCACCGATGATGTCGGTGACGACGTCCTCACCCAACGCGCGGAGCAGATGTCCGAGATCGTCGAAATGCGAGTAGAACGTCGAGCGGGCGATACCCGCTCGTGAGATGACCTGTTCGACACTGAGTTCGGAAAAGGCGACACCGTCGTTGAGGAGTCCCTCCGCGGCATCGGTGGCGCGTCGCACGGTGGCTGCGCGCTGACGCTCGCGCCCGGGGGTCCGTGCTGCGCCCTTGGTCTGTCCGGCCATCCAATCGTTCCTCAACCACGTCGCTGTTCATTGATGTGCCTACACCCTACGTTGTCCACGCGCTCGTGATAATCGAACAGCGCGTACGATGAATTGAGTCGAACATCACGTTTTGTCTCTATTGTGGTGGCGGAGGAACCCATGGACACAGCCGACGGCCCCACGACCATCACCGTGACCGGCGCCGGAGCCGTCCGGGTGATCGCGCTGGATCGCCCCGACCGTCACCACGCCGGCCGGGAAACAGACGGACGAGAGGCGGTCGAACTCGGCGTCGTCCTACGCGCCGTCGCGCCCGCGGATCTGGTGTGGGTCGAAACCTCTGTCGGCCGAGCTCGTCAACGTGACCACCTCGGAGGTGGTTGCCGTCCAACGTTGGCTGCGGAGATGTCGACTCGGGTCCTCGCGATGCTCGGTCGCGGCTGTTGGTGGTTGAGCCGACGAGGAGCGCAGCGACGAGTCGTGTCGAAACCTCTGTCGGCCGAGCTCGTCAACGTGACCACCTCGGAGGTGGTTGCCGTCCAACGTTGGCTGCGGTGATGTCGACTCGGGTCCTCGCGATGCTCGGTCCCGGCTCAATCATCAAGAGGGGTGCCGTGTCAATCAGTAACGCCGAGTTGGTGGTTGAGCCGGTGAGGAGCGTAGCGACGAGTCGTGTCGAAACCTCTGGCGGCCGAGCTCGCCAACGCGACCACGTCGGAGGTGGTTGCCGTCCAACGTTGGCTGCGGAGATGTCGACTCGGGTCCTCGCGATGCTCGGTCCCGGCTCAATCATCAAGAGGGGTGCCGTGTCAATCAGTAACGCCGAGTTGGTGGTTGAGCCGGTGAGGAGCGTAGCGACGAGTCGTGTCGAAACCTCTGGCGGCCGAGCTTGCCAACGTGACCACGTCGGAGGTGGTTGCCGTCCAACGTTGGCTGCGGTGATGTCGACTCGGGTCCTCGCGATGCTCGGTCCCGGCTCAATCATCGTTCGGGGGGGGGTCCTCGCTTCGCTCGGTCCCGGCTCAATCGGCTACGCCGAGTTGATGGTTGATTCACCTCTGAGGTGGTTACGCATCCGATGCAGGCTGCGGTGATTTCGACTCGGGTCCTCGCGATGCTCGGTCCCGGCTCAATCATCAAGAGGGGTGCCGTGTCAATCAGTAACGCCGAGTTGGTGGTTGAGCCGACGAGGAGCGTAGCGACGAGTCGTGTCGAAACCTCTGGCGGCCGAGCTCGCCAACGCGACCACGTCGGAGGTGGTTGCCGTCCAACGTTGGCTGCGGAGATGTCGACTCGGGTCCTCGCGATGCTCGGTCCCGGCTCAATCATCGTTCGGGGGGGGGTCCTCGCTTCGCTCGGTCCCGGCTCAATCGGATACGCCGAGTTGATGGTTGATTCACCTCTGAGGTGGTTACGCATCCGATGCAGGCTGCGGTGATTTCGACTCGGGTCCTCGCGATGCTCGGTCCCGGCTCAATCATCGTTCGGGGGGTCCTCGCGATGCTCGGTCCCGGCTCAATCATCGTTCGGGGGGTCCTCGCTTCGCTCGGTCCCGGCTCGATCAGCAAGAGGAGTCCTGGCTCGATCATCAACTGATCGACGGTGTTTGAGGCGCCTCTGAGGTGGTTGGTCGTTCTGCTCAGCGGGCGGTGCGTTCGGTGGCGCGGCTGCTGCCCGACTTCAGTCGATCGAGTCCGGTGGCGATCTGCCGGGCGAACAGGCCGCGCTGGACGAGATCGTGGGTGACCCGCAACTCGTAAGCCGTCGCGCCGATGTGATCCATGTTCTGCGCGCGCAAGGCCACCTCCTTCAGCACCGTGGTCAGCTCGGAGCCGTTCTCCGCGATCTGCTTGGCCAGCCGCAACGCCGACTCCCGGAGGGTGCCGGGTTCGACCAGCTCGTCGACGAGGCCACATCGCTGCGCCTCCTCGGCCGAGATCGGATCGCCGGTGAACAACATGCGTCGGGCGCGTTGGGTGTTCGTCTTGCTCAGAATCCCGTGGTAAAAGCCGTTCATCGCATACTTCACCTGGGTGGATCCGAAGGATGCGGTCCGGGAGGCGATCGTGATGTCACACATGTTGGCCACGTCCATCCCGTATCCGGGGGCGACGCCGGCCACGGCCGCGACGGTCGGCTTACGGTAGTCGTAGATCGCGACCATGAGTTGCAGGGCGAGGTCGGTGAACCTGGTCCGGTCCGCACCGTCGGTGCCCTGCAGGACGTCGAGTGCCCATCCGGCGCAGAAGTAGTCCTCGTTGCCGATGATCAGGACCGCGGCGACCTCGTCGTCGTATGCCCACTCGTCGAGCGCGGCGATGATCTCGTGATGCAGCTCCCAGCCGAGTGCATTGCGCTTCTCCGGGTGATTCAGCTGCATGATTCCCACGCCGTCCTCGATGGAGGTGAGCAGGAATTCGTACTTCGACATGTGCATTTCCTTGCTGTTCAGTGAATCTGATCTCGGATGTGAGTCCGGCCCGACGACGGGGCCCGTAGGCAAAGCGTACATCGTGTCTTGGTTTCCCTTCACAACTAGTCGAACAGAATGTACAGTTTGTTGCATACGACACACCATCCCCGGAGGGTATAGATGACCAACACCGCCACGCGTGCCGAGCGGTATGCGCAGCTCGGACTGTGGGCAGACGAACGCATCGGCGATCTCATCGGGCATCAGGCCGCACGGTTTCCTGACCGGGAGCTGTTCTCCTTCAACGAGCATCGACTGACCTACGGTCAGTTCGCCCGATGGGTCGATGTCGCGGCGTCGGTGATGGTGGAAAGTGGCGTGAAGCGCGGTGATCGTGTCCTCGTTCAGCTGCCCAACTGTCTCGAAGCCCTGGTCCTGCAGGTCGCGGCGTTCCGGATCGGCGCGGTCAACGTCCCCGTGGTCCCGATCTACCGGGAACACGAGAGCGCGCAGATCCTGGCCGACGCGCGGCCGACGGTTGTGGCCGTCGCCCACGCCATGGGGAACCGCGAGCCGTCGCGCGAGATCGACGCCGCGCTCGAGGCGATCGGGCATACACCGAAGGTCAAGTTCTCGGTCGGCGGGGCGCGCGTCGGTTGGACGGAGGTACCGCCGATGTCGGCAACGGATGTGGTGGCGTTGCCCGAACCACTCGCACCCCACGAGCCTGCACTGATCCTCTACACCTCGGGGACCACGTCGGCTCCCAAAGGGGCGCTGCTGAGTTCACGTGCGCTGATCGCCCATGTCCGGAACTTCGCCGATGCGATGGATCTCGACGAGACCACGGTACTGGCGGCTGCGACGCCGTTGTCGCACCTCGGTGGTTTCGTGGCCGGACTCATCCTGCCTGCCTATCTCGGCGCACGCTCGGTGATCATGCCCGGCTGGCATGCCGACGATGCCGTCGAGCTCATCGAGCGTGAAGGTGTCACCACCATGATGGGTGCCACGATCTTCTTGCAGGAACTCATCGACCGGTACCGGCGGGGTGCCGGTGCCGGGCATCGGCTCGATCAGTATCTCTGTGCGGGCAGCACCATTCCGGCAACACTCATCCGTGAGGCGCAGGAAGTGGGAGTCAGTGCCACACGGAACTACGGTATGACCGAGACCGCGGGAATCTGCACCGCCGCAGATGGTTCCGATCCTCTCGAACGACGAGCCGAGTGGGATGGCCGGCTCCTGCCGGGCATGGAGATCGAGGCTGTCGACGCCGACCGTCAGGTGCTGCCGGCAGGTGCGATCGGCGAGCTCCGGATTCGTGGACCGCAGTTGTTCGACGGCTACACCGATCCGGTCGTGACCGCAGCGCAGATCGATGCCGACGGTTGGTTCTATCCCGGAGATGTCGGGCGGGTCCGCGACGGCTGGGTGCAGATGACGGGGCGATCCAAGGACATCGTCAACCGGGGAGGTGAGAAGTTCTCCACGCAGGACATCGAATCGGCGCTCATGTCGCACCCCGACATCAGTCGGGCCGCGGTGACCGCCGTCGCCGATCCGCGGTTCGGAGAGGCCGTCGGCGCGTGGATCACGCTCGTGGACGACGTGGTCTGGAACGGTGCGCAGCCCTACCTCGAACACCTGGACCGCCTGAAGCTGGCCCGAGCCAAGTTCCCCGTGGAATGGCATGTCGTGGAGAATATTCCGACCACCGCATCGGGCAAGATCCAGAAGTTCCGGCTGGCGGAGTCGGCAGACATCGCCACCGAGACCGATGCGCATGTCAACGGACCGGGAAGCCGGGTGTGACCGCGACATACCGTGTCGATGCCGCTGCGCGAGGGCGATTCGACGAGGACATCGCGGTGATGACCGATATCGCCGGCATACGCACTGTGGGCCCCACCTGTGCGCCCGACGAACTGTTCGGCGTACGGCTGCTCGGACAGGTCCCCGGCGGCGTCGCCGCAGATTGCCTCACCCCGCCCGGGGAGGCGAACCCCGGATGGCTCATGCCGATGGTCGATCTGCTCCTCGCACGGGCCACGGTGACCAACGGTGCCGGCTGTGTGACATCCCGTATCGACCTCGATGTCGATCCGGGTGCGCTCGCCGGCTCCGATCTGGTCCGGGGTGTGGGACGGTCGGCGCTCGCCCACGGCGTCTTGGGCACAAGTACCTGTGAGATTCGCAGTACAACAGGAGTTCTCGTGGGCACGGGAATGGGCACCTTTGTCCTGGACTCCGGTGGGGTCCCGGATCCGTACGCGAGTACCGGGAACGGAGAGGTGTCGCACGTGCCCTCGCTGACCGGGCTGCTCGGCATCGAGCTCGACACCGACTCCGGGACCGGAACCCTCGAAGTCGTTCCGCAACATATGAATCCGTCCGGTGTGGTCCACGGCGGCGTCCAGGCCGCCATCCTGTGTGCGGCCGTCGAAGCGCTCATCGTGGCCCGTATCGGTACCGGTCGGGCCCTGACCCACGTCGCGGTGGAATACCTCCGGGCACTCCCGGCCGATGCCGGCCCGCTGACAATCTCGGTCCGGCCTCGCCGGATCGGACGCACGCTGGCGTTCATCGACGCCGAGCTCGGCGTCGGACCGGCGGAGCCCGGAACCCGTCTGAGCGCCGTTCTCCACACCACCTCACCCGAACCACGCTGACCACCTGCACGATCCGAGAGGACCGCCATGTATCCGGGAACCACCGCACGCACGAACCCCGACAAGGCTGCGATCATCGTCGCCGAAACCGGTCGCATCCTGACCTACCGGCAACTCGAGGACGACTCCGCCGCACTCGCCCGCGTGCTGCACGATGCCGGACTGCGCCGCGGTGACACGGTGGCGGTGCTGTCGACGAACTCCGTCGAGGTGATGGAGGTCTACTGGGCGACCCGCCGCGCCGGGATGTACATCACCGCGGTCAACCGGCATCTGACACCGGCCGACATCGCCTACATCGTCAACGACAGTGGCGCCTCCGCGCTGATCGTGGCAGGGGATCTCGCCGATCTCGCAGCGGAGGTCATCGGTCTCACCGAGCGTGTCGGACTCCGGTTGGCATTCGGGGGTGCCGTCACAGGATTCGACTCGTACGAGGACGCAGTGGCGACCGCAGCGGCCCCGTTGACCGATCAGCCGTGCGGCGCGATGATGCTGTATTCCTCCGGCACCACCGGGTTTCCGAAGGGGATCAAACCGCCATTGCCGGATCGTCAGGTGGACGAACCCGGTGAACCCTTCTATGCCCTCCTCGATGCCTTCTTCGGCCTGGGCGAGGACGACGTGTACTTGTCGGTGGCCCCGATCTACCACGCGGCCCCGCTGGGGTGGTGCGCCGGAATCCTCGCGCGGGGCGGGACCGTCGTGCTCGCCCGACGATTCGATCCCGAGCAGACTCTCGCCCAGATCGAGACGTATCGGGTCACGGCCATCCAGATGGTTCCGACCATGTTCATCCGGCTTCTGAAGCTGCCCACCGAGGTCCGGCAACGCCACGACCTGTCGTCGTTGCGGGTCATGGTCCACGCCGCGGCACCGTGCCCGATCGACGTCAAACACGCCATGATCGACTGGTTGGGGCCGATCCTGTTCGAGTACTACAGTGCGACCGAGGCCAACGGCTTCACGTACATCACCTCGCCGCAGTGGCTCGAGCGGCCGGGCTCAGTGGGCAAGAGCGTCATGGGAATCGCCCACATCTGCGACGACGCCGGCCACGACCTCCCCGTCGGTGAGATCGGGACGATCTACTTCGAACGTGACGAGTTGCCCTTCACCTACCACGGCGACCCGACGAAAACAGCTGCCGCACAGCATCCCGACCATCCGACGTGGACTGCAGTGGGTGACGTCGGATACCTCGACGACGACGGCTATCTGTATCTCACCGACCGGAAGGCGTTCATGATCATCTCCGGCGGGGTGAACATCTACCCGCAGGAGATCGAGGATGTACTGGCATTGCACCCCAAGGTGTTCGATGTCGCCGTGATCGGCGTTCCCGACCCCGAGATGGGGGAACAGGTCAAGGCGGTGGTCCAGCTCGAGGACGGGGTGGTCGTCGACGGGGCCACCGGCGTCGAACTGGTCGCCTACGTCCGGGAGCGCATCGCCCATTACAAGGTGCCGAAGACCGTCGACTTCGTCGACGAACTACCGCGCACACCCACCGGAAAGCTGCAGAAGAACAAGCTCAAGGAGCTTTACGAGACACCAGGACCGGCGATGCCCCGGACGTAGACGCCGAGTGGATGAAGCGCACCGGGAAAGAGGAGGGAACGCACATGACGACTCGAGACCTCGGCGTGACCGTTGATGTCCGACCGCGGCGACTCGATGGGGTCGCCGCGGTCGTCACCGGCTCGACCCGCGGACTGGGCCGGGCATTCGCCGAGGCGTTGGCCGCCGACGGGGCGGCGGTGGTCGTGTGCGGCACGAGCCGCGAGTCCACCGAGCGGGCGGTCGCGGAGATGCGGGCGAGCGGCGCCACCGTCGTCGGGCTGGCCGGCAGTGTCGCCGAGGACGAGTTCTGCCGCGACCTGATCACGCTGTGTACCGACGAGTTCGGCTCGATCGACGTCCTGGTCAACAACGCCGGGATCACGCGGGACCGGTCGTTTTCCAGGATGACCGTCGCGGAATTCGACGAGGTGGTCGCGGTGCATCTGCGCGGAACGTTCTCGTGCAGTTCGGCCGCGGCAGGCGTCATGCGTTCCGGTGGCGGCGGCAGGATCGTCAACGTCACCTCGGGCGCGGGCCTGTTCGGGATGTTCGGCCAGGCCAACTATGCCGCGGCCAAGGCGGGCATCGTCGGTCTCACCCGGGTGATGGACCTCGAACTCCACCGGCACGGTATCGCCGTCAACTGCCTTGCACCGGTGGCGGCGACGGACATGACCGGGGTCTTCACCACCGGGAACGACGTCCACCACGAACTCGGCTTCCCGCCACCCGAGTCGGTCGCACCCATCGTCGGCTACCTGGCGGGACCGGAATCGGCGCACGTCCACGGACAGTGCCTGTCGTTCGACGGCTCCGAGCTGTCGGTGTGGTCGCATCCTCGGGCGGTGGCAACCTTCGATCACGAATCAGGGTGGAGCGCCGCGGACTTCGCGGACGTGATCACCGAGGACGTGTGTGATCGGCCTCATCCGGACCGGTGGGGACGCGGGGTGGGGACTGGTGGTGGCGCGGATTCGCCACCACAAGCCGGGCCGCGATCGCGTGGGTGATCACCGCGCGGATCGTCGGGTCGTCGACGTCGGCGGCATCCCCGCGGATCTGTAGGGCCAGGTCGGCATCGTCCCGATAACCTTTACGCTGCAACAGCTCCCGATGCTGTGCCCGGAGGGTGTCGCCGAACTCCGCCTCGCGCGAACAGATCCCGAGGATGTGTCCGGCGACCTTGGTGCGATAGGCGACGGTCGGGTCGTCGGATGCGGTGGTGCGGAGGAAGTCCCTGACCCCCGAGATCAGGTCCGCCGATGTCGGGATGTCGAACAGGTCGGTGGCCGGTTCGGTGGGGTCGTCGAGGTTCAGCGCGTATGGCTGCCATCCGAGAAGCTCGAGCAGATCGTGCTCGCACTCGGCGATCCGACGCCCGATGGCGAGGAGTTCCATGGTGTTGTCGGTGCCGGGCTCGTCGCCGCGATCGGCTTGCATCTGGCAGATGACGGCCCAGCGGACGGTTGCGAACAGCTCCCACCAGTCGACGGTGGCGGGGTCGGGGACGATACCGCTCTCGTCGGTGTAGCCGCGGAAGAGCTCGTCCCGGGAGCCGAACCCGCCGACCGGCTCGCGGGAGCCGAACCGCCAGGTGCGGCAACACAACCACCCCAGGTCTTCCATCGGATCGCCGAGGTGGACCAGCTCCCAGTCGAGGACGGCCTCGATGCCGTCGGGTGAGATCAGCAGGTTGCCGTTGCGGAAGTCGCCGTGCACCACGGTGATCCGTTCGGTCGACGGCCGGGTGGCCGCCAGCCGGCGGAATGCCGCGTCGAGGATCGGCCGTGGCGTCATGGTGGTGACATACCGGCCGTAGATCTCCTCCAGCGGATCGTCGAACGGCAGGCCCACGCCGGCACCGGCATCGGTGAACGCCGACGGTTCCATCAGGTGAATCCGCGCGAGTTCGCGGCCCATCAGATAGGGCAGTCGGGGGCGGATCGCGGCGTATGCGTCGTCGCGCAGCAGCCGTTGCGGCAGTGCCTCGCCCTCGACCCGCGCCATGATCAGGTAGGAGCCGGCGAGCGGACCGGTGGTCTCGCGGTTCTCGGTGAGGACCTCGGGTACCGTCACCCCGGACCGTCGTGCCTCGGTGAGTGCTGCTGCCTCCCTGGCCATCTCATCGGGTTCGGCCCCGGCCGGATCGTGGCGCAGGATCAGGGCGCGCACGTCGCCGTCGGCGGTGGTGACCTCGAATGCCCAGGTGGCGCGACTCGCCCCGGCGGTCACCCGTTGCAGTCCGGTGAGGGTGCACGGACGGCCGAGTGCGGTGCCGACCCGTGCGGACAGGACGTCGGCGAGGGTGGGATCTGGTGGGGTGTGCGTCATCAGCGGTCTCCGGTGCGGTCAGCGGGCAGCCGACGGATCGTGATGGCCGACGGTGTCGAGGGCGATCCGCTGGTGGGATTCGATGATCTCCTCCGCACCCATCGGGCCATCCGGGCGGTACCAGGTGGCGACGGCCGTGCATGCCGTCACGATGAACCGCGAGGCCGCGATGGGATCGGCGGTGTGGAAGGCGCCGCGGTCCACACCGTCGACGATCACGCGATCGAACATGCGGCGCTGGGTATCTCGCTTGCTGACGATCAGCTCGCGGGCGGAAGGGTCGAGACTCCGCAGTTCGGAGTTGCCCAGGAGGCTCTCACGCAGACCGGAGACGTGCACCCGGACGTGCGCGCCGACGATGGCGCGCAGACGATCGGCGGGGTCGGTGCCGGCGTGGAAGAGTGCGTCCTCGGTGCAGGCGATCAGCCCGTCCATCCCGCGGTTCATGATCAGCATCAGCAGATCGTGCTTGGAACCGAAGTGGGTGTAGATCGATCCCGATGCGACGCCTGCGACGGTGGCGATGTCGCGAACCGAGGTGCCGTGATAGCCCTTGGCGGCCATGGTGGCCACGGCGGCGTCGAGAATCGCCGTGGCGATCGGGTCGTCGGAGTGGTGGATCACCGAACTCGGTGCCTGGGGGTTCCCGGGCTGGGCCGGCCGTCGGGACGCGGATCTGGTCGACGACGTCATCGCGAAACCTCCTCTGATCGATTGTTCATCTCTTCGGCGATATTCCCACGCTAGCACCGTGGATATGCTCTGTGTTCGTAGAATTCGTATGTTCTCCGTCGGATTCCGCGCTAGCGTGGTCTGAACGATCGTTCATGGAGGAGATTTCGGATGGACAGTGGTATTCCGGCGGCAACACGACAGGTGCTCGATGATCTCGACGCGTTCATCGAGCGCGAGATCGTGCCGCTGCAGGCGCAGGACGACAACGAGCGGTTCTTCGATCATCGCCGCGAGTGGGCCCGCACCGACTTCGACGCGGGTGGCACACCCAGGGCGGACTGGCATGAGTTGCTGATGGAGATGCGAGACCGGGCCGACCGTGCAGGCTTCCTACGGCGTGATCTGCCCGCCGAACTCGGGGGACATGACGCCACCAGCCACGAGATGTCGGTGATCCGTGAACATCTCGCGCACCGCGGGCTGGGTTTGCACAACGACCTGCAGGACGAGTCGTCGGTGGTCGGCAACTTCCCGAGCCTGCACCTGGTCTGGAGGTTCGGGACCGACGAGCAGAAGCAGGAGTTCACCGAGAATCAGATCACGGGGGAGCGCGGGCTGGCCTTCGGTCTCACCGAACCCGACCACGGGTCCGACGCCACGTGGATGGAGACCACCGCGACCCGCGACGGCGACGACTGGATCCTCAACGGCGAGAAGCGGTGGAACACCGGGATGCACATCGCCTCACACGATCTCATCTTCGCCCGCACCTCGGGGGAGCCTGGGCATGCGCGCGGGATCACCGCGTTCATCGTGCCCGCCACCGCACCGGGCTTCTCCGTCGACGGGTTCCGGTGGACGTTGAACATGCCCACCGACCACGCCGATGTGAGCCTTCGTGATGTGCGCGTGCCGAATTCGGTGATCCTCGGAGAGGAGGGACGCGGTCTGGAGGTGGCACAGACCTTCGTGCACGAGAACCGGGTGCGGCAGGCCGCGTCGAGCCTCGGTGCAGCGCAGTACTGTATCGACCGATCCGCAGAGTACGCGCGTGAACGCGTCACCTTCGGGCAGCCGCTGGCCACCCGGCAGGCCATCCAGTGGCCGCTGGTGGAACTGCACACCGAGGCGACCATGCTGCGGATGCTGATCCGTGACACCGCGGCCCGACTCGATCACGCCGAACACATGGCCGTGTCGGACCGGGTGTCGATGTCGAACTATCGCGCCAACCGGCTGGTCTGCGAGGCCGCCGATCGCGCCATGCAGATCCATGGCGGGATGGGCTACAGCCGGCATCTGCCGTTCGAGCACATGTATCGCCACCATCGCCGGTACCGGATCACCGAGGGAGCCGAGGAGATCCAGATCCGCAAGGTCGCCGGTCATCTCTTCGGGTTCATGGGATCGGGGTCAAGGGTCTGACCCTGCTGGCGGCGAGCATGTCCTCGCGTTCGACGACCTTGACGCGTTCGCGGCCCTGGGCGGCGCCGAGGGAGCGTTCGTGTTCGTCGAGGCGGTACCAGCC
>NZ_JBSFRM010000046.1:0-25259 GCF_053589235.1 Gordonia sp. NPDC003376 | reverse complement strand
AGCACCGTCAGGTGCTCGACTCCCAGTAGCTTCTGCAGTACAGTGGTCGTGCGCAACGCCTTGCTCCTTCTGTTTAGTCTTCGCAAACCAAACATCATGGGAGACAGGGCGTTGCGTGCTTTAGGCGCACCGTTGGGTACCCACAGAATCGTCAGTAGTGCCACACCTGTTCCATAAGCAGATCCTCACGCGACAGGGGGGTGAGCGTCGATGACCAACGAAACCGACGCCGGTACAACCGATCCCCGATTCTGCATGTCGCAAGCACTCGCCCTGATCACCGAAGGGTTTGGACCTACTCGCCGGCGCCGACCTCACCGTCACTACCGCCGCCGAATTGATCGAAGTCGCGAGAACCGCCGAAAAAGCGTTGAACCGGTTGACCTTCCATGGCGACCCGATGATCACCGAGACATCCACCGCGACCGCGGACACCGCACCGTCTTCTCCTTCATGGACACCGAACTCCACTCCTCCGACTGCAAAGCCTGCCTCGACCGGATGCAGGACGTTCAACCCGAACGCTCCCTGACCGGCGAACCCACCCAACCCGAATCTCCGAACTCGCGGCCGTATTCGCCTCCGGCCAGGCCGGCACCACCCACATCGACATCGCCCTGTCCTGGCTGAAGAAGATCCCCCTCGCCGCCCCCTTCGACAAGAAAACCGCCGCCGAACACTCCATGGCCGACTACGCCACCCGATTCAGCGCCTCCGAACTCGACAAATGCGGATCCCGCATCCTTGGTCACCGCCCGACGTACCCTGCAGAGATTTCGACTCGGGTCCTCGCCCTTCGGGCTCGGTCCCGGCTCAATCAGCAGTGATGGTTGTTGTCTCGTCGGGCTCGGTCCCGGCTCAATCAGCAGTGATGGTTGTTGTCTCGTCGGGCTTAACCTCCTCCGGCCGAACTCGGCAACGTCACCACCGGAACAGGATGCCCTTTTCGGGCGGACCCGCGGTTCTCTTGTTCCAAGAATTGGGTACATGCCGAAATTCACCCGACGATTCTTCGAGAATTCTTCGGAAGTTCTCGGGTGAATGTGAATGAGTCGTCTGGATTCCGGTGGTATGGAAGGTCTGGAAAGTTCACCGTTCTCGGAACAGCTGCTGAACTCGCGGCGTCACTCGACTGCGACGGCGGACCGATCGGTGCACATGTCCGGGATGGCCGGCCAACTCTGAATTCGGCACAGATCGATCGTCTACCCGGCCCGATGTGCGACACGCGTGCGTCGGTGGATTTGATCGGTTTCATTGCCGACAACAAGTGTGATGGCGAACGCTGTGGGATAGGTTGACAGTGGTGTGGACCCGGCGATAGCTTCGATTTATGGCGACAATCGACAATATTGCAGTGCTCGGTACCGGTGTTCTCGGATCTCAGATTGCTTTCCAGTCCGCGTACAGCGGCAAAAAGGTTGTCGCCTACGACATCAATGACGACATTCTCGTCAAGGCCAAGGAGCGGGCGGACGGGCTCGCGAAGACCTATCTCGCCGAGGTGCCCGGCGCCACGCAGGAAAGGGTCGACGCCGCGCGTTCGAATCTCTCGTTCACGTCTGATCTCTCGGTCGCCGCTGCCGACGCCGACCTCGTGATCGAGGCGGTACCGGAGGTGCTGTCGATCAAGCAGGACACCTTCGCCAAGCTCAACGCGGTGGCGCCGGAGAAGACCATCTTCGCCACCAACTCGTCGACCCTGCTTCCCAGTGACATCGCGCCGTCGAGTGGTCGCGTGGACCGCTTCCTCGCCATGCACTTCGCGAATCGGGTCTGGCAGTTCAACACCGCCGAGGTCATGGGAACCCCGGAGACCAGCAAGGAATCGTTCGACGCGGTCGTCGCCTGCGCCTCCGAGATCGGCATGGTCCCGATCCCGATGCACAAGGAGAAGGCGGGCTACGTCCTGAATTCGCTTCTCGTGCCGTTCCTCTCGGCGGCAGCACAGCTGGCCGCCGGCGACTACGCCGATCCGAAGGACGTCGACAACGTGTGGCGGATCGCCACCGGCGCACCGATCGGTCCGTTCCAGATATACGACATCGTGGGTCTGAACACCCCGTACAACATCATGATCAACGGTGACGAGGACCAGCAGAAGCTTGGACGCTGGCTCAAGGAGAACTACATCGACAAGGGCCGGCTCGGTATCGCGTCCGGTCACGGCTTCTACGACTACACCACCACCGACGACAACAGCTGAACGTCACAACCGCCGACGAGAGCGCAAGGACCTGTGTCGTGTGGTCGCGTCGGCCCCGCACCACGTCGGCTCGACCATCCACTGCCGCTTGCTGGTTGAGCCGGGGGTGAGGTGTGTGTTCACTGCTCCGGGACGGCTTCGGGGTTCTCTTCGGTGGTGCCCCCCGACACCGCGATCAACAGGTGCCGCACGGCCATCGCCCGCCGGTGTGACGGGCCTTCGAGCCCGTCGAGGGCGCACTCCGGATCGGCCGGCGGGCCCAGATGGGTGCAGCCGCGTGGACAGTTCTCGATGGCATCGCGCAGATCGTCGAAGGCGTCGATGATGTCGTCGGGACCGACATGTGCCAGACCGAACGAGCGGATGCCCGGAGTGTCGACCACCCATGAGCGCTGGGTCTCGCCGTCGCCGGGCAGCGGCAATGCCACCGACTGGGTGGAGGTGTGGCGTCCCTTGCCCACCCCCGATACCACCCCGGTGGCCCGATCTGCCTCGGGCACAAGGCGATTGACGAGCGTGGACTTACCCACCCCGGAGTGACCGATCAGGGCGGTCAGATGCCCGCGGAGCAGCGTCAGCACGTCGTCGAGGGGATCGGTGCGCCCGGCGTGGACGATCGGCAGATCGAGGCCCTCGAATGCGGCGACGAACTCGTCCGGGGAGGCGAGGTCGGTCTTGGTGAGACACAGGATCGGCTCCAACCCGCCGACGTAGGCTGCGGCCAGTGCGCGTTCGACGAAGCCGGTGCGGGGCGGGGGATCGGCCATCGCGGTGACGATGAGCAGTCGGTCGGCGTTGGCGACGACGATCCGTTCATAGGGATCTGTGTCATCGGCGGTGCGGCGCAGCACGGTTCGGCGTTCGGCCACCTTGACGATGCGGGCGAGGGTGTCCGGCCGGCCGGTGAGGTCGCCGACCACCCCCACATCGTCGCCGACGACGATCGGCGTGCGGCCGAGTTCGCGGGCACGCATCGCCACCACCCGGCGGCCGGGGTCGCCGCCGAGCGTGCATCCCCAGCGGCCACGATCGACCGACACGACCATCGCGGATTCGGCGTTCTCGTGTGCGGGACGGGTCTTGGTGCGCGGACGGCTGCCCTTGCCGGGACGGATCCGGACGTCGGACTCGTCGTAGCTCTCCGCGCGTCGGTTCACGGGCGACCGATCATCTGCTGCCACATGCCGGGGAAGTCGGGCAGCGTCTTCGACGTGGTCTCGATATCGTCGACGAGTACCGCCGGGACCTGCAGGCCGATGATCGCCCCGGCCGTCGCCATCCGGTGATCGGCATACGATTCCCATTGTCCGCCATGAAGTTTCGCAGGCCGGATGATCAGTCCGTCCTCGATCTCCTCGGCGTCTCCGCCGAGGCGTCCGATCTCGGTGGTCAGTGCCCTGAGCCGGTCGGTCTCGTGTCCGCGTAGGTGAGCGATGCCGGTCAGCCGGGATTCGGTGTCGGCCAGGGCGGCGAGGGCGGCGATGGTGGGGGTGAGCTCGCCGATCTCCTTCAGATCGCGGTCGATGCCCTTGAGCCGTTCCGGGCCGGTGACGGTGAGTGATCCGTCGACGAGTTCCACGGCACACCCCATCTCGGCGAGGATGTCGGCGATCTGTGCACCCGGCTGGGTGGTCACCGACGGCCAGCGCGGCACGCTCACCCGGCCGGCGGTGGCGGCTCCGGCGGCGAGGAAGGCCGCGGCATTCGACAGATCCGGTTCGATCGCCCAGTCGACGGCCCGGATCGGTGTCGGCGGGACCCGCCACACGTCGGGTGTGGATACGTCGACGACGACACCCGCGGTGGCGAGCATCGTGATGGTCATCTCGATATGCGGCATCGACGGTACGGGCGGCCCCACGTGGCGGACGGTGATGCCCTCGTCGAAGCGAGCTCCGGCGAGGAGTAGCCCGGAGACGAACTGTGACGACCCGGATGCGTCGACGGTCACCCCACCCCCGCGTGCCGAACCGGTGCCGGTGACCGAGAACGGCAGGGCGTCGCCGTCGATCTCGACGCCGAGGCCGCGCAGGGCGTCGAGGATGGTGGCCAGGGGACGATGCCGGGCCTGCTCGTCGCCGTCGAAGGCGACGCGCCCGACGGCCAGGGCCGCGACCGGTGGCAGGAACCGCATCACCGTACCGGCGAGTCCGCAGTAGACATCGGTGCCGTGCATCGGATTCGGGGTGATCGTCACGGTGGTCGGGTCGTCGCCGACATCGACACCGATGCCCAGGTCGGTGAGTGCCGACAGCATCAGATTGGTGTCGCGGCTGCGCAACGTGCCGGTGACGGTCGAGGGGCCGTCGGCGATGGCGGCCAGCAGCAGGGCGCGATTGGTGATCGACTTCGAGCCGGGGAGATCGACGACGGCGTCCACCGGCCCGGACACAGGCGCATTCCACGTGCTCATGGCGTCCAGTCTGTCATGACGGCCCGACCCGACCGGGCAGCAGCACACCGGGTATCAGCACAGCGGGGAGCAACACGCCGGGCAGCAGCACAGCGGGCGTCAGCACGCAGGTCGTCGGCTCACCGGTTGTCGAGACGCAGCGGATGCGTGGCGGGCACCTCGACCACGATGAGCAACCGGCCGTCCGGATCGCGAAGGTGCATCTCGATCAGACCCCAGGGCTCGGTCACCGCCTCGCGTGCGATCTCCACTCGGGCCGCCCGCAGTTCGCGTTCGGTGGCGGCGATGTCGCGGACCTGCAGCCAGAGCGCGCCCGACGGTTCGACGGCCGCGTCGACGTCCGCGGTGAGGTGACCGGGCACCTCGATCAGTCCGTTGCCCGCGTAGAACACCACCCCTCCGGGGTACTCGCGGGCCACTGCCAGGCGAAGCTGATGGCGGTAGAAGTGCTGCAGTCGCTCGGGATCGCCGGACCGGAGCAACACACGGCTGGTGAGGACCTCCATGCCTCACGTGTCTACACGCCCATCGGCCGGCGGCGTGGGACAACCGCGTCGGCGCGCCGGGAATGTCGGGATGTGATCGGGGTGATCACTGTCCTTCGGTGCTGCCGTCGCTGCCTCCGACGGCGTGCCCGCGCGTCACCTCGATGTCGTGACGTGCGGCGTCATAGGCGGCGGTCTCCCGCACGATCCGGTCGGTCTCGCCGATCGGGGTGGCATCGCCGAACGCGAACGCAGATGCACGCGGCGGTTCGGCGGGGATGTCGGGGTCGGCGACGGCGGGATCGAGCTCTTCGGGCTGGGGGCTGTGGGACATACCTCCACGATAGGAGCGTCGGGCGTGGCGGGCACGGAAACACCGGGCTCGGGGAACACCGGGCTCGGGGAACACCGGGCACGGGGAACACCGGGCACGGGAACACGACCGGAACCGGCTACCGTACGGACCGGCCCGCGCAGGCCCACCCGTCCCGATCCGCATGGGCGCCCATCCCGAGGACGATCACCCGAGATGGACGCCCAGTGTGCGCGGAGAGGCGGCGGGTGTCGGGTCAGCTCGTGGACTGCGGGCCGCGGGCGGAGAAGCGGCCCTCGGTCTTGTCGTCCCAGACGTCGAGGAGCTGTGTCACGGTGGGATCGCCCTGCTCCTTGATCCAGTCGCAGAGTTCCCTGGGTGCCGACGGATTGGTCACGATGAACCGATGCAGTCCGGCGTCGTGCTCGGCGAGCAGCTTGAGCGTCTCCGGCGGGGTGGCCGGGTCGGCCGCGGCAAGTGCGTCGCGCGGATCGAAGGCACCACCACGCGGACCGTCGGCGCCCGACATCCCCTCGGCACTCGCCAGACCCTCGGCGGTGACGACGTCGATCTCGCCGGTGTTGTGGTAGTCGGCCGGGTCGGGTGAGGTGCTGCGCGTGTTGAGCAGCAGGTTCAACACGATCGCGGTGAGTGCACCGGCCGAGATACCCGAGTGGAAGATGGTCTGGAACCAGTCCGGGAACTGGTGGTACAGATCCAGCGAGACGTTCACGCCGTCTGAGGTGTAGTACAGCTTCGCTTCGGTCAGCATGGCAACGCCCACCGAGATCGCCACCACCAGGATGTTGGTGTTGTTGAACTTCACCTTGCTCAGCGTCCGCACGCCACTCGCGGCGACCATGCCGAACAGCGCCACACCGGCACCACCGAGAACCGGCTGCGGGATGCCCTCGATGATCGCGGCCATCTTCGGCAACAGGCCCAGCACCACCAGGATGCCGCCGGCACAGGTGGCGACGTGGCGGGTCTTGACGCCGGTGATCGCGACCAGTCCGACGTTCTGGGCGAAAGCGGTGTACGGGAAGGTGTTGAAGATGCCGCCGAGGACGGTGCCGAGACCGTCGGCGCGCATACCGTCGGCGAGCCTGCTCGGGGTGATCTTCTTGTCGACGATCTCACCGACCGCCACGATGTCGCCGGTGGTCTCGGTCATGATGACCAGGGCGACGATGATCATCGCGATGATCGAGCTGACGTCGAAGGTCGGGAATCCGAAGTAGAACGGTTCGGGGATCGCCACCCAGGAGCTCTCACCGACGTCGCTCCAGTCGGTCATGCCGAACGGGATCGAGATGAGTGTGCCGATCACCAGACCGATCAGGATGGACACACGCTTGATCGCGGCAGGGGCGAACCGTTCGATCAGGATGATCAGCAGCAGCGTCAGGAAACCGAAGGCGATGGCCTTGGGGGCGCCGAAGTCCTCGCCCTTGGCGGTGCCGCCGCCGAACCAGCCGGCCGCCACGCGCATCAGGGAGACACCGATGATCAGGATGATCGTGCCGGTGACCAGCGGTGGGAAGAACCGGATGAGTCTTCCGACGATCGGTGCCACCAGGATCATGAACACACCGCAGGCGATCACCGAGCCGTAGATGGCGGTGATCCCGTGGTTGAGTCCGATGGTGATCATCGGGCCGACCGCGGCGAAGGTCACGCCCTGCATCAGGGGAAGGCGGACACCGAATCGCCAGAATCCCACCGCCTGCAGGATGGTCGCGATACCGGCGACGAAGAGGTCGGCGGTGATCAGATGGACGATTTCGTTGCTCTGCATCTGCCCGGCACCGACCATCGCGCCGCCGACGATGAGTGGAACCGCGACGGCACCGGCGTACATCGCCATGACGTGCTGCAGTCCGAGTGGGAAGAGCTTGAGGAACGGGGGGATGTCGTCGACGGGGTGGTCGGCATCCCGGCCGTGCTTGATCGTCTGGAGAAATGACATGCACAGTGTCTATGAGTCGGACATTTCCGTCCCGCGCCATGCGTGTGTCGGTCGTGTTTCCGCCAGAATATATGAACATGGCAGGCAGAAATTCCTCTTCCCGAGGGGCACAGATCAGCGCGGGCATGCTCGTCTACCGGTGGCGCGACGACTCCCTCGAGGTCCTCATCGCGCATCCCGGGGGACCGTTGTGGACGCGGAAGGACGACGGGGCGTGGACGATCCCCAAGGGGCTCGCCGAACCCGGCGAGGACCTCCTGGGTGCGGCGCGACGTGAGTTCGCCGAGGAGATCGGATCGGCTGTGCCCGAGGGCCCGGTCGTCGAACTCGGCGAGGTCCGCCTCAAGAGCGGCAAGCGGGTCACCGGGTACGCCGTCGAGGGTGATCTCGACGTCTCGACCATCACCTCGAACACCTTCGAGATGGTGTGGCCGCCACGGTCGGGAAAGGTGGCGCAGTTCCCGGAGATCGATCGTGCGGGGTGGTTCGCCCTCGCCGACGCCGCGGTCAAGCTCAATCCGGCGCAGGCGGAATTCCTGACCCGGCTCACCGCCGCGCTCGACGACGTGACACACACCGACACCGGGGGACCCCACTCGCGGCCGGCCGGTGTGTTCGACTCCGCCGCCGACGACTTCGACGCGGTGTCCCCACAGGTCTGGGGGCCGGTCGGCGAGGCCCTGATCACCGCGCTGGATCCGCGTCCGGGGGATTCGGTGATCGACATCTGTTCGGGGACCGGCGCGAGCGTGCTTCCTGCGGCGAAGGTGGTGGGGGCCGACGGTCGGGTGCTGGCGGTGGACTTCTCTGCGGCGTTGCTCGACGTCGCCCGTGCCAAGGCAGAGGCGGCGGGAGTGGACAATGTCGATGTGGCGATGGCCGACGTGACCACCCTCGAACCGGGGATCGCGCCCTGCGACAACACCTTCGACATCCTCTCATGCTCGTTCGGGGTGTTCTTCCTGCCGGAGATGGACGACGCCACCCGTCGGCTCCTCCGACTTGTTCGTCCCGGCGGGAAGGTCGGCGTGACGGTGTGGGATGCCGACGCGATGGTCGATTTCGCCGCCGCCTACTTCGCCACGGTGAGCGAGATCGTCGGTGACACGGGACATCAGGGACCTCGGACATCCGGCAGCGGTCCGCGTCCGATCGACCGCATCAACACCGAGGAGAAGCTCGCCGCGTGGCTGGCCGACGTCGGCGGACACGGCGTGGAGGTCGGTACCCTGGGGCTCCGCGTGACGTGCACGCCGGAGTTCGCGTGGAAACTGGTCCTGGGCAGCGGTTATCGCGGTGCGCTCACCGACCTCGACGACGAGACACGCCGGACGATCCGGGACCGGTTCGTCGAACGCCTTGCCGCCGAACACATCACCGAGGTCAACTGCGACACCCTCATCGCGACTGCGCGGGTCTGACCCCGCAGACCCTCCACACCTACGCAGAAACGCCGCCTTGCGGGCGGGGTTTCTGTGGAACTGTGGAGGGTCTGGCGACGACTACGTGGCGGTGAGTCCGCCGTCGACGACGATGGTCTGGCCGGTCATGTAACCACCGGCCGGTGAGGCCAGCCACACGGCGGTGGCGGCGAGCTCGGCGGGATCCCCGGTGCGGCCCAACAACAGTCGCGGCATCTGAGAGTCCAGGTAGCCGGGGGCGTAGCCGTCGGTCATCTCCGACTTGAAGAAGCCGGGGGCGAGGGCGTTGACGCGGATGCCGCGGCGGGTGCCCCACTGCTGGGCGAGGTCGCGCGTGAGGCCGATGATCGCTGCCTTCGATGCGCTGTAGGCGGCCTGCGGCAGCCCGGCGGTGGTGATCCCCAGGATCGACGAGATGTTGACGATGGCGCTGCCCGGCTGCATCACCCTTCCGGCCGCCTGGGCCATCCAGTACGAGCCGTTCAGGTTGATGTCGACGACGTCGCGGAACTGCTGTGGAGTCTCCTTTGTCGCGGGCACGGCCGTCCCCACCCCTGCATTGTTGATCAGCACGTCCACGTGCCCGAACGTCTCCATCGCGGAGTCGATGGCACGCTGGCACGCATCCGGGTCGGCGACGTCGGTGGCCACCGACAGTGAGCTACGGCCGAGGGCCTCGACCTTGGCCGCGGTCTCGGCGAGCCGGTCGGTGCGGCGGGCGGCGAGCACCACGTCGGCGCCGGCCTCGGCGAAGGCGGTGGCGAACGAGACGCCGAGGCCCGACGACGCGCCGGTCACCACGACGACCTTGCCGGTCAGGGAGAACATGTCGAGCACGGACACTGGTGGAGCTCCTTGGGTCGGGTGTGAACGGGTGCTGCACGCCTGTGACGTGCAGCACCCTGACTGCCATGCAGAGTACTAGAACCGAGCGTGCGTTCGGTCGGGGCCCTGCTCGCGGATCACAGCCAGGCGGGATCGGTGTCGAGGGTGGTGCGATCGAGGGCCGCGAGCAGCTCGAACTGCGCGGCGGTCTTGGGCAGTTCATACCGGAAGAAGTACTGGGCCGCAGCGCGTTTGCCATCGTAGAAGTCGCCGGACCTGTCGCCGACGGCCAGCAGCTGCTCGAGCCACATCCAGCCGATCACGAGGTGTCCGGCGGCCTCGAGGTAGGCGGTGGCATTGGCCAGCGCAAGCGCCGGTTCGCCGGTCGACCAGACCTTGGCGGTGGTGGTGACCAGGGTCTCGACGCGGGTGCGCAGATCGTCGGCGTAGGCGTCCAGGGCGGGCTGGGCGGCGGCTCGGATCAGGCTCTCGCCGATGGTCTCGACGAGCAGCTGCAAGCCCGCGCCACCGCGCATGATCACCTTGCGGCCCAACAGGTCCAGGCCGTGGATGCCGTGTGCACCCTCATGGATGGGGTTGAGTCGGTTGTCGCGGTAGTACTGCTCGACCGGGAACTCGCGGGTGTAGCCGTAGCCGCCGTGTACCTGGATCGCCAGGTTGTTGGCCTCGAGGCACCACTGCGCCGGCCACGACTTGGTGATCGGGGTGAGCACGTCGAGCAGCAAGCCTGCGCGCTCACGCTCGGCGTCGTCGCCGGTCTGCTGCAGGTCGACGAGCTTGCTGCAGTACAGCCCGAGCGCCAGGGCGCCCTCGACGTAGGACTTCTGGGCGAGCAGCATGCGCTTGACGTCGGCGTGCTCGATGATCGGGACGGGTTTGGACTCGGGGTCCTTCTGGTCCACGGGGCGCCCCTGGGTCCGCACCTTGGCGTACTCGAGGGAGGCCAGGTAGCCGGCGTAGCCGATCGTGGTGGCCAGGAAACCGACGCCGATCCGAGCCTCGTTCATCATGTGGAACATGTAGGACAGGCCCTTGTGCTCTTCGCCGACCAGGTAGCCGACCGCGCCGGGAACGGAGTGAGCGGGCGGAGTTGGTGCCGCGCCGGGAACGGAGTGAGCGGGCGGAGTTGGTGCCGCGCCGGGAACGGAGTGAGCGGGCGGAGTCGGTGCCGCGCCGGGGCCGGCGGAGTCGGAGCCCGGCGCGAAGGTGCCGTCACCGAAGTTCAGCAGGCAGTTGGTGGTCGCGCGGTTGCCCATCTTGTGGTTGAGGCCGACCAGGGCGACGTCGTTGCGGGTGCCGTCGGGCAGGAACTTGGGGACGATGAACAGTGAGATGCCCTTGACGCCGGGGCCGCCGCCGGGTGCCTTGGCCAGCACGAGATGCACGATGTTCTCGCCGATCTCGTGGTCGCCGGCGGAGATCCACATCTTGGTGCCGGTGATGCGGTAGGTGCCGTCGTCGGCGGGGACGGCCTTGGTGGTGATGTCGGCGAGCGACGAGCCGGCCTGTGGCTCGGACAGGCACATGGTGCCGAAGTAGCGGCCCTCGACGATGGGCTTGACCCAGGTGTCGATCTGTTCGGGGGTGCCGTACTCGGCGAGCAGGTTGGCGTTGCCGATCGAGAGGAAGGCGTATGACGACATCGCGGCGTTGGCGGCCTGGAACCAGGCCTGGGAGGCGCGGGCCACGACGGCCGGCAGCTGCATGCCGCCGAGCTCCTCGTCGAAGGTGCCGGCGATCAGGCCGGCCTTGAGGAATTCGGTGATCCCGGAGGTGATCTCCTCGGGCAGGACGACGCGTCCGTCGTCGCCGACGTAGGGCTCGTTGGCGTCGCCGAGATGGTTGACCGGTGCGAAGCGGCTGGTCGCGATGTCGGCGGAGAGCTCGAGGACCGCATCGAAGGTCTCTCTGGAGTGCTCGGCGAATCGGGTCCGGGTGGTGAGTGATTCGACGTCGAGCCATTCGTAGAGCAGGAACTCCAGATCGCGACGGGACAGGGCGTCGGCCATGACTCTCCTCCGGGGTGATGCGATTCCTAAGCGAGTGCTCATTTCCTGAGCACTCGCTTATACTGCCTCGACAGTGGTGTGACGTCAACCATGCGGGCGCGGACGCAGGGATCGAGGAGAAGGAGGCGGGGTCGGGTGGCCGAGGTGCGCAATCCCGGACCGGATCGGTCTGGGGTGGTCGGTTCTGCTGCGGCGCAACGTATCCGCGACGCGGCGATCGAGTCCTTCGCCGAGCACGGCTACGCCGGGACCTCGACGCGTCAGATCACCGCGCGGCTCAACATGAGCGCAGCGGCGATGTATCCGCACTTCCGGTCCAAGGAGGAACTGCTCTTTTCGATCGCCCTCGAGGGTCATCGCAAGGTCAGCGACGCGATCGCCGCGGCCGACGACCCGACCCGGACATACCGGGACCGACTGCGGGCGGTGGTGGCGGCCTTCGCCGGCTGGCAGGCCGAGCATCACGCGCTGGCCCGGGTGGTCCAGTACGAGCTGCGCGCGCTGGCTCCCGAGCACTTTCGCACCATCGCCGGTCTGCGACGGGAGATCACCGCGGTGCTCGACGAGATCGTCCGGGGCGGTAGGGCGGCGGGGGAGTTCACCGTCGACGACGCCGACGACGCGGTACTCGCCATCTCGTCACTGTGTGTCGACGTGTGTCGCTGGTTTCCCAGTCGCGCACACCGGGATCCGGTCGCGCTGGGGCGGGCGTATGCCCGGACGGCCGAGCGGATCGTCGGCTGAGCCCGACGGGACCCCGCGTACTGGGTTCGCTGAGAGGGATTGCGCCGGAACGGCTTATCGATTCCTGCCCGGGAAGGGGGTGTAGTGGCGGCGGGCACCGGCGGCGACCACTTCGGTGAGCGCGGTGCCGTCGAGGACGGCAGGTGTCCCGCCACCGACGGAGCGCAGATACACATCCGACAGCCACTCCACGAGTTCGAGGTTGTCGCAGGCGGTTTCGATGGTGCCGCCGACCGCCACCGACCCATGGTTGCGCATCAGCGCCGCGGAGCGCTCGTAGAGTGCCACCTTGACCACCTCACTGAGCTCCACGCTGCCGAACACCGCGTACGGGGCAACCCGGACCGATCCGCCGATGGTGGCCGCGGCGTAGTGGATCGGCGGCAGCTCGTCGACGATGTTGGCCACGGCCACCGACGACGCGGGGTGCGCATGCGCCACCGCGGCCACCGACGAGCTGCGGTAGATCCCGAGGTGGATGTGCAGTTCGGACGTCGGGCGGTAGGGGGTCGGGACGGCCACCGTGCCGTCGAGGTCGACCACCACCAGCTGCTCCGGGTCGAGCGACTTCAGTCGTGAGTCCGACGGGGTGATCAGCACCTGGTCGCCGACGCGTACCGACAGGTTGCCGCTGGTCCCGGTCGCGAGCCCGGCGGCGGCGAGTTGATGGGCTGCCGCGCACAGGGAGGCCCGCTGATCGTCGATGTCCACTCATCCGACGGTAGACCGTTCGTCTGATTCACGAAGTGCGAACACTCACCCCTGACGTGCCTTGAACCGCGGGTTGTCCTTGTTGATGACGAACACGCGGCCGCGACGGCGCACCACCTGTGAACCCGGCTGCTTCTTGAGTGAACGGACAGAGGAACGAACCTTCATGACAACTCCTTACTGAAAGTGGTTGTCATTTATATTAGCGGTCGGTCCGCCGCACTCCGAACCGGGTCAGGTCAGGATTCCGAACTCCTTGATCTTGCGGTACACCGTTGCCCGGGAGATGCCGAGCGCCTCGGCGGCGGCCGCCTTGCTGTTGCCGTTCTCCTCCAGGCTGCGGACGATCGCGTCACGTTCGAGGGCCTGGATGCGGGTCAGCGTGTGCCGCCCGGTGGTCCGGCACCGCGGCGGCAACTGTCCGACACCGATCACCCCGGACCGTTGATGGGTGACCACCTCGCGCAGGGTCTGGCGCAGTTCGGCCACATTGCCCGGCCACGAGTACTTGCCGAGCACCGTCATCGCCTCCCGGGCCACGGTGAGCTCACGGCCACGGGTCAACTGCCGCAACAGCGTCGGCACCAGGTCGTGCAGGTCCTCGATCCGGTGCCGCAGCGGCGGGACCTCCACGGTGTGCCCGAAGAACGGCAGCAGCATCGACGACGAATCGCCCTGTGCGGCCTGGGTCGTCACACCGAGGAATCCGGCGTGTTCGCGCCCGGGCAACAGGTCGGCGATGACCTCCTGCGTCAGCGGCGAGAGTCGGTCCAGGTCGCGGATGATCACCCCGAAGCCGTCCCGGTCGAGTTCGGCGGCCAGCGCGTCCACGGTGTCGTCGGAATCGAAGTCCTCCGCGGCGAACACCCGGACCGTGGTCGGCAGCAGGCGCTCGGCGGCGGCCCGCAGGATCGCCGTGCGCCCCGACCCGGCCTCGCCCGACACCGCGATCCACTGCCCGGCGCGGACATGCCCGACGACGCGCGCGCAGCACTGACGCCACGACGAACTACGGCCCACCATGCCGGGCAGGGCGGAGTCCTCGGTGCGGACCGGGGACGACGGTGCGGCCGGACCCGGATCGACGAGGTGCACGCGGAAGACCGCCACCTGCCCCTCGGGATCGCAGTGATCGGTCACCGGTGTCAGGCGGGCGACCCGGCCCGACGGCAGCGTGCCGATCCGGCTGCCGGTGGCGCCGGGCGAGGGATCGACGGCGCACTCGAGCAGGGTGAGCTGGTCGGCGGCGTCGACGCTGTGGCGCAGTCGGCGGTTCATCAGCACCACGTCGCCGGCGATCCCGAGCACCATGGTCTGCGGTGCCCGGCGGCACGATGCGAGGTAGGCGTTGAGCAGCCGGGATTCACGTTCACTGGCCTGCGAGAGCATCCGTTGCACGATCTGTGAGGTCGCCGACTTCGCCAGCGACAGCAGCAGGCTCGACGGATGCTCTTCGGTGCAGGTGAGGTCGAGCGCGCCGACCACCGCCCCGGAGATCGGGTGCACGATCGGGACCCCGGCGCACGAGAGCCGGCTGAGGCATTCGGTGTAGTGCTCGGCGCCGATCACGAGGGTGGGCTGCCTGCTCTCCAGCGCGGTGCCGATCCCGTTGGTGCCGACGTGCTCCTCGCTGTAGCTGTAGCCGGGTGCGAGGCTCACGTCGTCGAGCATGGTCTGGAGCCGACGGTGTGCCGTGGTCCGGGACAGGACCATGCCGTCGGGGGAGGTCAGGACGATGCTGACCGGTTCGGCCGACAGATCGTCGGCGAGCTGGTCGATGATCGGCTGGGCGGCGCTGACCAGGGGACTCTCGAGGTTGGGTTCGCGGACGAACGGCAACTGGAGGCGGTCGGCGTCGACGTTGAAGGCGCGCGACCGCTGCCATGACGTGGAGATCGGGTCACGGACGGCATCGTCGAGACGGTTGTCGGCGAGGAAATCCTCCCGTGCACGCGCGATCGCGGGAGGTACGGACGACACCCGTCGGGGGACGGTCGGGATGATGGGCTGTGAGGTCACCGAGCAAACGACTCCTGTGTGATGCGGGTCTCACATCTGGACCGAGTGTACGGGGGAGGGCCGGTCACGATCAACGCCGTGGGCGTCGGAGTCGCCCCGATCGTGACCGGCCCAGTTCGTGACCGGCCCTGCCGCGGTCAGTAGATGTTGGAGGGGCGGACCATACCCTCGGCGAGATCACCGAAGCCGGGTGCGGGGATCGCGCCCGGATTGCCGGCCACCTCCTCGACGATCGCGGTCTCGGTGGTGATCAGCAGTGCGGCGATCGACGCGGCACTGACCAGGGCGGCCTTGGTCACCTTGCACGGGTCGATCACCCCCTCGTCGAACATGTCGCCGTACCGACCGGTCAGCGCGTTGAACCCGTGGCCGAGGGGTAGTTCACCGACCACCTCGACCACCTCGTCGCCGTCGAAACCGGCGTTGGTGGCGATCCACCGCAGCGGTTCGGCCAGTGAGTTGCGGACCACCTGGATACCGACCTGCTCGTCGCCGGTGGCCTCGAGTGCGGCCAGTGTCCGGTGCGCTTGGGCCAGGGCGGTGCCACCGCCCGACACGATGCCCTCGTCCACCGCGGCGCGGGTGGCGGCGAGCGCGTCCTCGACGCGGAGCATGCGTTCCTTGAGTTCGACGCTCGTCACCCCGCCCACCCGGATCACCGCCACGCGGCCGGTGAGCCGGGCCATGCGCAGTTCCAGACTGTCGCGGTCGGCGTCGATCCGCGCGCGCTCCAGCTGCGCCTCCAGGTGACGGACACGGGCGTCGACCAGCGACTGTTCGCCGTGTGCGCCGACCAGGGTGGTCTCGTTCTCGGTGACCGTCACCCGATCGCACGTGCCCAGGTGGTCGATGGTGACCTCGGTGAGTTCGATGCCGGTGTCCCGGGCGATCACATGCCCGCCGAGCGCCACCGCGAGATCCTCCAGCTCGGCCACCCGCCGATGCCCGAATCCTGGCGCACGCACCACGACCGACTGCATCGTCCTGTGCATGTTGCCACCGACGAGCAGTTGTAGCGCCGGCCCGTCCACGTCCTCGGCGAGCACGAGCAGCGGACGATCGGCGCGCTTGGCCACCTCGATCGTCGGCATGATCTCCTGGACGCCGGTGATCTTCTTGTTGGTCAGCAGCACCACCGGGTTGTCGAGGACCGCCTCCATCCGGTCGGGGTCGGTGACCATGTAGCCGGAGATGTAGCCGTGGTCGAACTCGATGCCGTCCACCACGTCGACGGCGAGGCCGATGGTGTCGCTCTCCTCGGTGGTGATCACCCCGGACTTGCCGACGTGCTCGACGGCGGTCGCGATCACCTCGCCGATCACCTCGTCGTCACTGGCGGCCAATCCGGCGATCCGCTCGAGATCCGAGCGGCCGCCGATCTGCACCGCCTGAGAGCTCAGGGACTCCACGACGACGGCCACCGCGCGTTCGATCCCGCGCCGCACCCGCATCGGGTTGGCGCCCTGGTCGACCGCGCGCAGACCCTCCCGCACCATCGCCTGGGCGAGGACGGTCGCGGTGGTGGTGCCGTCGCCGACCGCCCCGTTGGTCTTCATCGCCACCTCCTTCACCAGCTGGGCACCCATGTTGGCGAACGGGTCGCGCAACTGGATCTCGCGGGCGATCGTCACACCGTCGTTGGTGATCGTCGGCGGACCGGTCAGCTTCTCCAGCACCGCATTCCGGCCCTTCGGGCCCAAAGTCACCTTGACCGCGTCGGCGAGGGCATTGACGCCCCGCTCCAGTCGCAGCCGCGCTTCGGCGTTGTAGCGCAACTCCTTGGCCATGTTCTCCAACCTTTCTGGTGTTTCCCGATGGGGAAGTGGGGTTCTCCGAGTGGACCCGGGCGCCATGTCCGTCGGCGCCGGGCGGGATCGAGCGGTGATGATCGAGTGCGAGAAGGGACGGGCGGGTGTGATCGCCGGATCCGGTCAGGGGATCAGGATGGCGCGCCCCCTGACCCGGCCGGCGTCGAGATCGTCGAGCGCCTGCTGGAAGTCGTCGAGGCGATAGGTCGCGGTGTGCAGCTTCACCTTTCCCTGCGCAGCGAGGATCATCAGTTCGTTCAGGTCGTTGTAGGAGCCGACCAGGTTACCGATGAAGTTGATCTCGGTGGAGATGATGTCGATGGTGGGGACGTCGATGTTCTCGCCGTAGCCGACCACGAAGTAGTTGCCGGCGCGGCGCAGCATCGCCACACCTTCGGCGGTGGCGCCGCCCTCGCCGACGAAGTCCAGCACCGCCTCGGCACCGTGCCCGCCGGTCAACTCGAGGACCTGTTCCACCGGGCCGCCGTTCGACTGCGCTGCGCTCGCCTCGCCCCCGGGCGCGGTGATCCCGACGTGCGCACCCACCTCGAGGGCCAGGGCGACGGCGTCCGGGTTGCGGTCGACCACCACGATCCGGACGCCCGAGATGGCGGCCAGGACCTGGATTCCGATGTGCCCCAGACCACCTGCACCGATCACCACACAGGTGTCACCCGGTCGGGTCATGCGGGCCACCTTGGCCGCCGCGTGGTAGGCGGTCAGTCCGGCATCGGCGAGGGCGGCGACGTCGGCGGGTTCGAGCGAGTCGTCGATCCGTACCACACTGCGCGCCGACGTCTTGAGGAACTCGGCGTATCCGCCGTCGGTGTCGATGCCGGGGAACCTGCTGTTCTCACAGTGCACGTCGTCGCCGGCCCGGCACGCCCGGCACAGTCCGCAGGTGATCAGCGGATGCAGGATAACCTTGTCGCCGACGGCCACGTTGGTGACCGCGTCGCCGATCGCCTCGACCCAGCCCGCGTTCTCGTGGCCGATCGTGTAGGGCAGGGCGACACCGGATTTGGCTTCCCATTGTCCTTCGAGAATGTGCAGGTCGGTGCGGCACACGCCGGCACCGCCGACCCGGACGATCACGTCGAACGGTCCGGTGATCTGGGGATCGGGGATCTCGTTGAGCTGCAACTTGTCGTGGTATCCGACCACCTGGACGGCTCTCATGATGCTGACCTCTCTGTGTGCGGGTCCGGGGTGGCCCGATCCGTGGTGTGTTCGGTGCGAAGGGTGGGCACGGGCAGCACCCGCAGATCGGTGATGACCGGCCCCGAGGTGCCGTCGCATGCGGTGTCGTCGGCGTAGCGGGTGGCCAGCAGCCCCCGGCAGAAGTGGCCGTTGCCCTCCATCGAGATCCGCACCGACCGGGCGAACCGAAGCCGCATCGGAATGGCCTCGGCGGGAAGGGGGGTACCGTCCTCGTCGACCACCACCCGGCAGTTGGGGCAGACGCCGAGACCGATCTGCGCGCGCCGGCGCAGCAACGCGACCTTGGCCGGGTTCTCCGGCAGATCACGCAGCAGCAGGTGCGCACAGTCGTCGACGTCGGCGGTCCCGGCCGCGATGAGCGGGCTCACCGCCCGTTCCATCGCGGCGGTGTGGGCCTTGCGCAGGAACGTCATCCGCAGTTCGTCGAGATCCTGCTCGGCCTCGACGGTGAACGTCCCCTTGTAGCCGGCGTGTGCGGCCAGGCCCGCATTGATCTTGTCCGAATCATGGTGGTCGTCGAGCATCACCAGCACCCGGCCGATGCCGTCGATGTCCTCGAGTGCGTCCAGCGCATCCGAACACATCAGATAGGCGAAGTTCGGGGAACAGAACGACGTGGGCAACCGCAGGTGTACGGTCACGCCCTCGTCGTCGACGACAACCGAACGGACGAAACGCAACTCGGTGATCGGCTGATCGAGCTCCGGATCGGACACCGTGTCGAGTGCGGCCATCACGGCGTCGGTGAGTGCGACGGCGGTGTCGGAGGGTGGGACCGGGCCCGCCGCCCCGGCGGGGTCACGGCCCCGATCGATCAGGGCGGTCATGCGGTCACCACCTCCGGCGCGCCGGCGGCCACCTCCGCGCCGGGATCGGGGGTCTCGCTCGGCAGCCGAAGATGCTCGGGAACCTCGATGTGCGGGTACAGGTTCGCCGCGTTGAGACCGAGGATCTTCTTCTTGGCCTCGGTGGTGAGCGGCGCGTACTCGGTCATGTCCTCGGGGATCTGGAAGTCCACGAACTTCTCCACGAGCCACTGCGGGGTCCACAGTGCGTAGTCGCTGGCGAACAGGATCTTGTCCTCGCCGATCCAGTACATGAGCTCGCCGATGATCTGCGCGAAGTACCGGGGTCGGCTGTGGATGAACGGGATCGCCACGGCCAGACCGCCGTACACGTTGGACTCCTGGGTGGCGATCCAGCAGAAGTCCTCGAGCCGGGGCAGGCCGACGTGTTCGATGATGAAGTTCAGCTCGGTGTAGTCGGTGGCGACCTTGTCGACGTCGGCGA
The DNA here is from genome assembly GCF_053589235.1 of Gordonia sp. NPDC003376. NCBI lineage: Bacteria > Bacillati > Actinomycetota > Actinomycetes > Mycobacteriales > Gordoniaceae > Gordonia > Gordonia sp. NPDC003376. Next base: position 5,804 of record NZ_JBSFRM010000046.1, on the reverse strand, counting down.
CGTCGAAGGAGTCGCGGTCCAACGGACGGATGGTGGGGCCCTTGTGGACGTGGATGTTGGTGATCCCGAGGTCGATGCACTCCTCGAGGTAGCGCCGTGACCAGTGGTCGTCGAGCTTGTATCCGCGGGAATCGCCGTGCCATTCGGCGGTGTAGAGCTTGACACCCTTGAGCTGCATGGACTCGGCGTCCTTGCGCAACCGCACCAGACCGTCCTCGCCGTCGCGGGGATCGTAGGCGTGGTTGTAGGTGAGCTTGTCCGGGTTGTCGGCGGCGAGTTTCAGCGAGTCGTCGACCTGGGCGAATCCGTTGACGTAGAAGTCCCGCAGGATGGTGGCCTGGAAGATGGCGTGATCGGCGGGCCCCTCCTCGAACAGGTCGCGCATGAGCCGGTCGGGACCGTAGTAGCAGTAGGTGTCGTAGTCCCAGACCTCCTGCTCGGGGCTGAGGTTGCGGTGATAGTCGTAGAAGCAGTCGATGAACTGCTTGCCGTGGATGTTGCGCCGGTTGGCCTCGCGTCCGTCCCACAGGTGCACATGGGCATCGACGATGAAGTACTGCTCGCCGTTCTTCTCGTACATCTCTCGCTCGCTTTCTCCGATGGCTGCGATGGCGCCGTTCTGGGCTGCGGTGGTGCTGTCGGGCTGGGGTGGTGCTGTCGGGCTGGGGTGGTGTTCGGGTGGAAACGCCGCCGGGACCGTGGGGGCGTGGTCCCGGCGGCGTGGTCTCAGGAGGAGGCGGTCAGGTCGAAGCCGATGAACTCGGCGGCATCCTCCGGGCTGGCGAACAAGATGGTCTGGTCGTCGAGGTGGACCATCCGTCCGTAGTGGGTGGAGCTGATCTCCTCGAAGATCGAGCCGTCGAAGTCCTGGCCGAGGGCATCGGTGAGCTCGTCGTAGTCGAAGACGAGGCGGTTGACCCCGTCCACCCGGATCATCGACGGATACTCGGTGAGGGAGACGCCCTCCTTGGCCCCCATGACATCGGCGACGACCCGGCCGATCGGGGTGTTCATGAGTGTCACTCCGCACATGTTGGAGAACTCGGTCTGTGCGCCGAACTGCATGGTGCTCACTGGTTCAACTCCTCAGGGATCTCGGTTTCGATGGATTCCAGGACGCTGCGGAACTTGGCGGTGGCGGCGTCGAGGCCGGCGGCGAAGGTCACCGACTTGTCGGCCGGCTGCGACCAGATCGGCTGCAGCGTGCGGGCGGCGTCCAGGCAGCGGGGGACCCACTCCGACATCCACTCGCCGAACAGTTCCCGGTTGGCCTGGCCGAACTCCTCGTCCCGGGAGAGCATCCGGAACAGGTTGCGGGTGTAGGCCAGGTCGCGGTCGTAGTCGTACTCACCGGTGCCGACGATGGTGGGGGTGATGTAGTCGCCGTTGCGGGCGGCCACCTGCATGATCAGTTCGGAGCGGAACAGCGAGCCGACGAGTTGCTCGAAGACGATGTTGGAGGCGAACAGCAGCTGACACCAGTCGCCGACCGCGGTCAACCGCTCGACGGTCTCCCGGACACCCTGCCACTCGGGTGCACTCATCCAGGTCTCGCGGTGAGCCGAACCGTCGAATCCGTCCTCGGCCTCGGCGATGTCGAGGTTGTAGAGGGCGAGGTCCTGGGCGAACCGCAGCTTGTGGGCGGCGTTCACCGCGACCGCGGTGTTGATCATGTTGGTGGGGCCCGATCGCTGGATCGAGGTGAACACGTGTAGCGCCAGGCCGTTCTCGGCGTGCATCCAGGCGCCGAGGTGGCGTTCGATGAACTTGAGCCACGGCGCATTCCACGAGTCGTAGGCACGTGCACGCTTCGCGTTCTGCAGACACAGATCCACCTGGTGCACCACCGCCGAGTTGTTGCGGTAGATGGTCTGGTCCCACTCCTCGTTGGGGTCGAGGAAGGCGTGCCAGTTACTCGAGCGTGCGGCGGTCCACTCCTTGGGGTAGCCGCCGGGGCCGTCACCGAAGCCGTAGATCCAGCCCTGGGTCAGGTGCCGGTCCGGGTCGGGCTGGACGTCGACGGTGACGTCCTCGTACATGGTGGCCCGCTTACGGGCCGGGGTGTAGTAGCTGTACTTGCGGCTGGTGGAACTGGGGAACACCGCGGCGCCGGCCTCGGCGTCGGTGAACTCGATGGAGGGGAAGCTACGCTCCCGCGGCTGTGCTGGTGCAGACATGCCTTTCGTTCCTTCTCTTCGGCGATCACCGCTGATGGCTGGGACCGGTGATCGCAGGGTGGGTCAGACGGCGGGTGTCGAGAACGCCGGGCTGTTGAACTTGTCGAAGAAGACCTGGTCCTTGGGAACGCCGGCCGAATCGGCAAGGGCCAGAGCGGCGTCGACCATCGGTGGCGGACCGCAGAAGTACACCTCCGTGCGGGCCAGGTCGGGCTGGGTGCGGGCCACGATGTCGGTGACGTTGCCGCTTTCGACGGTGACCCCGGCCGGGGCGTCGTCAGTGGACTCCGACAGGCACGCGGTGAACGAGAAGGTCTCGAGTTGCGCACCGAGAGAAACGATCTCGTCGAGGTAGAACAGATCTGCCGCGGTGCGTGCACCGTAGTAGAAGTGCACCGGTCGGGACAGACCGGTCTGTGCGGCGTGCCGTAGCAGCGACAGTACCGGGGCCATGCCCGCCCCGCCGCCGATTGCGACGATCGGCAGGACCCGACCGTCCTTGATGGTGAAGTTGCCGAACGGTCCGGTCAGGCCGATCTCGTCACCGACTTGCAGTGTGCTGTCCAGGATTCCGGCGAAGAGACCGCCCGGGTACTTCTTGATCAGGAACTCCAGCCGGTCCGGGGTGGCCGGCGTGGTGGCCAGCGAGAACGACCGGGTGTGATCGGTGCCCGGAACCTTCAGATCGACGTATTGTCCTGCCTTGAACTGGAATCCGTCGGCCTCCGACACCTGCAGTCGTAGGGAGACGATGTCGGCGGTCATCGGTTCGATCGCCGTGACCGTCGTGGTGATGTCCTGGATCGGTGCACCGCCGAGCAGTTCGTCCTCATCGAAGTTGAGGAGTTCGATCTCACAGTCGCCGTACGCATACGAGCGGCACAGCAGGACGTATCCCTCCTCGGTCTCGGCGTCGTTGCAGGCGAACGTCGAATAGTCGTCCATCTGGACGTCGCCGTCGAGGACGAAGGACTTGCACGCCGAACACTGCCCTTCGCGGCAGCCGTGCATCAGGTGGATGCCCTGCCGGAAGGCGGCGTCGAGGATGGTCTCGTCCTCGTCGACCTCCATCTCGATGTCGACGGGTTCGAAGGTGATGCGGTGGGAGTCGGCCACGATGTCTCCTACGGGGTGTGGGATCTCCGGGATATGGGCGCGCCGGCCCCGGCCACCCACCGACGCGGAGGTGTCGGTGAGTGGCCGCCCGGCCGGCGCCGGGTGCGATGGGTTCGGTCGGCGTCAGGCCGTCACGGCACCGTTGCGATTGGCCCGATAGGCCGCCATGTAGGCCTCGCGCTCGGCGTCGCCCATCTCGTTCAGCAGCACGTTGGGGCTGTTGAAGGTGATGCCACGGATGTCGTCGAGCTTCCACATCTTGTCGGGATCGAGATTCAGATGCGGCTGACCGATCAGGGTCTGCCCGTCGTCGCGGACATAGCCGAGATCGTTGATGACATCGGCGAGGTCCTTGCCATGATGCAGGGTCTCCCATTCGCGGAAGCCGGTGAGCCGTCCCATGTTCGGGGTCTCGCGGCCCTCGTACTCGCCGCGGAAGGCGACCTTGTCGGTCCAGGCGCACGTCTCCGAGCAATAGGTCCGCCACTGGCCGTCGACCTTGTCCATCACCGTGTCCTCACGGATCAGGCACGGCACCATGCAGGTCCAGCACCGGTGCGGGTACTCGTAGTCGACGTCCTCGAAGGCGATCGGCTTGTTGCGACCCGGGTAGGCGAGGCGGTTGTAGGCCTCCCACCAGCGACCGAACTTGTTGTACCACCCGGGATACTTCTCCTCGAACCATTCGAAGTCGGCGTCGGTCATGGCATCGATCCGCCAGTAGTTGACCGGCCAGCCGGTGGCGAAGAAGCGGGCCACCTCGTGCACGTAGTGCTTGTTGACGATCCGGTTCCAGGCCTCCTCGACCAGGTCGTGCGGGATGGTGAGGCCGTACTTCTCCAGTGGCAGAAGGTAACTGCGGTAGTAGTCGTCGTAGATCCAGCGACGCCACATCTCCGCGTAGGACTCGCGGTCCTTGCGGCGGTCTTTGGTGCCGTATTCGATGAAGGTGCCGATCGCGGCATCCACCACGCAATGGTTGTTCCACCACGCATAGCGCAGGTCGCGTTCGAGCAGCGGACGGTTGCGTTCGTCGGCCAGGGCCATCAGCAGGATCGAGTAGCCGTTGGAGATGTGGCGCGACTCGTCGGACTGCACCGAGTGGAACACCGTGGGCAGCAGGTAGTCGCCGTTGGCCGCGGCCTCGTCGGGCATGGCGACGAACAGCGTGTTGGTGAACGCGGTCTCGGCGACGACGGTGAGGTAGATGTTGGCCGCGGTGATCGCGTCCCCGGTGATGAAGCCCTCACCGAACTGCCGGCCGATGGTGCCCGCGTAGTTGTTCGCGAAGGCCTTCTCGGTGATGTCGAAGCCGGCCGGGTCGATGTAGTTGTTCATGTACAGCTTCTTGAGGTTCATCTGGATCGTCGAGTGACGGACCTCGTCGATCATCTGCACCGCAAGACCGTTGTGGATCTCCGGGTTGGGGACCGCGTCGATGGCCATCGGCATCGCGCGGGCTGCCGAGATCTCCGGGAACGGGATGATCGACAGGAACAGCTTCTGCCATTCCAGCCAGCGTTCCTGCACCTGCCGGAACATGTTGCCGCGAACCGCGCCGTCCATGGCGCCGTACACCCGGTTGTCCTTCTCCTCCTCCATGGGGAAGTAGGACCGCATGATCTGCTTGAGCGGATCCTTCTTGGGGGCCTTCTCGAAGGTGTAGTCGGTGCCGAACCGGGTGGCGGGGGTGGCGAAGGTGGGCTCCCACGACAACTCGGTGATCTTCGCATGGGCTTTGGTCAAGCTCTGCCTGCTCAATGTGCGCCTCCTCAGATGAAGCCGGCGGGCTGCCGACGGGGTGGACTTCAGGCGCATTCATACAATCGCGTGATGTGGCTCACATACGTCTCACTGTGAGACAACCGTGTTTGTTCGCGTCGACTCCGTCGTCGCTCGCGGCCTCTTCGGTGGTCGAGTTGAGTCGACGAGGTGTGTGTGTGTGTGTTCGGTGGTTGAGCTGCTGAGGAGCGGAGCGACGAGGCGTGTGTGTTTGGTGGTTGAGCTGCTGAGGAGCGGAGCGACGAGGCGTGTCGAAACCTCTGTCGGCCGACGATGGGAGGTGTGCACGGCGATGGTGGTTGCCGCGTGGCGTGGGTTGTGGGGATTTCGACTCGGGTCCTCGCTTCGCTCGGTCCCGGCTCAATCATCGGAAGGGGTTGCGGGCTTGGTCTCGGCTCAACCATCTACTGGCAGTTGGTGGTTGAGCTGCTGAGGAGCGGAGCGACGAGGCGTGTCGAAACCTCTGGTGGTTGCCGCGTGGTGTGGGTTGCGGGGATTTCGACTCGGGTCCTCGCTTCGCTCGGTCCCGGCTCAATCATCGGAAGGGGTTGCGGGCTTGGTCTCGGCTCAACTGAATCCCCCGGGGTTTCGTGCCGCTTCCTTTTGAGTCAGGAAGGATGAGCACATGCCGAAAAACATTGATCCCGAGGTCAAGGCTCGTGCGTTACGGATGTTGGCCGAGCATGGCGGGGAGTACTCGTCGACGACGGCAGCAGCTGCAGCGATCGC
>NZ_JBSFRM010000045.1:13297-33027 GCF_053589235.1 Gordonia sp. NPDC003376 | reverse complement strand
GATTTTTCATCGTCTGGTCACCGATCACGCTGCCCGTTCGCACACTGAAATCCTGGTTCCAGGAGCAGCCGCTTGACATAGGAGCGATGAGCCGGTGAGGAGCGGAGCGACGAGGCGTGTCGAAACCTCCGGTGGCCGGGCTCGCCAGCGTGAGCACCTCCGATGTGGTTACTATCCGACGTGGGATGCGGGGATTTCGACTCGGGTCCTCGCGCTTCGCGCTCGGTCCCGGCTCAATCAGCAAGAGGCTGTTGGTGGTTGAGCCGACGAGGAGCGGAGCGACGAGGCGTGTCGAAACCTCTGTCGGCCGAACTCGCCGGCGTCACCACTTCGCAGGTGGTCACGCATCCGACGTAGGCGGCGGGGATTTCGACTCGGGTCCTCGCGATGCTCGGTCCCGGCTCAATCAGCGACTTGCAGTTGGTGGTTGAGCCGGTGAGGAGCGGAGCGACGAGGCGTGTCGAAACCTCAGACGGCTGACTTCGCCGACGCGTCCACCTTGGAGGTGGTCGCTACCCGGCGTAGGCTGCGGAGATTTCGACTCGGGTCCTCGCGCTTCGCGCTCGGTCCCGGCTCAATCATCGAGTGTTGCAAGGTGGTTGAGCCGGTGAGGAGCGGAGCGACGAGGCGTGTCGAAACCTCCGGCGGCCGATGTTGCCAGCGTGAGCACCTTGGAGGTGGTCACCACCCGAGCGTAGGTTGCGGGGATTTCGACACGGGTCCTCGCGCTTCGCGCTCGGTCCCGGCTCAATCATCAACAGGTGGTGTGTTTTTGGTGGTTGAGCCGACGAGGAGCGGAGCGACGAGGCGTGTCGAAACCTCCGGCGGCCGGGCTCGTCAACCCGGCCACCCCCGATCCCAGCCCAATCGGCAAGTGTGCTCAGGCGCCGAGCACCCGGTCGAGATAGTCGTTGGTGAACACCCGATCCGGGTCCAATCGATCGCGGATGGCCAGGAAGTCGTCGAACCGTGGGTAGACCGACCGGAGGTAGTCGGCGTCACGGGTGTGCATCTTGCCCCAGTGCGGCCGACCCTCGCGTGCGGTCATGATCGCCTCGACGTCTGCGAAATAGGCTGCGGTGTCGGCGGAGTCGTCGTTGACGTAGCGATGCACCGCGATGTAGCCCGACGTACGGCCCGATGCGGTCGACACCATCAGATCATCGGCCGCTGCGGCGCGCACCTCGATCGGGAAGCTCACCCGGTACCCGCGGCGCTCGATCATCGACCGCAACTCGCGCAGGGCGCCCGGCACCGCCTCGAGCGGCACCGCGTACTCCATCTCGCGGAACCGCACATTGCGTTCGGAGATGAACACCTTGGTCGAGGAGTCGGTGTAGGTCCGCGGCGAGAGGACGCGTCCGGAGATCTCGTTGATCGTCGCCGCCGTCGCGGGCACTCGCGCGCTCAGTTCGCAGAGCAGCCCGAAGATCCTGTTGCTCAACAGTTCGTCGTCGACGTACCGGCGGATCGCGCTCGGACCCGACGGCTCGACCTCGCCGTCGAGCCGGGTGTTGATCTTGCTCAGGGCTCGGTTCGAGTGCGCGAACATGTAGAACTCGTGGTGATCGTGCTCGGCGACTCGATCGAGGAACCCGTCGATCGCGTCGTCGATGTCGAGCGGACGCTCGTCGGCGCGGATGGAGAACGCCGGAACACACTGCAGCGTGACGTCGACGAGCAGGCCGAGTGCGCCCAGCCCGAGGGCCACGGCCGGCAGATCCGGGCTGTCGGCGTCCACCGAGATCACCTCGCCGGTTCCGGAAACAATTGTTGCCGAGACGATTTGGGTGCTGACGCCGCCGAAGGCCAGGCCGGTGCCGTGGGTGCCGGTGGAGGTGGCCCCGGCAATGGTCTGCCGGTCGACGTCGCCGAGGTTGGCCATGGCCAGGCCATGCGGGGCGAGCAGTCCGGGGATCTCGTGGAGATGGGTGCCGGCCCGCAGCGTGACCTGGCGGAGTTCGGGATCCGCCCGCACCAGTCCGCGCATCCGCGACAACTCGACCTGGATCGACGGTGCGAGCGCGATGGGGGAGAAACTGTGCCCGGCGCCGACGGCCTTGATCCGCTCGCCCGTCGACCGGGCCTCTGTCACCAGCGCAGCCAGATCGTCGGCACCGCCGGGTGACAACACGCGTCCGGGCCGGCACTCCACGGTGCGTCCCCAGTTGACCCAGGTCACAGGAAGACCTTCCCCTCTCCACGGTAGGTCGGGACGACGGAGTCGACATGTGCCGACCCGTCGCCGCTGCGGGTGATCAGGGCGACTTCCCGCGCGCGTTCACAGATCTCGCCGGACTTCGTGTGCCGGAACCAGACCCGATCTCCTATTCTGAGCCCATCCACGCCGGGACCGTGCAGTGGGGTCTGTACCTCGCCGGCCGCTTCGGTGCCCACATACTCCAGTTCCGGAGGCCAGACCGGCCGGGGCAGCCGATCCGGTGCCGGCGGGCCGGAGGCGATCCAGCCGCCGCCGGCGCATGTGGCGAATCCGGGTGCAGGCGTGCGGACCACGTCGAGGCCGAATGCCATCGCCGGGGCCGGCCGGAAGTGCCGGTAGTTGTCGAAGAGATGGCCACCGAAGATGCCGCTGCCTGCAGCGATGTCGGTGATCGACGAGTCGCGGCCGGTGGCCTCGAGTGAGCCGGTGCCGCCGGCGTTGACGATCTCGAGCGGGGCGATCGCGCGGAGGGCGGCGATCACCTTCCCCCGACGACGGCGGATCTCGACCATCGACGCACGCTGCATCAGCGAGACCGCGGCATTGGTGAACCGCTTTCCGCCGACGGCGTTCCCGACCCCGGCCACCTGTGCCTCATACGACATCACGCCGACGAGATCGAATCCGTCACGCCCGACGATGTGGCGGCCCAGTTCCAGGGCCTGATCGAGATCGTGGACCGGAGAGCGCCGCACCCCGATGTGCAGACGTCCGCCGAGCAGCCGCAGCGATGCGTCGAGATCGATCGCCACCCGCACCGACGGCCTGCGCTCGGCAGGCACCACCGAGTCGATCAGGTCGAGATGGGCGACATCGTCCACCAGCAATGTCACCCGCGACAGTGCCAGCTCGTCGGCGAGCAGACCGGCAAGTGCCGACCGGCGAACCGTCGGATACCCCATCAGGACGTCGGTGATCCCGGATTCGGTTGCCAGCCACCGGGCCTCGTCGACGTCATAGGCGAGCACCCCGGCGAAACCCGGGCGGCAGAGGAGGTCGGAGATCACCGACCGCACCCGAAGCGACTTGGATGCCAAGCGGATCGGCACCCCGTCGGCTCGCCGCAGCAGGTCGGCGACGTTGTGTTCCAGGGCATCCCGGTCGACCACCAGTGCCGGGCTGTCGATCCCGGCGGTGGTGACGGCATCGGTGAATCCCTGCCAGTACGTGCGGGGGGATCGCTCCCACCATGGCGTGGGCGAGGGCGGGATCGGCCCGGACGAGGTGGGAGAAAGCGGGTCAGGCATCGGCTGCATGTGACATAGTCTGCCGGACAAGAGATTCCACCAACAGTTGTGTCACATGGTCGTCGGCGGTGCTCAAGTAGATCAGGGTCACCGAGATCAGCGTGCCGATCAGGACGGGTGCGATCTCCGAGGTCGGCTGGGTCCACCGCACCCCGGAGTGCTGGGCGGCGGCGTCGAGGCCCTTCGCCGCCACCGCGTACAGGTTCTCGTACATCCGCTGGCCGTAGCGCTGCAGTTCCGGATGGTTGTGCGCGTGGATCCCGAGCGAGATGGTGGCCTGGAGTCGGCCGGGATCGGCCTTCAGCATGGACAGGAAGGCCTGCAGCTGCCGCCGCATGTTGGCCTCCATCACCTCCAGATCGGCGCCCTCGTCGAGGTCTCCGGTCGGCAGGATCGCGGCCAGCATCTGATCGATGTCACTGGGGACCGCGGTCTCCATCACCGCGCCGAGCAGGGCGGTGCGGGATTCGAAGGCGTAATGGAAACTCGCCAGCGGCATGTCGGCGTGCGCGCAGATCCGACGGGTGGTCGCGCCCTCGACCCCGTGGTCGGCGATCACGCGGTATGCCGATTCGACCAGCGCCGCGCGCCTCTCGGTGACAGACATCCGGGCCAACGAACACCACTTCCGACGGCATGCGTACCGGCACATGCGCGAGAACAGGTTGCAGCCGCAGATGCTACCAACACGACGCGAACGGTGGTCCGGGTCGATGCTGTGGCGTGCGGTTACCGGCCACCGGCAGTGCCGACGGTTACCCTGAATCCCGTGACCGCATCCATCGAGAAGTCCGCCGCCGCGATCGTCGGTCGTGCGGTCAGCACCGTCGGTGGACTGGGCCTGCGGGCCGCCGGTGCGACGGTCGACACCCTCGCCGGTGTCGGCCTTCCCGCCGCTCGCGCGCTCGGCGCCGATGCCGAATCGATCTGGCACTACGTGTCCGGGTCCCCGAACCTCGAGGGCGGCACCTTCGCCAACCCCGAGCCCCCGTCACCACGCGTGTCCGGGGACCTGAAGGTGGCGATCGACATGGCCCGGCGTCCCGGCCGTCCGGCACGCACCATCCGGGTCGACACCCCCGCCCTGGCCGCCGACGTCGAACCCCGCGCCCTCGCAGCGACCTGGTTCGGTCATGCGTCGGTGCTCGTCGAACTCGACGGACTGCGCATCCTCACCGACCCCGTGTTCGGCCGGCGTTGCTCGCCCACGCAGACGGTCGGCCCGTCGCGTCTGCACCCGTGCCCGGTGACCGTCGCCGACCTGCCGCCCCTCGATGTGGTCCTGATCAGCCACGATCACTACGACCACCTCGAGATGGACACCGTCGCGAGGATCGCCGCCACCCAGCCCGACGCGATGTTCGTCGTTCCGTTGGGTGTGGTCGCGCACCTGGTGTCGTGGGGTGTACCACCCGAACGGATCCGGCAGGCCGACTGGTGGGGCACCGTCGAGATCACCGGCGCCTCCGGCACCACCGTGCACTTCACCTGCGGCCCGGCGCGGCACTTCTCCGGCCGCGCACTGCAGCGTGACCTCACCCAATGGGCGAGTTGGGCCCTCGTCGGCCCCATCCACCGCGTCTTCTTCTCCGGCGACACCGGCTACACCGAGCGGTTCGCCGACCTCGGTTCCCGGCTGGGGCCCTTCGATCTCACGCTCATCGCCGTCGGGGCCTACGACCCGGTCTGGCCCGACGTCCACATCGACCCCGAGGAGGCTGTCGCGGTGCACCGGATGGTGTCCGGTCCGGCAGGGACCGACGCAGTGATGATCCCGATCCACTGGGGGACGTTCTCCCTGGCGCGTCATCCATGGGCGGAACCGATCACCCGTCTGCTGCCGACCGCCGGCCGCAACGCCACCACCGTGATGGTTCCGCAGCCGGGTGGCACCATCGACCTGACCCATCGGCTCGGCACCGGTCTCACCGACCCGCAGTGGTGGGAAGCATCGGCGTGAGCGACACGATCGACGAGCAGGCCCAGATCCGTGGTCTGAGCTCGCAGGAGGTCGCCGATCGCGTGGCCGGCGGGCAGGTCAACTCCATGCCCGACCGTTCCGGACGCAGCGTCCGAGACATCGTCCGGGCCAACGTGTTCACCCGGATCAATGCGATCCTCGGTGTGCTGTTCGTCATCGTGGCGTCGACCGGATCGCTGATCAACGGTCTGTTCGGCCTGCTGATCGTCGCCAACAGCGGGATCGGCATCATCCAGGAGATCCGCGCGAAACGCACCCTCGACCGGCTGGCCATCGTCGGTCAGACCCGGCCCAAGGTGCGCCGCGACGGGACCGTCGGTGAGATCCCCCCGGACGAGGTGGTGCTCGACGACATCATCGAGATCGGCGCCGGCGACCAGGTCGTCGTCGACGGCGAGGTGGTCGAGTCGTTCGTGCTCGACGTCGACGAGTCGTTGCTCACCGGCGAGGCCGACGCCATCGACAAGGCGCCCGGCGACAGGATCCTCTCCGGCAGCTTCGTGGTCAGCGGATCGGGCGCCTACCGGGCGACCAAGGTGGGCGCCGACGCCTATGCCGCGCAGCTCGCCGCCGAGGCCTCCAAGTTCACGCTGGTGTCCTCCGAACTGCGTTCCGGGATCGACCAGATCCTCAAGGTGATCACGTGGCTGCTCGTCCCGGCCGGGGTCCTGACCATCGTCAACCAGCTGTTCATCAGTCAGAACGGCATCAAGCAGTCGTTGCTCGGCATGGTCGCCGCGCTGGTCCCGATGGTCCCCGAGGGGCTCGTGCTGATGACGTCGATCGCCTTCGCGGTGGGCGTCGTCCGGCTCGGTCAGCGGCAATGCCTGGTGAACGAACTGCCCGCGATCGAAGGCCTCGCCCGCGTCAACGTGGTGTGTGCGGACAAGACCGGCACGCTCACCGAGAACGGCATGCGCCTGACCGCGGTGGAATCGGTCGAGGCCGCCGGACCATCGAGCGGGGTGACCGCCGAGCTGGTGTTGGCCGCGCTCGCCGCGCACGACCGCAGCCCCAACGCCAGTGTGCTGGCGCTGGCCGAGGCCTATCCGGACGCCCCGGACTGGACGGTCACCGCGCTCGAGCCGTTCACCTCCGCCAAGAAGTGGAGCGGGATGTCGTTCGCCGACGCCGCCGGTGCCGACACGGGCAACTGGATCCTCGGTGCCCCCGACGTCCTGCTCGACCCTGACAGCGAACCCGCTCGCCGCGCCTCCGATCTCGGTGCCGCCGGGCTGCGCATCCTGCTGTTGGGCCGTACCGACGTCCCGGTGAACACCGAACCGGCTGCGGGCTCCAACACACCCGGCACCCTCACCCCGGTCGCGCTGGTGGTGCTCGAACAGCGGGTCCGTGACGACGCCCGCTCCACCCTCGACTACTTCGCCACCCAGCACGTCGACGTCAAGGTGATCTCCGGCGACAACGCCCGCTCGGTGGGCGCGGTCGCCCAGTCGCTCGGGCTCGGCTCCCCGGACACCTCGGTGGACGCCCGCGACCTGCCCACCGACATCGACCGGCTCGCCGACGCGGTCGAGGACGGCGTCACCTTCGGTCGGGTGCGGCCCGATCAGAAGCGGGCGATGGTCGCGGCCCTGCAGTCCCGCGGCAACACCGTCGCAATGACCGGCGACGGCGTCAACGACGTCCTGGCCCTCAAGGACGCCGACATCGGCGTCGCGATGGGCTCGGGCTCGTCGGCCGCCCGGTCGGTGGCGCAGATCGTGTTGCTGGACAACAAGTTCGCCACCCTGCCCTATGTGGTGGGTGAGGGTCGGCGCGTGATCGGCAACATCGAGCGCGTCTCCAACCTGTTTCTCACCAAGACCGTGTACGCGGTGCTGCTGGCCCTGTTCGTCGGCGTCGCCGGTGTGGCCGCCAAGATCTTCGGATTCGACTCGCTCAGCTACCCGTTCCAGCCGATTCACGTCACCATCTCGGCGTGGTTCACCATCGGGATCCCGGCGTTCGTCCTGTCGCTCGCCCCGAACAACGAGCGGGCCCGGAGCGGATTCGTCAAACGTGTTCTGACGCAAGCGGTCCCGAACGGCATCATCGTCGGGATGGCGGCCTTCGTCACCTACGTGATCATCAACCCCGGGGGAGCCGGCGTCAGCCTGGGCGGCGACTCGGTGGATCTGCCGCCCGAGCAGACCCAGGCGGCCACCGCCACCCTGATCTGCCTGATCGCGGTGGCACTGTACGTGCTCATGGTGGTGGCGCGGCCGTACAACTGGTGGAAGGTGCTGCTCATGGTGATCTCGGTCCTCGCGTACGTGATCATCTTCGCCTGGCCGTGGACCCAGCACATGTTCAAGCTGGACTCCTCCAACTGGCAGATGAACTCCGTGGCGTTCGTCGCGGCAGCGATCGGCATCGTCTGCGTGGAGATCGTGTCGCGGGTGCTGCCCCGGATCGTCGGCACCGGCGAGGACTCCGACGCCGATGACCGGGTCGGCGAGCTGGTGCACGACTAGACTCGTGGACCGCACCCGGTGGGCCCGGAACACGGCCACGACGATTCCGGCACGACGAAGCACGCACGACGATCGAGGAGACGAACTGATGGATCTCAAGGGACTGGTCGACAAGGCCAAGGACGCACTGCGCAAGAACCCGAGCCTGATCGAGAAGGGCGGCGACGCCATCGACAAGGCCACCGGCGGCAAGTACGCCGAGCAGGTCGACAAGGCACAGGACGCCGCCCGCAAGGCGGTCGGGGCGGAGGGCGAGCAGCCCCGGCCCGCCGAACAGCCCAAGCCTGCCGCCGACCCTCAGCCCGCGCCCAAGCCGGACCAGCAGTAGGCCCCGCTCACCCGGAGGAGATCAGTGCCCGGCCCGCGGGTGACGGCGATAGGCCGACACCGTCGGGTCGTCGGTGAGCCAGTAGCGCCACGTGTGGTCGGCGGCATGGCGCACCCCCACCCGCGGACCGGTGCTCACCGGCCGGGTTTCCTGCGCGCCGTCCTGAAGCCGGACCCGGGCGTCGGGGTGGAACAGATCGATGCCCAGGTCGGCCGAGGTGATCCCGGCCGCCCGCGCCAGATTGCCCGGTCCCCGTGCCACCGCTGCCGCGGCCACCGAATCCCCCGACCCCCGACGCTCCCGGGCCGTCGAGACCCCGTCGATCACCTCTCCGGCGCGCAGGAGCACCGCTGATGCCAGTCCGTCGACGCCGGTCACCACGTTGGCGCAGTGGTGGCCGTGGATGCGGTACACGTACAGCCGCCCGGGTGGGCCGTACATGATGGCCGACCGCGGGGTACGCCGGAAGGCGTGGGAGGCCGGGTCCAGCGGACCGGCGTAGGCCTCGACCTCGGTGATCCGGATGGTCACACCGTGCGCCACCAGCTCGGCACCGAGCAGCAGTAGCGCGGCGGCGTGGACGTCGACACCCGCGCCGATAGCGGACACTCGCTGTGAGATCACCGATCCCACCGGTTAGGCTTCGTCACCATGGCCAAGACGAGCGACTCCATCGAGGTTGAGCTGTCACCGGAGGATACCTGGTCGGCGGCGACGGACCTCGCACGATTCTCGGAGTGGCTCGTCCTGCACGACGGCTGGCGTAGCCCCGTGCCGGCGCCCGCCGACCTCGGCACCGGGACCAGGGTGTCGTCGGTCGTCAAGGTCAAGGGCACGCGAGTGCGGTTCGACTGGGTCATCGACACCTACGTCGACGGCAAAGAGGTCCGGCTCAAGGGTTCCGGCAAGGGTGGGGTGAAGGCGAAACTCGACCTCGCGATCGCGCCGGCCACGGTCGGTTCGGTGGTCACCTTCAGCGTCGACCTCGGTGGACTCCCGTTGATCGGGCCCGTCGGGAAGGCGGCAGCGATGGCGGTTTCGGGGGATCTGCACAGGTCGCTGGTCACCTTCCGTGAGCTCTTCGGCTGAATTACCCAGGGGGAAGTGAACAATGGGGCGTCACAGCTCTGATTCCGGCGATTCCGGACCGATTCGGCCGCGCCGCGACGACGCGTCCGGTCCCGGCCGTGCCGCCGACACCGGGCGCAGCCGCGCGTCGGACACCGGGCGCAACCGTGCCGCCGACACCGGGCGCAACCGTGCTGCCGACACCGGGCGCAACCGTGCTGCCGACACCGGGCGCAACCGTGCTGCCGACACCGGGCGCAACAGTGCTGCCGGGACGTCGTCGAGCGGTCAGTTCGGGTTCGACCACCGCGAATCCGGGTCATCACATCGTGGTGCCTGGCTGTGGGGTCTCGGCGCGCTGGTGATCGTGGCCGCGCTCGTCGCCGGGATCGTGATCTGGAAGTCCGTCGGCTCCGATGGTTGCGGCGACCGGACGTCGGTGAGCGTGGCCGCCGATCCCACCATCGCCTCCGCGCTCGGTGACGCGGCAGGGCAGGTGTCGTTGCACACCTGCTACGACTACAAGGTCTCCTCGGTGGCCGGGGCCGACGTGCCGGGTCTGTTGACCAGTGGCGACGCCAGTCCCGACCTGTGGGTGCCGGATTCGCAGCTGCAGGCGCGTCGGGTGACCACCCAGGTCCGCCACGAGCTCGACCTGGTCTCGGACTCCCTGGCGTCCACGCCGACCGTCGTCGTGGGCAAGGAACTGCCGAACCTGACCAGCTGGGTACAGGTGATGAAGCTGCCGGATCTGCGGACCGGCAGCCCGGTCGACACCAGCACCGGCGACGCCCCGATCGTGGGCGCGCTCGCCGAGGTCGCCGCAGGCAAGCTCACCGAGGAACAACTCACCGAGGCGATGTCGGTGCTGGCGATCCAGCAGAACAACGCGCGCCTGGCCAACGACAACGAGGGCACCCGGCTCAACCTGGCCAACACCTCGACGGTGCCGGTGGTGACCACCGAGCAGCAGTACATCATGTTCATGCGTACCCACCAGGGCTCGCAGCTGAAATTCGCGATCCCCGCCGACGGCACCGTGATGCTCGACTACCCGCTGGTGAACACCGCGGGGACGGCCCGACGGACGACCGCCGACGAGGCGGGTAAGGCGCTCGCCGAGGCACTCGCCGGTTCCGACGGAGATCGGTTGGGGCAGGCCGGTTTCCGTAAGCCGGGCGGCGAACCGTATCCCGGCGATCATCCCTATGGGACGGGGCAGCCGGTCACGGCGCTCGCCCTCAAGGACCCCGATCAGGTCGACAAGGCCCTGCGTCAGTGGCAGGTCCTCGGTGTGCCGATCCGCACTCTCGTCGTCCAGGACACCTCGGGGTCGATGGAGGCCACGGTCGGGTCGTCGACGAGGGCGCAGTTGCTCATCGACGCGTCGATGACCGGGCTGAAGATGTTCCCGAACAACGCGATGGTCGGTGGCTGGGCGTTCTCGATCGACCGTGGGCCGAACGGTGAGGACTGGACCGAGCTGAGTCCGATCCGCCGTCTCGACGCCACGACCGCCGGCGGGGAGACCCATCGTGAGGAATTGGCCACAGCGGTCCGCAAGGGGCTCTCGCCGGCCGAGCTCGGCGGGTCCACCGGGCTGTACGACACCACCCTCGCGGCGTTCAAGGAGGTGCAGGACACCTACGACCCGAACTACTCCAACAGCGTCATCATCATGACCGACGGGGAGAACGAGGACCCCAACAGCATCTCTCTGGACGAGCTGCTCGCCGAGCTCAAGGAGCGCCAGGACCCGGCCCGGCCGGTGCTGATCCTGACGATCGGGATCTCCGAGGACGCCGATACCGAGGCGCTCCGGCAGATCGCCGAGGCCACGGGCGGCACCACCTATGTCGCCGAGACCGCCGCCGACATCAGCTCGGTGTTCGTCAACGCGATCCAGGCCCGCGTGGAGGCGGCCGGCCGCTGACGAGCGGGGAGTTTTCTAAGGATCCCCTATGAACCTCGTGGCAGGGTTAGGCGAATCCCGACGGTCTTGTTCACAATGGGGAACCATGACCAAGAACATCCGGACCGCGGTCCGCAAAGATGATCTGCTGTCGCTGACACGAACCGGTGGGGTGGTGGCCGCTGTCGCCGCCATCGGCCTGGCCACGGCGGCCTGTGGGTCCGACGATGCTTCCGCCGCCGACGACACGACCACCGCATCGGCCACGTCTGTGGCGGCCTCGACCGCCGCATCGACCGACGGTGCCGCCGGCTCGGGCGAGTACAAGAACGGCACCTACACCGCCGTGGGCCACTACCAGTCGCCCGGTGGCGAGCAGCAGATCGGGGTGACGGTGACCCTGTCGAACTCGACGATCACCGCACTCGAACTCGACCGGAGTCAGACCAAGGGCACGTCGGCACAGTTCCAGGAGAAGTTCGCGAGTGGTATCGACGCGCTGGTCGTCGGCAAGAACATCGACGACCTCGACGTCTCCAAGGTCGCCGGGTCGTCGCTGACCTCGGGCGGCTTCAACGATGCCATCACCCAGATCCAGACCGACGCCCGCGTCTGAGGCCGACTGGCGGTTCGAGGCGATCGGCACCGTCTGGGAGATCACCACGGACACACCGCTGTCCGACGCCGCCCGCGGCGAGGTGCGCGCCGAGATCGACCGGATCGACCGGGTGTGGTCGCGGTTCCGCGACGACTCGATGGTGGCCGAGATGTGGCGCACGCCGGGTCGGTATCCGGTGGCGGCCTCCGATGGCCCGCTCCTCGACTGGTACCGCCGGCTCTACGACATCACCGCGGGTGCGGTGACCCCGTTGGTCGGCGCCACCCTCGCCGACGCCGGATACGACTCGCGGTACTCGCTGACCCCGGCGGCCACGATCGCCGCGGTGCCCGCGTGGGACGACGTGATCGAGTGGTGTCCCGGTGGCGCTGCCGACGCCGCGGGTGAACTGGTGGTTCGCAGGCCCGTGCTGATCGACATCGGTGCTGCCGGAAAAGGTTTCGCCGTCGACCGAGTCGCCGGGATCGTCGCCCGGCACTCGCGTGGAGATCATGTCGTCGACGCCGGTGGGGACATGGTGATCTCCACCCGGGACCAGCCGGTGCGCATCGCCCTCGAACATCCAGGGGATCCGCGCAAGGCGATCGGCGTCGTCGAACTGTCCGGAGGTGCGCTGTGCGCCTCGGCGCCCAACCGGCGGGCGTGGGCCGACTGGCACCACATCGTCGACCCCCGTACCGGGATCCCCACTCGAGAGGTGTTGGCCACCTGGGTATTCGTCGACGGTGTGACGACCGACCGGGCGATGACCGCCGACGGGCTGGCCACCGCACTGTTCTTCACCCCGGCGACCTCGTTGCGGGCGCGTCTCGGAGCTCCGGAACCGCGCCGCCGTCCGGGGTCCACTCCCACCGACATCACCTGGACCGCGCTCGAGAAGTCCGGCGGCGAAGCCGCTTTCGGGCACGTGACCATTCACCACAGCGGCGTCGTCGAACACACCGCGATCCCTGGATTGGAGTTGTTCCTGTGACCGGAGTGCTGCCTCGGCGGTCGGCCCGTCCGCGCTGGTTGACCATGCATCGCGCGGTCCTCGGTGCGCTGGTCCTGTTGGTGGTGATCGCGTTGCTCGTCTCGGCCCTCGACGACGAGTTCGCCTATCGTCCTGGCGCACTTCTGTTGTCGCTGGTGTTGTCGGTGGTCGGGTCCGCGGCGGTGAGTGGGGTGTGCGCGGCCGTCGTCCGGGTGCCGCCGGGCGCGGACTCGTGGGCGATCACCGCGCTGATCCTGTTCTTCTTGATGCCGGGTGTCACCGACGCGGCGTCGGGGTGGTCGATGGTGATCGCCGCCGGCTCCGCCGCCCTGAGCAAATACGTGCTGGCGTGGCGGCGTCGGCTGACGGTCAACCCGGCGGTCGTCGGGGCGATTGTCACCTATGCGCTCGCCTATGCAGGGGTGGAAGTGGCCGGGGGAGTGGTCAGTTCACCGGTCTGGTGGATTGCCGCGGAACCGCTGTTCTGGCCGATGCTGATCATCGGCGTGCTGCTGGTCACCGTCCTGCGTGAGTGGTGGACGGTCGGCATCTTCGTGATCGCCACGCTGGCCACGGTGGCGGTGCTGCAGCTGATCGAGGGTGGTCAGGATCTGCAGTTCGTGTTCGTCTCCGCGCCCACGATGTTCCTGGCCGCCATCATGCTGCCGGAGCCGTTGACGTCCCCGAGTACCCGGGTGCACCGGGCGGTGTACGCGATCATCGTTGCAGTCCTGGCGAACTGGCAGCAGGTCTTCGAGATCACCGATTCCTACACGCTGGAGTTCGTTCCGCAGATCGCCCTCGGTGTGGGGTGTGTGTATGCCTTCGTCGTCCGCCTCGTCACCCAGCGGGGCGCCGGTCGGGTGACGTTCGAGGTGCAGATCGACGAGATCGCCGCGGGCACCCACCGGATTCGGGCGCTCTCACCGCAGCCGGTGGCATTCCGACCCGGCCAGTGGGCGACGCTGAGTGCCCCGCAATGGTCGGCGCCGCTGTGGCATCGGACCCGACGGGTGTTCTCGTTCGCCGCCGCGCCGGGCGAGAACCCGACCGAGTTCGCGTTCACCGTCGGCGGTTCGGAGGTGTCGGCGTTCAAACGGGACCTGATCCACCGGGGCGGACGACTCCTTCTCGACGACACCGGCGGCGACTTCGTCGCACCGCGCCACCCGGGCGGATACCCGATCGTGCTGCTCGCCGGCGGAATCGGGATCACCCCGTTCCGTGCGATGGTCCGCCAGTTCACCGGTGACACCGGGAATCGGGATCTGTCGTGGCTCACCGTCATCCACGTGATCCGGGAACAGGAACGTTCGGTGTTCGACGACGACCTCGACGCCGTCCGTGCCGCCGGCGGCCGCGTGGAGGTGGTGGTGGCCGACGACGGCGCCCTGCCCGCCGATCTGCCGTTCACCCGCGACGGGGCCCACTACTACATTTCGGGAAGTCCCGAGTTCGTGCACGCGACCTCGGCAAGGACACGTTCGGCGGATCCGGCCGTGCGCCTGCGGTTCTGGCGGCTACACACCGACAGCTTCCTGGGATACTGACGGCGCGCGTCGGCCTCAGTGGTCGAGCCGATTGTTCGTGGTGAGGGATTGGCAGTTGCACCGGCCCTTCGCGAGAGCAGGATTGGCAGTTGCACCGGCTCTTCGCGAGAGCACGATTGGCAGGTGAGCCGGTCGTTCGCGAGAGCAGGATTGGCAGTTGCACCGGCCCTTCGCGAGAGCAGGATTGGCAGTTGCACCGGCCCTTCGCGAGAGCAGGATTGGTGGTTGAGCCGGTTCTTCGCGATAGCGAAGCACCGTGTCGAAACCTCTGTCGGCCGACCTCGTATGTGGTTGCGTTCTTGCGCGAGAGCACGATTGGCAGTTGAGCCGGCTCGTCGCGAGACCAGGATTGGTGGTTGAGCCGGCTCGTCGCGAGAGCAGGATTGGTGGTTGAGCCGGTTCTTCGCGATAGCGAAGCACCGTGTCGAAACCTCTGTCGGCCGACCTCGAATCCAGCCGACCTCGAATCCAGCCGACGTCGGATCCAGCCGACCTCGGATCCGGTCGTGTCCAGGGGCACGCGTCCTGCTGTTCACTCGTCTTGGGCGATGCGGTGCAGCACCGACAGCACCCGTTCCATGACCGGGGTCCGGCGGCCCGCGAGGTGCGCGGCGACCAGATCGATCGACGTCGCCGGGAGCAGCGCGGCGTAGTGGACGCCGGCCAGGTCGAGGGCGGAGGTCGGTTCGGGAACCACCGCGACCCCGAGCCCGGCGGCCACCAGCGTGACGAGCGTCGACGTCTCCGACACCTCATGTCGCACTCGCGGGACCTGCCCGGCGTCGGCCCACATCTGGGCGACCACCGTGTTCATCACCGACCTGCCGTGCCCGGCGTGGGCGATCACGTCGTCGTCGACGAGGTCTTCCACCGACAACACCGTCCGGCCGGCGAGGGGATGTCGGTCGGGGAGGGCGACGATCAGACGGTCGCGGCGCACGGGTTCGACGACGAGCCCCTCTCCCTTCACCGGTGGACGGAGCAGTGCGAGGTCGATCTGTCCGGTCTCCAGTGCGGTCAGCTGATCGGGTGCGAGCATTTCGCCGCGGACGCTCACCTCGACGCCCGACAACTCGTCGCGCAGGGTTCGCACGAGCCGGGGGAGCAGCGAGTACGTCGCCGACCCCACGCAGCCGATCGTCAGATGTCCTTCGAGGCCTTCGGCCACCCGCCTGGCCTGGGCGCCGGCGGCGTCGACCGCCTCGAGGATCTCCACCACGCGCGGGAGGTAGGCGGCGCCGGCCGGGGTCAGTTCGACGCGACGGGTGGAGCGGGTCAGAAGTGCCACGCCGAGCTCGTCCTCGAGCTGACGGATCTGCTGGGACAGCGGCGGCTGGGCGATATGCAGACGCTGGGCGGCGCGTCCGAAGTGCAGTTCCTCGGCCACTGCCCGGAAATATCGCAGGTGACGCAGCTCCATGTCGCGAGCCTACCTGGTTGATACTCCAGAGATATCAATAGCGTTCAAATCGATACTTCTCAATATGAGAGCTGGCTCATACCCTCGATGTATGGCTACCGGAACCGACATCGTCATCTGTTCACCACTCCGTACCCCGGTCGGTCGGATGGGTGGGGCGCTGGCATCGCAGACCGTCACCGACCTCGCGACCACGCTGCTGCGTGAACTCGCCTCGCGGGCCGGACTCGGCGAGGGCGATGTCGACGACGTGATCCTCGGCCAGGGCTACGCCAACGGGGAGTCGCCGGCGATCGGCCGGATGGCCGCACTCGACGCCGGACTCGGCGTGGGCGTTCCCGGCATGCAGGTGGATCGCCGGTGCGGCTCGGGCCTGCAGGCCGTCCTCAGCGGCGCCGCCCAGGTCGCCTCCGGCGGGGCATCGCTGGTGATCGCCGGTGGCGCCGAGTCGATGTCGAATGTCGAGCACTATGCCCTGGGGTTGCGCACCGGCATCCGACAGGGCGGCGTGGAGCTCATGGATCGTCTCGACCGTGGCAGGCTGACCGCAGGTGGATCGTCGCATCCGATCCCCGGTGGCATGATCGAAACCGCCGAGAACCTGCGTGCCCGTTACCATCTCGGCCGATCCGAGCAGGACGAGTTCGCCGTGGAGTCGCATCGTCGGGCCATTGCCGCGCAGGACGCCGGGAAGTTCGACGACGAGATCGTGCCGGTCACCATCCCCGGCCGGCGCGGCAAGCCCGACGTCGTGGTCGATCGCGACGAGCATCCGCGCGCCGATGCCTCGGTCGAGGGACTGGCCAAGCTGCGCGCGATCCGTGCCAAGATCGACCCCGAGTCCACCGTCACCGCCGGTAACGCATCCGGCCAGAACGACGGTGCGGCGATGTGTGTGGTGACCACCCGCGCCGAGGCCGAACGCCGCGGTCTCGCCCCGTTGCTCGCCCTGAAGTCGTGGGCCGTGACCGGTTGCGCCCCAGAGGAGATGGGTATCGGCCCGGTCGGTGCCACCGCCGCCGCCCTGCAGCGAGCCGACCTCACCCTCGACGAGATCGATCTCATCGAACTCAACGAGGCGTTCGCCGCCCAGGTCCTCGCCGTCCTCGCCGAGTGGAAGGTCGACGCCGGTGACGAGCGGCTGAACCCCAACGGCTCCGGGATCTCGCTGGGTCACCCGATCGGCGCCACCGGCGCCCGCATCCTCGCCACCGCCGCCTACGAGGCCCGACGCCGGGAATCGAAATACGTCCTGGAGACCATGTGCATCGGCGGCGGCCAGGGACTCGCCGCGATCTTCGAGGCGATCCGATGAGCGCCGTCGAGGTGGCCACCCACATCAGCGGCCGCGAGGACGGGCCCGTCGTGGTGCTGTCGAACTCGCTGGGCTCCGACCACCGGATGTGGGATGAGCAGATCGCCGAGCTGGACAAGCACTTCCGCGTCGTCCGCTACGACACCCGCGGTCACGGTGCCTCGCCGATACCGGCCGGGCCGTACAGTATCGACGACCTCGCCGACGACGTCATCGCCCTGCTCGACCGGATCGGTGTGGCCAAGGCGCACATCGTCGGACTGTCGCTCGGCGGTATGACGGCGATGCGACTGGCGGTCCGCAACCCCGAGCGCGTCGACCGGGTGGTGCTGTTCTGTACCTCACCGCACATGCCACCCGCCGACGCCTGGAAGGACCGGGCCGGCAGCGTCCGTTCCGACGGGACCGCGTCGATCGCCGAAAGCGTTGTCAGTCGCTGGTTCTCGCCCGGATACCTCGCCGATCCGGCCAACCGGGCCGCCGTCGAGCACTACCAGTCGATGGTCGCCGCCACCCCCGACGACGGCTACGCCGGATGCTGTGAGGCCATCGCCGACTTGGACCAGCGTGCCGAGATCGGTGCGATCACCGCCCCGACCCTGGCCGTCGCCGGTGCCGACGATCCTGCCACCCCGCCCGCGACACTCGCGAGCATCGTCGAATCCATCGCAGGAGCAAGGCTTCTCGTCGTCGACGATGCGGCACACCTCGCGCCCGCCGAACAGCCCGCCATCATCACCCCCGCCATCATCGAACACCTGGAGCAGTCATGAGTATCGACAAGGTCTTCGGATCGGCCGCCGAGGCCGTCGCCGACATCCCCGACGGATCCAGCCTGGCCGTCGGAGGATTCGGACTCTCGGGAATCCCCAAGTTCCTGATCGACGCCCTGCTCGCCCAGGGCGCGGCGGACCTCACCATCGTGTCCAACAACTGCGGCGTCGACGGCGCTGGTCTCGGCCTGCTGCTCGAGGCCCGTCGCATCGAGAAGGTGATCGCCTCCTACATCGGCGAGAACAAGGAATTCGGACGCCAGTTCCTCTCCGGCGAGGTGACCGTGGAACTCACCCCGCAGGGCACCCTCGCCGAGCGGATGCGTGCCGGCGGCAGCGGGATCGGGGCGTTCTTCACCCCGACCGGCGTCGGCACCCTGGTCGCCGAGGGTGGCCTGCCGTGGCGGTACAACGCCGACGGGTCGGTGGCCCTGTCCAGCCCGCCGAAAGAGGTCCGAACCTTCCATGGGACCGAGATGGTGCTCGAGGAGTCGATCGTCACCGATTACGCGCTGATCCGCGCGGCCGTTGCCGACAAGGCAGGCAACTGCTGCTTCCACGCCGCTGCACGCAACTTCAACCCGCCTGCCGGGATGTCGGGCCGCACCACCATCGTCGAGGCCGAGAAGGTCGTCGAGGTCGGTGAACTCGGCCCCGATCAGATCCACCTGCCGGGCATCTTCGTCAAGCGGGTCGTTGCCCTCACCCCGGAACAGGCCGCCGACAAGGGCATCGAGCACCGCACCATCCGGCGGCACCCGGAAGCCGCGGGCACGCCCGCCTGAGCGCCGACACCCCAACCTTTCCACCCGAGGAGAACCATCATGAGCTGGAGCCGCACCGAGATGGCCGCCCGCGCCGCACAAGAGCTGCGCGCCGGTGACTACGTCAATCTGGGCATCGGTCTGCCCACCCTGATCCCCGATCAGTTGCCCGACGATTCGGGGATCATGCTGCACGCGGAGAACGGCATCCTCGGTGTGGGACCGTTTCCGTACGACGAGGACGTCGACCCCGACCTGATCAACGCCGGCAAGCAGACCGTGTCGGTGCTGCCCGGGGCCAGCTTCTTCGACTCCGCCACCAGCTTCTCCATGATTCGCGGTGGCCACGTCGACGTCGCGGTCCTGGGCGGTATGCAGGTCTCCGCCGGCGGTGACCTCGCCAACTGGATGGTGCCCGGTGCCATGGTCAAGGGCATCGGTGGCGCGATGGATCTGGTCAACGGTGCCGGTCAGGTGATCGTGCTCATGGAACATGTCACCAAGAAGGGGGCACCCAAGCTCGTCGCGGACTGCGCCCTGCCGCTGACCGGCCGTCACGTGGTGTCCCGGGTGATCACCGATCTCGGTGTTTTCGATGTCACCGGAAGCGGTTTCGACATCGTCGAGTACGCACCGGGTGCCGACTTCGCCGAGGTCGAGGCCAAGACCGGCGCACCGGTGGTCGACAAGACGGGCGTCGCCGCCTGACTCGTGTTGTGCTCAAACACCGCGTAGCAGTTGCTTTCCGGCTGTGGGTTGCGGGAATCTCGACACGGGTCCTCGCTCTTCGGGCTCGGTCCCGGCTCAATCAGCAATGCCCAGTTGATGGTTGAGCAGCTGGTGGTCGCCGTCCGACGTCGGGCTGCGGAGATTTCGACTCGGGTCCTCGCCCTTCGGGCTCGGTCCCGGCTCAATCAGCAATGCCCAGTTGATGGTTGAGCAGATGGTGGTCGCCGTCCGACGTCGGGCTGCGGAGATTTCGACTCGGGTCCTCGCTCTTCGGGCTCGGTCCCGGCTCAATCAGCAATGCCCAGTTGATGGTTGAGCAGCTGGTGGTCGCCGTCCGACGTCGGGCTGCGGAG
>NZ_JBSFRM010000045.1:0-13200 GCF_053589235.1 Gordonia sp. NPDC003376 | reverse complement strand
GAGATTTCGACTCGGGTCCTCGCCCTTCGGGCTCGGTCCCGGCTCAATCAGCAATGCCCAGTTGATGGTTGAGCCGGTGAGGAGCGTAGCGACGAGACGTGTCGAAACCTCGGTCGCGGAGTTCGACCCCGCCCGTCATCTCCGTGACGCCGCGAGTTCGGCCCGCGACCGGACCCCGAGCTTGGCGTAGATCCGGGTCAGGTGGTACTGCACCGTCTTCGGGGAGATGTACAGCTGGGCGGCGACCTCGCGATTCGACATGCCCTGGGCCACCAGAGTCGCCACCGCATCCTCCTGCGGGGTGAGGTCGACGATGTCGCGATCGGCGCGGGCGGTGTGCAGTCCACCGGCCTTGATCTCCCGATCGCACCGTTCCACATAGGTGGTCGCACCCAGCGACAGATAGATCTCGCGGGCGGTGCTCATCACGGCGTCGGCGGCACGGCGTTTTCCCGCGCGCCGCAGCGTTTGTCCGTAGGCGAAGTTCACCCGCGCCAGATCATGGCGCAGCGGGGAGCCGTCGAGAAACTCCAGGGCCGCGATGAACGAGCGCTGTGCGGCGTGGATGTCCCCCTCGGTGCCCAACAGCCTGCCCCGCGCATACGCCAATCGCGCTCGGGCAGGGCGATGTCCGCGCTGCTCGGCCAGTACCTCGTGCGGGGTGAGCAGTGCATCGGCGGCCTCGAGTTGCCCGTCGATCACCAGCGCGTTCGCCAGGACGTCCACCCAGGTCCACCAGCCGGGTTCGACGAGCGCCGGGGTGGTCTGCGCCAGCTGCCGCACCGGTTCAAGCGTTCGGATCACCTTGCCGTAGTCGGCGTGTGCCTCGGCCAGCTGGGCGCGAGCCAGCAACGTGGGGACCCGCATGATCTCGTAGTCGCCGATGGGGCCGGCGGCCTCCGCCACATCCGACTCCGCCGCGTCCCAGTCGCCACGCAATGAATGAATCTGTGTCGCGGTGTAATTCAGCAGAGGAGTGGTGAGATCGATGCCGCTGTCATGCGCGAGGCGTCGTCCCTGGTCGGTGACTTGCAGCGCCTGATCCCACTCGCCGGTGAGGAAATGCACCCGCGCCAGCCATGCCATCGACCACAGCGAGATCCGGTTGGAGCCCCCGAGCGCGGCCATCGCCACCGCGGACTCCAGACTGCTGCGGGCGGCGGTCACGTCGCCGGTGCCCAGTTGCAGCCACCCCCGTCCCATGGTGACCCGCTGCGCCTGCGCACCGGCCCGGACCCGTTCGGCCAGTTCGTCATACGATGCGAACGCGAGATCCGGTCGGCCCGACCAGGCCTGCCCCAGTCCACGGATGCTGGCGGCCTCGATTCCCGCCGGGGAGGAGTCCCCGGCCATCGCGATCGACCTCTCGGCCCAGGTGACGAGCTCGGCGCCCTGGCATCGCACCAGATGGTGAAGCACATACCGTTGCGCGATCACCGCGGCCACCTCCGGTTCGCGATCCCGGTTGACGATCGCCCAGGCGCGGTCGAGGCGGACGTGGGCCTCGGTGGACCGGCCGCGCAGGATCGCCAGATAGGCCAGGGTGACGTTGCGCATGGCGGTCTCACGCAGGCTCTCGACCGCCGGGACCAGGGCGGCCGCGCCGACACAGTCACCTGCGGCGAGTCGTGCGTCGAGGGCCCGGATGATGCGTTGTTCGCGCAGCAGGGGATCGGCGGTGAGCCGTCCGGCTTGCGAGAACAGTTCGGCCGCCTGTGCCCACGCCCCGTCGCCGCCACTGTCGTGCGCGAGACGGTCGAGCTGATCGGCGAGTTCGGTGTCGGGGGTGGGGGTGGCCGCCACCAGATGCCGTAGCCGCACGATCCGATCGTCGGCGAGTTCGGCTGTACGCCGGTGCATCTCACCGACCCGGGCGATACCCATCACCTCGAGCACAGCGGCCCTGACCAGCGCATCGGCCGGACGGGGTTGCAGATCGGCGGGGGTCAGCGTCGCCGGCGTGACGACCAGACCGGACGCCCGGGCGTCGTCGAGTGCGCGCAGCAGATCGTCGACTCCTGCGAGTTCTACTGCGAGAGAGAAGGACTCGGGGTCGTCGACGACAGTGATCGCCTCGATCAGGGCGCGGGCGGGCCCGGGACACCCACCGAGTGTCGAGGCCACCTCCTCGACGACGCGGCGAGGGGCGGGCAAGGTGATCTCCGACCGTGACCACTGATGGGGCGGCACCTCGTCGAGCAGGGCGATGATGTCGCGAGGGTTGCCGCGGGTGTGTCGGGTCAATCGGGTGATCACCGCAGGATGCACCACCCGTCCGCGCAGGGTCGCCAACTCGGCCACCGCATCCCGATCGAGACCGCCGAGTCGCAGCACATCCCCCAGCAGTGACTCGATGGCGGGGGTCTGGTGCGTCACCGCCAGGACCGTGAACACGGTGGCGTCGTCGAGAGCGCGGGCCTCGAGCGCACCGGGAGCGAGGGTGTCGGCGTCGTCGATCACCCGGATCGGCACCGCGACCTCGTCGGCGCGGGACACGAGCCGGCGCAACAGGGTGCTCTTCCCGATCCCGGGTGCCCCGACGACGACAAGGGGAGCTGCGACGAGGGGAGCTGCGACGAGCGGGGCCACGACGGCGGGGACCGCGCCACCCGAACGTGCGGCGCGGTCGAGGATCTCCGCGATCTCCCGATCGCGACCGACACAGCCGGCCTCGATGATCACCCGGTCAATCCTAGGTGCGCGCACTCCCGTCCACCGGAAGTGGCGCATTTCGGTGGCGACTATCCGAGATCTCCGCCCGCGACCGGCAGCACCGTCCCGGTGATGTAGGACGCCTCCTCCGATGCCAGGAAGCAGATCGCGGCAGCCTGCTCGTCGAGGGTGCCGTAGCGCTTCAGCAGCGACGACGAGACGGTCTGCTCGATGTGCGCGTCGAACCACTGCTGGGCGGTGGGGTCGGTCGGAGTGGGCGTGCCCCGCGAGATCCGCCGTGCCGGCGCCTCGGTGCCCCCGGGTGCGGTGGCCACCACACGGATGCCGTGATCGGCGTACTCCATCGCCAGAGATGCGGTGATCGCATTGATCCCGCCCTTGGCCGCCGAGTACGGAATTCGGTGGATGCCGCGCGTGGCCGCCGACGACACGTTCACGATCACGCCCGACCCGTGCGACACCATCGACGGCAGCACCGCCCGGCAGGCGTAGAGCGTGGTCATCAGTGACCGGTCGATCTCGGCGCGGATCTCGGTGTCGGAGAACTCCACGAACGGTTTGAAGTTGATCGCCCCGCCCACGTTGTTGACCAGCACGTCCACCCGGCCGAAGCGCTCGATGGCGGTGGCCACCACCGATGCCGCACCCGCATAGCTCTCGAGGTCGGCGAGCACCGCGGCAGCCCGGGCCCCGTCGACGGTGAGCGAATCCACCAGCTCTCGAACCAGTTCCGAGCGGTCGGCGCACACGACCGAACCACCCTCGGCAGCGATCCGGCGGGCGGTCTGCTCCCCGATACCCTGTGCTGCACCGGTCACCACGACCACCTTGCCGGTGAACCGTCCCGGCGTGATGAACCGCGGCCGGCGCCGTTGCAGCTCGTCGGCCATCGCCCGGCGCATGGTCTGCTTGGATCGGTCGGCATGCGCCGAGATGAGACCCCGCGCGGCGTCGCGATCCCCGGAGACGAAGGCGTCCACGATGTCGAGGTGGTCCTGGGCGCACAACGGGTGACACCACGTCGCATTGCGCAGCACCTCGCCCATCCGGCCCTTCACCCCGAGCGCCTGGTAGGCGTCGAGCAGATGCTCGTTGCCGGTGAGGGCGAAGAGGTAGTCATGGAACGCCGCGTTGGTCTCGGTGTACTCGGCGGCGTCGACGAAGTGATCGTTGTCGACGTAGGGCACGGTGGCCTCGGCGAGCAGACGGTATCCGGCGAGCTGACCGCTGGTCAGCCGACCGAAGGTCAGTTCCAGTGCACCGAGTTCCAGGGCGGCTCGGGCCTCGAACAACGCATCGGACTCGTGGACCCCCGGATGTTCCTCACCGATCACATATCCCTGTGCGGTGACGGTGGGTTCGGGGATGTCCGACGTGGCGGCCGGTTCCGGTGGTCGGGTCGCGACGGGGTCGGCTGCTCGGACCGGACGAACAGGTGATTCGGCACCAACGCCCTCGGCGCCCCAAGTCTCGGATCGTGCTGCAGCCCTGAATATCTCCTGGCCGGCGATCATCCGGCCGTCGGCGACCGGCAGCAGGGAGCCGTCGGCGTCGAGGCCTGGCGCAGCCGCACCCGTCGTCGGCCACACCTGCTGGCCGGCGATGCTCCCGATCCCGGTGTCGGTGGCGGCGTACCGTTCGCCGGTCCAGGCCGGCAACGCTTTCGGTGTCAGGATCTGCTGGCCGGCGATGGCCCGCCCGTCGCCGGCCTCGATGAGTTCGTCGGCGACAGTGGGGACGACGGTGGCGCCCGGCGTGGTCGCCGCGGTCTCGGTCGTCTCCGGCCGGGCGCCGGCGGGTACCGCGAGCGCGAACTTCTCGTAGTAGAAACCCACCGGTTCGATACCGGTGTCGACGACGTGGCGGCGGACCGACTCGACCATCGGAGGCGGCCCGCACAGATAGAGTGCGACGTCGCCGTCGTAGAGGTGACGTGGTTCGATCAGGCTCATCACATAGCCCTTGTTGACCGCGGTGCTGTTCGGGTCGGATACACAGTGATCCCAGGTGAAGCCGGGCAGTTCGCGGGCGAAGTACTCGATCTCGTCGAGCGCCACCAGGTCGGTGTCGGTGGACACACCGTAGATCAGATGTGCCTTGCGCGGGCTCTTCTCGGTGTGCAGCGACCGCAACATCGACAGGATGGGCGCAAGCCCGGTGCCGCCGGCCAACAGCAGCACCGGACGCGACGACTCCCGCAGGAAGAACGATCCGTGGGGGCCGGTGAAGCCGATGGTCTCGCCGCGCCGGGCGCGGTCGGTGAGGTAGGTCGACATCGCGCCGCCCGGGGTCAGCTTGATCAGGAAGACCAGCCGCTCCTCGTGGGGTCCGTTGGCGAACGAGTAGGAGCGGCGCAGCATCTCGCCCGAGCCGTCGTCGGTGCCGGGGACCGCGACATTGACGTACTGGCCGGGTAGGAAGGCGAGGTCGGCGCGGTTGGCGATCTCGATCTCCAGCCGCATCGTCGACTCCGACAACCGGTCCAGACCGACGACGGTGCCGGTGAACTCGCCGGCCGCGGTCTTGGCGATGTCGGAGGTGGCCGCGATCTGCAGCACCAGATCCGACTGCGGTTTCATGCAGCACGGCAGGGCGTAACCGGCGGCGCTCTCGTCGTCGGAGAGGGCGTCCTCGATGTAGACGCCTCCGTCGTACTCGCCGGATTCGCAGAACGCCTTACACGTTCCGCAGGCCCCGTCGCGGCAGTCGAGCGGAATGTTGATGCGCTGCCGATAGGACGCGTCGGCGACGGTCTGGTCCTCTCGACAGGTGATGAAGCGGGTCACGCCGTCCTCGAAGGCGAGTGCGACCTGGTGGGTCGGCGCTGCCGCGGACGAGGTGCTGCGGGCGCCGGTTTCGGTGGTGGCGGTCATGGCCGGTCCGCCTCTCAGAAGTGGTAGACATCCACCACGTGGTGGATGTAGTCGTTCTTGAGCACCACGGTCTTGCGGCGGATCAGCGGTGACGGTCCGGAGAAGTCGATCGTGTAGAAGGAGGTGCCGTAGTACGGGTCGACGGTGTTGTAGCGGAAATACATGGTGTGCCAGTTGAATCGGATGTCGACGAGATCTCCGCGACGTTCGATCACCTCGACGTTGGTGATGTTGTGACTGGTACGCGGTTCGGGGAGTGACGTCGCCGACGACCGTTCGGTGCGGATGCGGAAGACCCGGTCCTCCAGGCCGCCCTTGTTGGCGTAATAGATCAGCGAGATGTCGCGCTGCGGGTTCTCGACCAGCCGATCGTCGTCGGTCCAGGCGGGCATCCAGTAGACGACGTCGTCGGCATAGCAGTCCAGCCACTTCTCGAACTCGCGGTCGTCGAGATGGCGTGCCTCACGGTAGAGGAACTGCTCGATCATGTTCTGGGTGATCAGGGCGGTCCCGGTGGCGGTGTCGGAGGTGGGGGCGGGGGTGTTCTCGGTGGTGGTCATGTCGGTGTCCTGTCCGGAAGAGCGTCGGCGACGAGGTGGATTCGATGCAATCGTGTGGTCACGCCTGGGCGGCGGCGTCCTCGGCGTCGGCTGCCGCGGTCATCGTCTGCAACCAGTAGCCGTGCTGCACGGGGTACAGACCCTCGTCCTCGTTGCGGACACCCGCGGATACGATCCCGCTCATGCCGAGGGTGGTGGCCACCTCGTCCGGGCCCGAGAGCCAGTGCTGCGCACCACGACTCATGTCGTTCCACGGGGCGGCGGTCGCCCGGAAGGTGAGCTGGCACGACCGGAACTCCTCGAGGTCGTCCGGGGTGGCCATGCCGGAGGCGTTGAAGAAGTCCTCGTACTGCCGGATGCGGTGGGCGCGTGCCTCGTCGCTCTCCCCCTTCGGGGCGATGCAGTAGATCGTCACCTCGGTCTTGTCCGGCGCGATCGGGCGGAAGTGCCGGATCTGTGTCGAGAACTGGTCCATCAGATACACATTCGGGTACAGGCACAGGTTGCGCGAACCCTTGACCATGAACTCGCCCTTGGCGTCGCCGAATTGGGATTTGAGCTCGTCCATCCTGTCCCACAGCGGGCGGTCCTGCGGGTTGGCGGCCCAGGTCCACAGGCACAGGTGACCGTGCGGGAACGACCAGTAGCCGCCACCGGACTTGCCCCAGCCGCCGGCGTCGAGGGCCTTGGTGTCGTTCTTGGACTCCCCGGTGTTGCGGCGGGAGGTGGTGGCGGCGTAGTTCCAGTGGGTGGCGGTCACGTGGTAGCCGTCGGCGCCGTTCTCCGCCTGCACCTTCCAGTTGCCGTCGTAGGTATAGGTGGACGACCCGCGGAGCACTTCGAGGCCGTCCGGCGACTGATCGACCAGCATGTCGATGACGGTGCGGGTGTCGCCGAGATGTTCCTCCAACGGCAGCACGTCGGGGTTGAGGCTGCCGAACAGGAAGCCCCGGTAGGCGCCGAACTTCGCGACCGCGGTGAGGTTGTGAGATCCGTTGACGTCGAACGTATCCGGGTATCCGGCGCCCTCGGGGTCCTTCACCTTGAGCAGGGTGCCGTCGTTGCGGAAGGTCCAGCCGTGGAACGGGCAGGTCAGGGTCATCCGATTGTCGGTCTTGCGGCGGCAGATCATCGCGCCGCGGTGGGCGCAGGCGTTGATCAGGCAGTGCAGTTCACCGGACTTGTCGCGGGTGATCACCACGGGCTGACGGCCGATGTAGGTGGTGAAGTAGTCGCCGGGCTCGGGGAGCTGACTCTCGTGGGCCAGGTAGATCCAGTTTCCCTCGAAGATGTGGCGCATCTCCAGCTCGAAGATCTCCTCGTCGGTGAAGATCCGTCGATTGGCGCGGTAGATGCCGGCGTCACGGTCGTCGATCACGGCATCGGACAGGACCTGACGAACGTGCGCGGTCACCGACTCCGGGGGAGTGGTCGGGGTGGGCCGATCGGTGACGGTCATGAGTACCTCCTGAAGTGGGCTGTACTTCGACACTTCCAGTACGTGGCGTCGGTCACACCGGTGGTATTGCCAGTCTTGGCCAAGCATTCGATTGATCAGATTCATCGATGAATAGGCCGAATCTGTGTCCTTGTTTCGTATCTATGTTGGGTTTACCGTGAGGTCATACGTGGTGTTCATCACAGTGCGCTGCGAGGGTGATCACAACGAGGTGACCACCGGGGTTCGGAAGGGTACTGACCATGGAGCTGCGGCACCTGCGCTACTTTGCAGCCGTCGCCGAGACCTGCCACTTCGGGCAGGCGGCGCAGATGCTGCACGTGGCCCAGCCGGCCCTCTCCTATGCGATCCGCCAGCTCGAGTCCGAGCTCGACGTCACCCTGTTCACCCGCACCACCCGGCAGGTGGCGCTCACGCCTGCCGGCGAGTTCCTGAAGGTGGAGGCCGACCGGATCCTCGCCGACGTCGACACCGCCGTCGACGGGGTGCGTCGCATTGCCGCCGGGCGCAGTGGTGTGGTGAGACTGGGGCTGACCGGGATCGCCGCCTTCTCGCACCTGCCGCGGATCGCCCGCGCGGTCAAGCAGGCCCTGCCCGACGTCGAGTTGCGGATCTCGTCGGACATGCTCACCCCGATGCAGTGCACCGCTCTGCAGTCCGGTGAACTCGACCTCGGTGTCCTGCGCCCGCCGGTGGTGGGTGATGGCTTCGAGATCCGCACCATCGACGTCGAGCCGCAGGTGCTGGTGGTCTCGGCTGATCACCGACTCGCCGTGGAACCGGTGATCTCGATGACCGACCTGCGCAACGAGCCCTTCGTCATGTACGACAGCCGCGACTCGGCGGTCAACGACGCCACCGTCCGTAGCTGTCGCCGCGCCGGATTCGTTCCTCAGCGGGCCCACGACGCGTCGGGCACCCCGGTGTTGCTGGCCCTCGTCGCAGCCGGTCTCGGCGTGGCCGTCCTCCCGGCCTCGGTGCGTGCGCTTGCGTTGGACGGCTTGGTGATCCGCGAGCTCGCCGATGCCGTGTCCACCGACATCGCACTGGCCTGGACGGCCGGCAACCCCAATCCGGTCGTCGCCGCGGTAGCCCGCGTCATCGGCGACGCATTCGACATGTCCACCGCAACAACAACGTCCACGGCGCAGGTGTCTGCGTACCCGATGGGGGAGACCCCGATGAGAGAGATCCGATGAAGATCACCGCGATCGAGGCGATCCCGTTCGCCATTCCGTACCGCAAGCCGTTGCGCTTCGCCTCGGGTGAAGTGTCGGTCGCGACGCATGTGCTGGTGCGGGTACACACCGATGACGGGATCGTGGGAGTGGCCGAAGCGCCGCCGCGCCCGTTCACCTACGGCGAGACCCAGCAGGGCATCGTCGCGGTGATCGAGACGGTGTTCGCGCCGCAACTGATCGGACTGACCCTGCTCGAACGCGAGCAGATGGTCGCGTCCCTGGCCCGAACGATCGGCAACCCCACCGCGAAAGCGGCTGTGGACATGGCGATCTGGGATGCGCTCGGCAAGACCATGAAGTTGCCGGTGAGCGAGATGCTCGGCGGCTACACCGATCGCATGCGGGTCAGCCACATGCTCGGGTTCGACGAACCGGCCAAGATGGTCGCCGAGGCGGAGCGCATGCGCGACACCTACGGCATCGCCACCTTCAAGGTGAAGGTCGGCCGCCGACCGGTCGGCCTCGACACCGCCGTGGTGCGTGCGCTGCGAGAACGTTTCGGTGACGAGATCGAGCTCTACGTCGACGGCAACCGCGGCTGGACCGCAGCCGAATCGCTACGTGCGATGAAGGAGATGGCCGATCTCGACCTGCTGTTCGCCGAGGAACTGTGCCCCGCCGACGACGTCCTCGGTCGGCGCTGGTTGGTCGAGCAACTCGACGTGCCGTTCATCGCCGACGAGTCGGTGCCCACCGCCGCCGACGTCACCCGGGAGATCCTCGGCCGTTCGGCCACCGCGATCAGCATCAAGACCGCGCGTACCGGTTTCACGTGGTCGCGGCGCGTGCATCACCTCGCCGAAGGCCTCGGCATCGAGGTGGTGATGGGCAACCAGATCGACGGTCAGGTCGGGACCGCGTGCGCGCTGGCCTTCGGTTCGGCCTACCAGCTGACCTCGCGGTACGCCGGGGAGCTGTCGAACTTCCTCGACATGAGCGACGACCTGCTCACCAAGCCGCTGCAGATCCGCGACGGACACCTGCACGGATCGTCCGAACCCGGGATCGGCATCGAGATCGATCCGGAAAAGCTCGACCGCTACCGCGTCGACCGCTGATCCACCACGTAGACCACAGCCCGATCCGCCCGCAGACAGGAGACCCACCGATGCTCTTCCACGTTCGCATGGACGTCAACATCCCCAACGATCTCGATCCCGAGGTCCGTGCCGAGACCGTGGCCCGGGAGAAGGCGTACTCGCAGGAACTGCAGCGTTCGGGCAAGTGGCCGCACATCTGGCGGATCGTCGGGGAGTACTCGAACTACTCGATCTTCGACGTCGCCGACAACAACGAGCTGCATGACGTCCTGTCCGCGCTTCCCCTCTTCCCCTACATGGACATCAAGGTGACCCCGCTGGCCACCCACCCGTCCGACATCGCTGCGGGCTGACCGGCCCTCACCCACAGCATCAGCCCCAGGCCATCACACCCTAAGGAGTACCCAAGATGACGAACACCGTGGACAGCAGCTTCGATGCCGAGGTGACCGCCAAGGCCGCCGAGTCCGGTGCCAATGCCTCGGCCCGGTTCCAGGAGCGTATGGCCACCGGGGGTGGGCGCTCGGGCGTGGTCGACACCGCCCGTGTGAACTACCTCGCATCCAAGGTGGTCAAGACGCTCAACGACATCGTGATCGAGGACAAGGTCGGCTACGAGGAGTACAACGCGCTCAAGGCGTGGCTGATCAAGGTCGGTGAGACCGGTGAGTGGCCGCTGTTCCTCGACGTCTGGCTCGAGCATTCGGTCGAAGAGGTCGCCAACGCCCACCGTGAGGGCAGCAAGGGCACCATCGAGGGCCCGTACTACCTCTCGGGTTCACCCGAATTGGGCTGGAACGGAACCATTCCGATGCGCGACGACGAGCCGGGCACCCCGATGGTGTTCGCCGGTCAGGTGCGTGCCGTCGACGGCACCCCGCTGTCCGACGCCAAGGTGGAGCTGTGGCACGCCGACGACCTCGGCTTCTACTCGCAGTTCGCGCCGGGTCTGCCCGAGTGGAACCTGCGCGGTACCTGGAAGACCAACGACGACGGCCGATTCGAGATCCACAGCCTGCGTCCGGCGCCCTACCAGATCCCGACCGACGGTGCTTGCGGTCAGCTGATCGCCGCGGCCGGCTGGCATGCGTGGCGTCCGGCTCACCTGCACTTCAAGGTCAGCGCCCCCGGCTACGAGCTGATCACCACGCAGCTGTACTTCCCGGGCGACCCGCACAACGACGACGACATCGCCTCGGCCGTCAAGCCCGAGCTGATGCTCGACCCGCGTGACAACCCGACCGGTGAGGGTGTCCTCGTCGACTACGATTTCGTCCTCGATCCCGAGGCCTGATCTGCCACCGCCCGTTGCTCGGTGGCCACTGACGAGGCGGGGCGACGAATCGGGAAGTACTCCTGCCCTTCTCGGTTCGTCCCCCGCCTGGTTGCATGTCCGGGTTGCATATCCGGTACGTCGCATATCCGGTAAGAAGGTTCTCCCATGCTCGTAGCCCCCACCACTCTCGTCGCGGCGACCTCGTCCGACGATCTCGCCGCCGCCCGCGCCCAGGCCTCGTCGTGGAGATCGGCCGAGATCGGGATCATCGACCGCGATCTCACCGATGCCGCACTCGCCGACCTGGTTGCGACCGCCAAGGCATTCGGGGATGAGTCGTTCGCCCGGGCGGTCACGGCGATCGTGTCGGCCCGGACCGGGTCGTTCCCGGTGATCCCGCATGTCGATGCGGCCACCGAGATCTTCCGGAGTTTCTTGCGGCACGACCAGATCGACGGATGGCTCTATGTGCGGGAGACCGACGGGTATCTGCATCCGTACCTGGTCATGGACATCACGATGGAGCATGCCGACCGTACTCACGGACCGCGGATCAAGTTCACCATGGAGGCCGACAATGCGACGGTGAAGCGGCCCTCGCGCAAACCGCGGCTGCTGGTGTTCGAGCAGACCGAGGTCGTCGGCAAGTCACCCGGAGATGTTCTGGTGTCCGGTGGCGCGTACAAGGAGACTGCCGAGCTGAAGGCCGAATACCAAGCGCGACGGGATGATTACCAGCGGATCATCGACGAGGGGTTCGGCAGGCAGTTCCGCTACACCGGCCGGGTGATCCGCGCCGACGACTACCGTGCACCCAACAAGCGGGAGAACCGCAAGGTGGTGCACGACGTGGCGCCGTCGGAGATCGCGGCGTTGCGCATGGTGGCGCCGTCGATCCTGTTCGACGACGGGGAGTACGGCACGGTCCCGGTGATCACCGCGGTTCGCGTGTTCGATCTGGGCGCCCAGGACTTCCTCGACGTGAATACCGGTGATCTCACCGGCTACGTCTATGACGCCGACCTGCAACACAAATTGGTGCTTCCGGACGAGCAGCGGGAACTGCTGAACATCCTGACCACCGACATCTCGGTCTTCACCGGCGACATCATCGACGGCAAGTCGGCCGGCAACGTGATCCTGGCCAAGGGTCGGCCTGGGGTGGGGAAGACGTTGACCGCAGAGGTGTACGCCGAGGTGACGGGTCGCCCGCTGTACTCGATCCACTCCGGATCTCTGGGCGTGACAGCAGAATTGGTGCGCAAGAACCTGGAGGTGATCTTCGACCGCGCCAAGCGGTGGGATGCGGTGCTGCTGCTCGACGAGGCAGATGTGTTCGTCATGGAACGCGGCCTGGACCTCGTACAGAACGCCATCGTCGCCGAATTCCTGCGCACGCTGGAGTATTTCGACGGTCTGTTGTTCCTGACCACGAATCGTGTGGACGGTGTGGACGAGGCGATCCTGGCGCGTTGTGCCGCGGTGATCGAATACAACCCGCCGTCGGCGAAGGACGCCCGGCGAGTCTGGCAGATCCTGGCCGCCGGCAACGACGTCGTGCTCGCCGAAGACCTGCTGGACGACCTTGTCGGCGGCTTCCCCGAGATCACGCCCCGGGACATCAAGATGCTGCTCCGGCTGGCCTTGCGGATGGCCAAGCATCGAGGCACCGAACTCGACGTCGCCGTCTTCGCCAGTGGTGCCGCCTTCCGTGGCCTGTACTACGTCCCCTATGAGGAGCGGGAGTTGCTGCGGTAAGACAGGCCTGCGACCACTCCGAAGTGGTTGCGCCACTGCCCTCTGATCCCGGTTTCGGATCGATCGGCAACCGGCCGTTGGTGGGCTCGGACGGTTGATCCGACGAGGCGCGTAGCGACCAGCCGTTGGTGGTTGAGCCGACGAGGAGCACTGAAGGCTCAATCAGTCACCCGCCGTTGGCGATTGAGCCGACGAGGAGCGTAGCGACAAGGCGTGTCGAAACCTCCGCCGGCCGAACTCACCAACGTGACCGGCGGAGGTTCCGACACCCACCCCTATCTCTATGAAGTTCTCAAAGAACACAAGCTCTATCGACAGTC
>NZ_JBSFRM010000044.1:0-33874 GCF_053589235.1 Gordonia sp. NPDC003376 | reverse complement strand
CGCTTCAACTCCGCCGAATACCGCTTCGATCCAGACGCTGCCATAGGTTTCATCCTCCCTTGAGACGAACCCTCCGGAAACACCGGGACGGATCAGACTACTTCGGGTGGTGACCGTCTCAGAGGTGGTTACGTCCCGACTTCGGCTGTCTGAGGTTTCGACTCGTCTCGTCGCTTCGTTCCTCGTCGGCTCAACCAGCCACTGCCCATTGGTGATTGAGCCGGGACCGAGCATCGCGAGGACCCGTGTCGAAATCTCTGGAGACTACCTCGGGTAGTGGCCGTCTCGGAGGTGGTCACCGCGCGACTTCGGCTGTCTGAGGTTTCGACACGACTCGTCGCTTCGCTCCTCATCGGCTCAACCAGCAACGACGGCTTGCTGATTGAGCTTGTGTTCGTGGTGGTTACGTTCCGACTTCGGCTGTCTGAGGTTTCGACTCGTCTCGTCGCTTCGCTCCTCATCGGCTCAACCAGCAACGACGGCTTGCTGATTGAGCTTGTGTTCGTGGTGGTTACGTTCCGACTTCGGCTGTCTGAGGTTTCGACTCGTCTCGTCGCTTCGCTTCTCATCGGCTCAACCACCCACGGCCAAATGGTGAGTGAGCCGGGACCGAGCATCGCGAGGACCCGAGTCGAAATCTCTGGAGATTGCCTCGAAAACCAACCACCCCAAACCGCTTGCACACACCATCGAACACCTGTACCATAAAAGGATCTTCACGCGACAGGGGGTGAGCGTCGATGACCAACGAGACCGATACCGGTACAACCGAACCCACATCCGACGCGGCCCGTGCACTCGCCCTGATCACGCAAGGGCTGGACCTACTCGCCGCCGCCGACCTCACCGCCAGCAACGCCGACACCCTGATCACCATCGCGAAAACCGCCGAAAAATCGTTGAACCGGTTGACCTTCCAAAGCGACCGGGTGATCACCGAAATCAACCACCGAGACATCCACCGCGACCGCGGCTACCGCACCATCTTCGCGTTCATGGACACCGAACTCCACGCCTCCACCTGCAAAGCCCGACTCGAACGGATGGATCGCGTCCAACCCGAACGCTCCCTGACCGGCGAACCCACCCAACCCGAATACCCTGAACTCGCGAAAGTGTTCGCCTCCGGCGACGCCGGCACCACCCACATCGACATCGCCCTGTCCTGGCTCAAGAAAATCCCCCTCGCCGCCGCCTACGACGAAAAAATCGCGGCCGAACGCACCCTCGCCGGACACGCCACCAAATTCGGGGCCTCTGCACTCGGCACCTGCGGCTCCCGCATCATCGCCCACATCGACCCCGACGGCGAGTTGATCGAGAAGAAAGACCGCGACCGTCGACGCGGAATCACCCTCGGCAAACAAGGCGCCGACGGCATGTCCAAACTGACCGGCTACGTCGACCCCATCCTGCGAGCCCGACTCGAAACACTCTTCGCCGCCTGGGCCAAATACGGCGTCAACAACCCCGACCAGCAGAACAGCATCATCGGCGACAGCCGCACCGCCGAGATGGTCGACCCCGACGCCCTGGAGGCGGCGGCGGTCAAAGACATGCGCACCCAACCCCAACGCAACCACGATGCAGTGAACGCCCTACTGACCGCCGTGTTCGCCGACGGAATGCTCGGCACAA
Source organism: Gordonia sp. NPDC003376 (assembly GCF_053589235.1). NCBI lineage: Bacteria > Bacillati > Actinomycetota > Actinomycetes > Mycobacteriales > Gordoniaceae > Gordonia > Gordonia sp. NPDC003376. The sequence continues at coordinate 32,236 of NZ_JBSFRM010000044.1, read as the reverse complement.
CCAACATGGGTGTCCCGATCCAGTTGATCGTCAAAACCGATGTCAACGACCTGATCCGCGAAGCCGGGTATGCGGTCACCGCGACCGGAACCCTGATCCCCATCCCGGACCTGATCGACCTCGCCGCCGACGCCCAAATGTATCTATCAGTGTTCAAAGACCACACCGCCATCCCCCTGTACTTCGGGCAAGCCAAACGGATAGCCACGAAACATCAACGATTGATGTTGTTCTCCGCACCCGACGGCCATCACTGCTCGGCACCCGGATGCGACCGAGCAGCAGCACACGTCGAAATCCATCAAGCAGTCAACGACTTCGCCGACGGTGGGCGTACCGACATCGTCGAGTTGGCTCCGGCCTGTCCCACCCACCACCGCATGGTGGGTGACCAGCCGGGCCAGTACACGACCGGGAAAGTCAGGTCGGGTCCGGATGAGGGCCGCACCTGGTGGCAACGCAACACCAAACCCGGCCAACCCCAGAACGAGAAACAGGTCAACCGGTTACCGGATGTCGGGCAACAGTATGTGGCACACCTGGCACAAGTACGTGCCGAAATCCACGGCACCGAAACCAACACCAGCAGTACCGGTCAACCGGGCAAGGTGACTCTCGACAGCACCACCGACGACGGATTCGTCATGATCGACGACGATGCTCTGGTGATCAAGGTGTTCGACCCACCCCTCGCCATCAAACCGGAAGATCCCGATCCGGAGGACACCGGGATGAGACTCCCCATCCGGGAAATCATCACCCCCGTCGGGCCGATCGAGACCCGACTGGTCGAGATCCTCGAAGGCCTCGGGCTCTGAGCTGTCGGAGCGTTGTCCGGGTTTGTGGTGGTTGCGTCCCTGAGGTCGGCTGTCTGAGGTTTCGACTCGTCTCGTCGCTGCGCTCCTCGTCGGCTCAACCACCCACTGCAGCTTGATGATTGAGCCGGGACCGAGTATCGCGAGGACCCGTGTCGACTCGTCTCGTCGGCTCAACCATCGTGCAGCACTCGATGATTGAGCCGGGACCGATCATCGCGAGGACCCGTGTCGAAATCTCCGTAGCGTGGGCTGGGTGGTGACCACCTCCAAGGTGGTGACGTCCCTGAGGTCGGCTGTCTGAGGTTTCGACACGTCTCGTCGCTGCGCTCCTCGTCGGCTCAACCAGCAACCGCAGCTTGATGATTGAGCTTTTGGGATCGAGGTGGTGGCGTTGGGGAGCTCGGCTGTCTGAGGTTTCGACTCGTCTCGTCGCTGCACTCCTCGTCGGCTCAACCAGCCACTGCGGCTTTGTGATTGAGCCGGGACCGAGCATCGCGAGGACCCCAGTCGAAATCTCCGCAGCGCGCGCCGAGTGGTCACCACCTCCGAGGTGGTCGCGTTGGCGAGCTTAGCGGCGCACACCAGTGAGCGCTTGTGTCAATCGACGCCAACGACCATCATGGAAGGTGCCTTCCTGTCGAGGTGATCTGCTCGCCTTCTGCGCAGATGCGCACCTGCTTGCGTGAATCGAGCGCGTAGGGCTGCACTCCCAGGACCCGATGAGTCGTGATCGCAGTGATGAGGGTGACGGGATGGGGGCCGGTCGCCGACACGAGAGTCACAAGGTCTTCATCGTCGAGTATGTGATCGGAGACTTTCGCGACGGCGAGATCAGCCAGGAGCGAGGAGATCACCGGACTCAGTTCGACCACAGGGCACCCTTCGATCTCGTGATGTGATTCGGTGTCGTCACGGCTTCCACTGCGGGCTCACGACATCCTTGCGATTAATGCGCTCTTGGCTGCCTTGAACTCGTCATCGTCCAGGATGCCGCGCTGGTGCATGGCAGAGAGCTTTGCGAGTTCGTCAGCCAGGCTGGTCGGCGCAGGTGTGGATTCGACATGATGCTGCGTCCCCGGACCGACGGTGCCATGCCACAGGTACTCGGCGTAGTGACGCGCGAAATCGACGTCTCTTGCATCGAATGACCCGAAGTCGACCTCACCGTTGGCGGTCTGTACCCGGAAGTGTGGCAGTGCTCCCTTGGTGGAGAAGTCCAATCCTCGAATCTGTTCGACGGAAACTTCCAGCAGGATGCGTTGTGCTGTGGTGCGGCCGAAGTGGGTGAAACCGATGATCCGGGCGTTGGTGATCGCGGTGCCGACAGTGGACGGTGCGAATCGCCGTGCGTCCATGAACGCCCAGATGGTCTCGCCTGGGTACAGATCTGCAGAAATCGCACGAGACCAAGCGGCAGCCTTCTTCTCCTTGATGCTCGAACTCAATGCCGGAGAGTAAGTGGATCCGAGATCGTCTGCCGCTGGGGCCGCCGGAACGGGGACGGATTCGGCGGTGGGTGCAGAATTGGCCGGCGTCTGCTGCTTGACAAATGTGAGCTTTGTCGGGGTCTGGCTGGTCTGCTCGACAGCGACCGGCGATTCGTCGGTGGCAGGAACGGCAGTCGCAGGTGCAGCCTGGCGGGACATGACACCGGTGTTCTGGAGGTGCTCGACGTAGTACCGGGTGAAATCGATATCCCCGGGATCGATCACGCCGAAGTCGGTCGCCCCTTGCTCGGTGAGGACGACCATATGGATCCTCTTCCGTATACGGGGGAACGAGATGCCCCGGATCGCGTCTCTGTTCACCTGTATCGGGGTTCGTCTGGATATGCGGGCGCTCGGGTGGAAACCGGCGATTCGAAGACTTGTGACCATCGTGCCGGCAGTGGTTGGCCGAGTTCCTGCGGCACCGATGAATGCCCAGATGATCTCGCCGACACGTAGCTCGGATGCGATTGCCCGGCTCCATGCCTCGGTGTTCCCGACGAACTTGGGACTCACTTCGACCACGTTCCACACCTTCACTTCATGCCGGCAGCCCTGACATCATCACATACCCGCACGTTGTGTCGTTGGGCCGATTGATAGCGTGACCACGGGAGGCGAGCGCACGGTGAACACTGATATTCCCGAATTCGGCACCACGTCCTACCAGGGATACGGAGCGCGCTTCGACGTCGATGCCACAACGATCACCAAGGTCAACCGCGCGGTCGTCGGGGCGGTGTTCGGTGCCGGTGATCGAGTGCCGCTGAGCCGGGTGGTGGGCTACCACTTCAGGCCGGCGACACGTCTGGTGAACGGCTACCTCCAGCTCGCGGTGGCCGGCGTGACGGCCGGGAAGGCGGAACCCGGGGACGCGCATACGGTGGTGTTCACCCGCAGGATGCAGCCGCGGTTCGAGCAGCTCCGCGACTGGCTGAAGGATGTCGCCGAGGCCAATCGGGCCAACACTCCGTCTCCGATGCAGGCGGTTCGTCCGACACATCCTCACAACCCTGTTCTGGATGTGCGTGACCTCGAGATCGCGGGTGAAAGTCATCACCGGGATTCTCTCGCGCAGTTGTTCACTCGCTCGGACAAACCGCTCGGCGGGGTCATCTGGCGGGATGCGGAACTGGTTGCCGAGCCCTGGAATCCGTACGACACCAACGCCGTCGCCGTCTACATCGACCTGTTGGGCGTCGGCTACGTCCCCGTCGAGAGGGCACCCGGAATCCAGGCCACGGTGCTGCAACTCATGGAGCGCGGTGAGCGAGCCACCGTCGAGGCGCGGATCTGGGCGATCTACGAGGACGGCACCTGGTCGGCGCGCGTGACCTTGGACCCGAGCGGTGAACGGGAACCCGAGTGGCGCTATGTCGACCGGCCCACGTGGCCGGGGCGGATCAGCCCCGACGGTACCGAACGACTCAGCGATTCCGCGGTGCTGCGACAACTGGACGAGGCCGCCGAGGCCGCGCTGATCGACGGCCGTGAATTCACCGCGCTGCGACCAGATATCGCCCAAGCCCGGGCCGACGGTGACACCGACCGCGCCCTGACGTTGCTGCACACCTGCATCGACGCCGCCGAACGCAGCGCTGCCATGCTGGTATCACGCCCGGCGCCGTGGCCGACCGAACAAGCCGCGATCATCTACCGGGCGCGCAAACAGTATGACGACGAGGTGGCCATTCTCGAACGTTTTCTGCGCGCCGACCCTGAACACCTGGGCACCAAGGGATTACGCGAACGGCTGGAACGGGCACGCGAGCTCGCCGGAGCTGCGCGTGCAACACCCCCGCCACCGCCCGTTCGACACGAGATCATCGATCCCGGCGACACCTACCTCACCACCTTGCGGCCGGCTGACGAGATCGTGCTTCCCCACGCGGCCGAACTGTCCTACGAGAAGGACCACATCGAGGCGATCGACACCATTCTCGACGACGCGAACATCCCTCGGGGACAAGCACATCACACCACGGCCATCGTGCGGGAACTCGACCATGGCCCGCAGGGATGGGGGCCGCTCGCGGTCTATGTGGATCGTCGACTTGTCGGGTATGTGAGTGCGCTGGAGTCGGAGATGGTGCGGGAGGTCATCCGCCATCCGCAGCATCACGGGCACGACTGCGCCGTGCGGTGCCGGATCTTCGTCCCGGCGGGCAAAAGAGCACCGGCGCGGATCATCCTCGGCCCATACGAGCAGGCCTATGATGCCGAAGACGAAACCGAATCGGCCGCACGGGCACGGCTGCATGCGGCCGAACTGGCGGACATCCGGCGTAGCCGCCTGGCTGCCGGTGGGCCGAGCGCGGAGGATCAGCGTCGTCGGCTCGTGCGCGGCAAGGACTTCGTCGAATGGGCCGAACAGATCAAGGAGCTCAAGCGGGCGCAGCGCAACGACGAGGCACTTCAGCTGGTACTCGAATGTGTCGACGCGGCGGAGCGAGATGCCCGACTCCGCGGGCACTCCCCCGCTCCGTGGTACACCGAGCAGGCAGCGATCCTGTACCGCAAGGCGGGCAATCTCGGCGCCGAGATCAGAATCCTGGAACGGTACCGCCGTGCCTGTTCACCTGATCAGACCGACACCACGCTGGCCGAACGACTGGTGAAGGCGCAGGCCCGTTGTCCTGACACCGGAATGTCGGGTGCTGAACCCGGACTGTGAGGTGGTGACCCCCGGAATGACACAGTGGGCACCGGCGTTGGCGGAAGAGCGTGTAGCGAGTCCGTCCACCCAGAGGTGCACACCGACCGTGCGCCGGAACAGCAAGGAGAAGACCGTGACCGGTCAGAACACCGACGACGTCATCGCCGTCACCCGCAACGACGCCGAGGGCCGATTCGAGATCACCGTGAACGGTGAGCTCGCCGGATTCACCATCTTCATCGACCGTGGCGCACAACGCATCTTCCCGCACACCGTCGTCGAGGAGAAGTTCGGCGGCCGTGGTCTGGCCACCACTCTCATCCATGACGCCCTCGCCGAGACCCGTACGGCCGGGCTCCGTGTGGTACCTGTGTGCCCGGCCGTCGCGCGCTATGTGTCGAAGCATCCCGAGGTCACCGACATCGTCGACCCGGTGAGCCCGGATATCCTCCAGTCCCTGGGCTGACGCCTCGGTTCGCCTGATCAAGGAGCGCCGATCAGTGCGCGATCACGACGGTCTCGGCGTCGACCTTCGGCGGCTTCGTCGGATAGAGCAGCGCTGCGAGGACTGCCCCGACCGCGAAGAATCCTGCCGACCACCAGAAGGCGGTGTGGTAGCCCGCCAGCTGGGCGCCCTGCTCGATCGCGTGCAGGGCGTCCGGCGTGGCAGTGGTGGTCGGCTGGTGCCCGGTGACGTAGTCGGCGGCAGCGGTGGCCGCGAAGCTCGACAGCAATGAGATGCCCATCGATCCGCCGACCTGCTGGGCGGTGTTGACCGTGGCCGATGCGACTCCCGCGTCCTCGGCCGCGACGCCGCTGGTGGCGAAGCCCATGGCGGTCGCGAACACGGATCCGAGACCGATGCCGAACAGCAGCAGGCCGGGCAGCACGCCGATGGCGTATGTGCTGTCGACGTCGATGGTCGTGAGAAACACCATCGCACTCGCTGACAACGCCAGGCCCACGCCCACCAGGATCTTGGGGCTGACCTTCTGGGTCACGTTCCCGACCACAGCCGCGGTGAGTGCCAGCGCCGCCACCATCGGCAGGAATGCGACGCCCGTGGCCACCGGGCTGTACCCGAGGGTGGCCTGTAGGTAGTAGGTCAGGAACAGGAAGACACCGAACATTCCGATAGCGGCGACGAACATCACGAGGTACGACGTGCCACGCACGCGGTCGAGCACCACGCGGAGCGGGAGCAGCGGATGCGTCACCTTGGTCTCGACCAGGACGAACACCGCGAGGAGGGTCACCCCGACGACGATGAAGGTGATGGTCCACGCGTCCGACCATCCGTTGACCTCGGAGTTGGCGAGGCCGTAGACCAGTGAGAACAAGCCGAGAGTGGCGGTGACGGTACCCGGCCAGTCGAGTGAGCCGGCCGAATCGTCGGCCTTGTGGGCCGGGATCAGTGTGACCGCGCCGATGAGCGCGACCATGGCGAAGATGACGTTGACGTACAGGCACCAGTTCCACGAGATGTACTCGGTGAGCACACCGCCGAGCAGAAGGCCGATGGCACCGCCGGCGCCGGAGATCGCACCGTAGATGCCGAAGGCGCGCCCACGCTCACCACTGTGCGAGAACGTGACGGTGAGCAGCGACAACGCCGCGGGCGCCAGAAGTGCACCGAACACGCCCTGCAGGGCGCGCGCGATCACCAGTACCTCGAAGGTCGGGCTCCAGCCACCGAGGGCGGAGGCCGCCGCGAACCCGACCAGTCCGATGATGAAGGCCTGCTTGCGTCCGTATTGGTCGTTGATGCGCCCACCGAGCAGGAGCAGGCCGCCGAATGCCAGTGAGTAGGCGGTGACGACCCATTGGCGCAGATCGTCGTCGAAGCCCAGATCCTGTTGGGCCGCAGGCAAAGCGATGTTCACGATCGTCGCATCGAGTACGACCATGAGCTGGGCGGTGGCGAGCACGACGAGAATCCACCAGCGGTGCGGGTGGGCTTCGCCGGTCGGTGGACTCGCGGCTGGTGGGGTGGTTTCGGTGTCGGACGACACGGCGGAAGCTCCTCGGATAGACGATACGGAATCAGTCATTCCGTTTCTGACCCGGACAAGCATAGTCGAGCAAGCGGAATAGCGCATTCCGCTTCTCCATCGGTAGGGTTCTCGACATGGCATCAGAGGTCGGCGAGTCGGGACCACGCCTACGCAGCGACGCAGCCCGTAACGTGGAACGGATCACCGAGGCCGCCATGGAGGTCTTTGCTGAGCGGGGTCTCGAGGTGTCGATGGCCGACGTCGCCGAACGTGCAGGTGTGGGGGTCGGGACGGTCTATCGCCGCTTCGAGGACAAGGCCGGGCTCGTGGCCGCACTGTTCACCAGCCAGGTGGATGCGGTGATCACGTCGATGGATGCGGTGTCGCGGGCCGAGGACACGGCCGCGTCCTTCGTCGATCATCTCACCTACCTGTGCGCCCAGATGGCCGAGAACAAGGGTCTCCGGCAGATCGTGCTCCAGGAGGTCGCACCTCCGGGCGCGACGCAATCGGCGGCGCTCGAACGGATGATCCCGGCGTCGGATGTCCTGGTCGGCAGGCTCAAAGAGCTCGGATGGATGCGGCAGAGCTTCCACGGCGCCGACGTCCCGTTGATCCTCGCGGCGGTCGGGGCGGCGTGTGAACTCGGCGGTACGGACAATCCGACACTGTGGCGGCGCACCTTGCGACTGATGGTGGACGGCATGCGTCAGGACAGTCGGGTTCCCTCTGACATCGCCGACGTTCCGCCGGCGGTGGCGCCGCATCAGCAGACGAAGGGGTGACGTCGGCGGAGTTGTCATCCGGCGACGCGGACTACTGACCGGCCGGACGCAGACGACCCGAATGACGAAGACCGGGGGCGGTCTGTTCGGACGGGACGAACAGACCGCCCCCGGCGATCGGATACGGCTGCGATCATGTGGCGGTGCGTCAGATGGAGATACCGCCGTCGACGGGTAAGACCGCGCCGGTGATGTACCCCGACTCTCGCGAGGCGAGAAATGCCACCGCAGAACACATCTCACTCGGATCGGCGAATCGCCCCATCGGGATGCCCGCGGTCAGTTCGGCCTTCTTGTCGTCGGGAATCGACGCCACCATACGGGTCTCGGCGTTCGGCGAGATGGCGTTCACCGTCACTCCGAATCGGGCGAGCTCCTTGGCCGCGGTCTTCGTGAACCCGATGATCCCGGCCTTCGCGGTCGCATAGTTGGCCTGTCCGGTGTTACCCCGCAGCCCGGTGTAGGAGGTCACGTTGATCACCCGGCCGAACTCTTGAGACCTGAAGTGCGGCACACACGCTCGCGTCATCCGGAACGTGCCGCCGGCGTGGATCTCGAGGACCTGCGCCCAGTCGTCGTCGGTGAGCTTCCACAGCAGCCGATCGCGCAGGATCCCGGCATTGTTCACGATGACGTCGATCCGCCCGGTGTCGGCGATGATGCGCTCGACCGCCGTCTCGATGTCGGCGGTACTGCCGACATCGGCGTGAATGGCCCGGGCGCCGACCTCGGCCGCGGCTTTGGCCACCTCGTCCTCGTCGAAGTCGAGCAGGAACACATCGGCCCCGGTCCGGACGAAGAACCGCCCCAGTTCCAGGCCGATCCCGCGTGCACCGCCGGTGACGGCGACAGTCTGACCGGTGAAATCGAAGGTGATGTTTGTCATCGCTTGCTTTTCGCTCGATTCCGTTGTGATGTGGTCGATTCCGGTCAGAGCAGTTCGAGGATGGTGGCGTTGGCCTGGCCGCCGCCCTCACACATCGTCTGCAGTCCGTAGCGAATGTTGTTGGCGCGCATGTGATGCAGCATGGTCGTCATCAGACGTGCGCCCGAGCCGCCGAGCGGGTGACCTAGGGCGATGGCACCGCCACGCGGGTTCACCGTGGCCAGATCGACGCCGAACTCGGCCTGCCAGGCGAGCACGACGGGTGCGAACGCCTCGTTGACCTCGAACACGCCGATGTCGTCGATGCTCAGGCCCGACTTCGCGAGGGCCTTGTGCGTGGCCGGGATCGGCCCGGTCAGCATCGGCATCGGCGCCGACCCGGCGACGACGGCCGTGTGGACACGTGCCAGCGGGGTGAGTCCGGCCTTGGCGGCGGCCTCGGAGGTCATCATGAGCAGACCAGCCGAACCATCCGAGATCTGCGACGAGTTGGCTGCCGTGACGCGTCCGTCCTCGCGGAACACCGGACGCAGCTTCGCCAGTCCGTCCGCGGTGCCGCCACGACGGATGCCTTCATCGACGGAGACGGTCTCGCCCTTGACGTCGATGGGTGCGATCTCGTCGGTGAACAGTCCGCCGTCGCTCGCCGCTGCCGCGCGCTCATGCGAGGCGAGCGCGAACTCGTCGAGCTGCTGCCGGGACAGTTTCCAGTCGTCGGCGATCATCTCGGCGCCGATCCCCTGATTGGGGAACTCTGCGCCATAGCGCTCGATGTAGCGCTCCCCCAGTGGGTTTCCCGACGCCGCAGCCGAGCCCATCGGAACGCGGGACATGCTCTCCACGCCGCCCACCACGACGGCGTCGTAGTGTCCGGCGACGAGGCCCGCGGCACCGAAGCTCACCGCCTGCTGGGACGATCCGCACTGGCGGTCGACGGTGGTGCCGGGCACCGACTCCGGCCATCCCGCCGAGAGAACCGACGTGCGTGCGATGTCGAAGGTCTGGTCGCCGACCTGGTTCACGCAACCCCAGATCACGTCGTCCACGATCGCGGGGTCGATCCCGGTGCGGCTGACGATGCTGTCGAGAATGTGCGCGGACAGGTCGGCCGGATGCACGGTCGACAGTCCCCCGTTTCGTTTGCCGAGCGGGGTGCGGACGGCGGCGACGATCACTGCGTCGGACATGGCTTCTCCTCAGATTGTCGGTGGGATTGTTCATCCGGCGCACCGTTATGCGTCGGTGAGTGCGGAATTGTCTTGTGGCTATGGGTTTTCAGGATGGTTCAGGGTTGTCGGAGGATTCCTGATGCCCAGATCTCGGCAAGGGTGCGGGCAGCCTCCTGGGGTGTCACGTCGGTGACGACGCCATCCCGGAGTGCGTAGCACTGGAAGGCATAGAACTCGGTCATGCCGCAGATCATCTCGGCGGCGACCTCCACGTTGACACCGGCTCGGAGACTGTCGGATTCGACACCGCGCCGCAGGACATGGGCGAAACGCGCGTAGAACGCCCGCCGGGCGCCGGCCCAGAGCGCGGTGACCTCCGGGTCGGTCTGCCCCAGTTCGGCCAAGAGGCCGAACAGTGCGCGGTGGGACTCGTAGAACGTGAAATACAGTTCGGTGGAACGCATCACCGCATCCATCGGATCGGTGTCGTCCCAGGGCACGCGAATGAACTCGAAGGCCTCGTCGGTGAGGTCCCGGAGCAAAACCAACATGATCTCGCGGCGGTCGGTGAAGTAGCGGTAGAAGGCGCCTCCGGAGAGTCCGGCCTTCGTTGTGATGTCGGTGATCCGGACGCCGGCATACCCGCGCTCGGCGAACAGCGATGTCGCCGCTGCGAGAAGCCGATCCCGGGTATCGCGTCCCTTGGGCGTCGGTGGGTCCAGGATCGTCGGTGGACGTGGGGGCTCGACGTCGGCGCGCGCGGAAGCGTCGCTCATCGGTCCTCCTCGACACTCGGTTGGCGGGCACAGGGTGGTGGTCGGGGGTCACACCGCCGTGCACGGCGTGGCCGTCGTCGCAACCATAACGGAGCCTCATATTTTTGTAAATGTGACGCCACTTTTGCCGCGCGGGTGCTCGTCGTCGCACAGACGACAAGGCCCTGCAGCGTGGGCTGCAGGGCCTGGGGAATCAGCGGAACGGGGGAATCAGCGGAACGGCGCCGTGGTCACAACGCGGTGACGGTCACCGTGGTGCACAGAACCTGATCAGAGAAGATCCACAACGAGACGCCACGGTCTGTGGTCGCCGACCGGATGGTGACGTGATCGGTGATCGGTACCGGCTTGAGGTACTCGATGACAGCTCGGTGTGGGCGGGACAAGAGGTCGCGGTGGTCGGTCAACTGCGACTCGACCGCATGCCAGTAGGCAGCGTTGTTCATGTGCTCGAACATATCGAAATCGCTGGGGCGCAGCGGAAACAGTGCAGTTGCCGCATCGGTGGGGTTCATCGAATGCCAGCGCAGACGGGTCTCGGTCACGCCCGAGTTCAGGTCTTCGAGCATGTCGTCGGTGATACGTGCCGGTCGGCCGTCCCGGGTGACGTTGATGCAGAAGCTCTCGGTTTCGACGTGTCCGTTCGGCCGAATGTCGGGGTTGAACGGTGTCTGGGCGGGTGTGCCGGTGATCCGTTGCCGCATGTCGACCCACCGTGTCGACGACGCCGAACACCAACGCGTGATGTCGACGTCGCCAGGCCAGGTGATCGGCTCGATGACGTCGATGATGTTGCGTCGCAAGATCCAGAAAGGGTTGGTCGCGCCGAACGGCGACTGGTCGATCATGTCCATCGCGATGTCCTGCAGATAGCGGGCCACTCCGGCGAGGGTGACGGTCATCGTCGGATCGCAGTCGTCGATGCGGACTCGGTAGGTGACGTCGAAGGGATGAGCTGTCGGCGAGATGTCGGGAAGGCCGGACGTCAACGATGTCATCGCGCCGAGGGTAGCAGCGCGAGTTGCGCACGCATCTGCCGGCCGCGCGGCCACCTCCCACATGCGCGGTAGATCTACCGCGCATGTGGGAGGTGCGTCGGGAGTATCGACGTCGTTCGACCAGTCGAATTGACGAGCCCCCCGTCGCGGGTCGCGTGGTGCGGTCGTACTCCCGTGTCACGATCGTGGTGATTCGGTTGAGTGGAACGGTAGGAGAGAGCAGTGAATGCGGTCAGGCGTGGCGTTGTGGGTGTGACCATCGCGGCGAGTGTGATGTGTGGCGGATTTGGCGTCGCACAGGCCATCCCGCCATCGGAACTCAACGGTTCGGTGACCGATGCGAGTACTGACGTCGAGGTGGCCAATGAGGCGTACCGAGACCTGACCATGAATCGGTTCACCTACCAAGAAGCGACCGTGTACCTGATCGGCGACAAGACCGCAGTACAGGCGACCGCGTCGTTGAACCAACACCTGGGACGATACTGCGCGGCAGCGCGAATGATCAGCACGGCGATCGCGGATCTCGGATACAACAGCGCGACGATCCAGAACTTCTACTATGAGTCGGGCTGCATGAATGCACCGAGCGTGACCCATGAGGGCCCGACGTCCTGACCGTACCCGGGCGCCCGGTCAACGGAAAGTGGTGCCCGATCAACGGAAAGTAGGGCCCGGTCAACGGGATTCGGTCTCCGGACTCGGGCTCAGAAACTCGGTGGGGTGCTGACGAAGAGGAACCGTACCTCGTCGTCGGTGTCGTTGAACCACTGATGTGCGAGCGTCGCCGGGAAGTGGGCGGTGTCTCCCGGGGCCAATATGTGATCGACACCGTCGATGTTCAGTCGCACCGTGCCGGAGATGACGTAGACGAACTCCTCCCCTGCGTGCGTCGTGGCCGCTTCGGCTCCGCTGTGGGGCTCGGCGGTCACCTCGTTGCAATCGAGTGACCGTGTCCCCGACAGGCAGAACCGGACGACGGCCGACGGCCCGAGGTTGTACTGCCGGGCGTCGGCGGCGCGGATGACGGTGGTGGGTTGCCTGCTGCCCTCCTCGAGGAGGGCGTGTGCGGTGGTGCCGAGTGTCTGGGCGATCTTGTGCAGGTTGATGACGCTGGGCGCGGTGTTGCCGTTCTCGACCTGACTCAGGAACGGCTGGGAGAGGTCGGTCCGCCGGGCCACCTCTGCCATGGTCAGTCCGGCGGCCTTGCGGGCACTCCGGATCGAGGCGCCCAATGAGCGTGCGAGCAGCGCTTGGTCGTCATCCACGCTTTGCAACGTAGCAGCCGCGATGATGGAGGGTTTCGGCTGGTCACCGGGCCTGTAACCCGTAGGTCACGGACGAAATCCGCCCGTAACAGGATCGACTCAGATTATGAAATATTAGTCTGGAGAATACTCTGTGTTCCTACGACATGGAGTGTCCCATGACCGCAATCTCCGACTTGCCGGCACGTCCGGAGGTCCACCCGGTCGACGTTCGTCCACCGATCCCCCGACTCGTGATCTTCGGCATCCAGCACGTGCTGATCATGTACACCGGCTGCGTCAGCGTCCCGCTGATCTTCGGTGCCGCGGTCGGCCTGGACGCCGCAGACATCGCCATCCTGATCTCTGCCGACCTCCTGATCTCCGGCGTGATCACCCTCATCCAGAGTCTCGGTATCGGCCGTGCGGTGGGTGTCCGACTACCGATCATCTGCGGCGGGACGTTCGCCTCGCTCACCCCGATGATCCTCATCGCCCACGAGTACGGAATGCCCGCCGTCTACGGGTCGATGCTCATCGGCGGGATCATCGGCATCCCGCTCGCGTGGCTGTTCGCCGGTCTGCTCAAGTTCTTCCCGCCGCTCGTCACCGGCGCGGTGCTGACCGTCGTCGGACTGTCGCTCATCGGTGTCGCCGGCGGCCTGATCGTGGGCAGCGATCCTGCGGCCGCCGACTACGCCTCCCCCGGCAACATCGGACTCGCCGTACTGATCATCGCCATCGCGGTCGGGATCCTCTGCCTCGGCCGCGGCATGTGGCGCCAGCTCGGCGTACTCCTGGCGCTCGTCGTCGGTACCGCCATCGCGATTCCGATGGGTATGTACAACTTGGACGCCGTCGGTGACGCCGCCTGGGTCGGAATTCCGCAACCGTTCCACTTCGGTCCGCCGGAGTTCCCCGTCACCGCGGTGGTCGCGATGTCGATCGTGATGGTCGTGGTGTTCGCCGAATCGACCGCGAGCATCCTCGCTCTGAGCGAGATCACCGGAAAGCATGTCAGCAGAGGCGATCTGGCCCGTGGCCTCACCGGCGACAGCATCTCCGGCATCCTCGGTGCGGTCTTCAACGCCTTCATCGACACCGTCTACACGAACAACGTGGGTGCCGTCGCCACGACCCGGGTGTTCAGCCGCTACGTCACCGCGGTGAGTGGCGTCATCCTGATCGTGCTCGGTCTGATCCCGAAACTCGGTGCCTTCGTCGCCGGTGTGCCCGGTCCGGTGATCGGCGGGGTCGGTCTGATCATGTTCGCCGTGGTCGCGATCGTCGGCGTCAACACATTGCGGTCGGTCGATCTCGGCGACCCGATCAACATGACCATCGCCTCGGTGGCCGTCGGAATCGGTATGCTGCCCACCTTCATCCCGGGCATGTTCACCAAGTTCCCGGACTCCGCCCAGATCGTCCTCGGCAGCGGGATCACGCTCGCCGCGATCACCGCCTTCCTGCTCAACCTCGTCCTCAACCACACCCGGCTCGGCGAGCACGCACGTGATGCCCTGACCGTGGGTACCCCGAGCCCGGATGCCCCGAGCCTGGAAGCAACAGACCAGAGTGCCCTGTCCCGCACCACTGACGACCCGAACCACCTACCGATCGGAGACACCGATGCCGCACGCTGACACCCCCACCGCTTCTGCTGTTCCCCCCTTCGACGTTCCCGTCGTCGACATCAGCGCCTACACCGCCGGTGGCAGTACGGCCGATCGTGCCGAGGCCGCGCGACAGATGGACATCGCCTGTTCCACAGTGGGATTCGTGCAGATCCTCGGTCACGGCGTCCCTCAGGCGGCGATCGCCGACCTGGCCGGCGCGGTCGACGACTTCTTCGCCCAGTCGCTGGACGAGAAGAAGGGCCATCGTGCGCCGGGCAATCGTGGCTACACGCCACCGAAGAGCGAATCCCTCAGTCTGAGCCTCGGTCTGGAGTCGGCGAGCCGGATGAACGACTTCTTCGAGGCATTCAACGTCGGTGCCGAGGCACGCTGGTACCCCGAACTCGACCTGTCCGAGGACGACTACGGGATCAACGTCTGGCCGGACATCCCCGACTTCCGTCCGCGTATCGAGGCCTACTACGACCATGCGGCTCGCGTGGCACGCACACTGACCACCGTCTTCGCCGACGCGCTGGATCTGCCGAGCGACTACTTCGAGTGTCTGACCGATCACTCTGTGGACGTGCTGCGGATGAACAACTATGCGCTGCCGGAGGGCACCGTCACCCTCGACGGCGAACTCACCGGCATGGGCGAACACACCGACTTCGGACTGGTCACCGTGTTGTGGGCCGACCAGGTCGCGGGGCTGCAGGTGCTGGGCGGCGACGGTGTCTGGCACGACGTGCAGCCGCTCGACGGTGCACTCCTGATCAACCTCGGCGACCTCACCGCACGCCTGACGAACGACCGGTGGACCTCGACACTCCATCGGGTCAAGCCGCCGATCGTGGACGGAACGATCAAGCGTCGTCGATCGGTCGCGTTCTTCCACGACGGCAACATCGATGCCACCATCGCCACCCTGCCCAGCCATCTCGACGCCGACGACGGACTGGCCTACGAGCCGATCACCGTCCGTGACCACATCTCCGCCAAACTCGCCGGATCCCGTCAGGGCAAGGCGAACACGGCCGCGGTGCGTGAGGCGGGCCGCGTGCTCGCCGCAGCGAAGGGCTGGATGGCGTGACCGGGCCCGCCGTCGTCCTGATCCACGGTGCGTGGGCCGGGAGCTGGGTGTGGAACCCGCTTCTGGAACCGTTCACCGACGCGGGCATGCGACCGATCCCGGTGACCCTGCCCGGGGTCGGCGGCACCCTCGACGAACCCGCCGAGCTCGACGATGTCGTCGCCGCGGTGATCGGACAGATCGCCGACGTCGAGGGGCCGGTGGTGATCGTCGGTCATTCCGGCGGCGGCGTGGTCGCCACGAATGTCGCCGAGGCGCTCGCCGAACGCGTCGCGGGTGTGGTCTATGTGGCAGGCATGATGTTGCCCTCCGGTGGGTCGTTCGTCGACGCCTGTGATCGCGCCGGACTCACAGCGCCCGTGGGGATCTCGCGCTACCTGGAGTACAGCACCGACGGTGCGTTGTCGACGGTACCGGCGGAGGCGGCCGCGACGATCTTCTTCCACGAGGCCGCACCCGACGACGCAGTGTCCGCAGCCCGGAAGATGGTGCCGCAACGCGAGTCCGCCCGCCTCATCTCCCCCACCTGGACCCCGGAACGATTCGGCCGGCTACCCCGGTGCTACATCGAGGCCACACTGGACCGGTCGGTACCGATCCAGGCGCAGCGGCAGATGCAGGATCTGGTTCCGGGAGCAACGCAGGTCACCCTGGACAGCGACCACGCACCACAGCTCTCGGCGCCGGCCGCGGTGGCTTCGGCCATCATCGACTTCGCGGTGTCGGTGACGACGCATCCGGTCAGGTAGGGCGTTCGCCATCGGTGCGGGCGGCGCGCCGCACGTCGTAGATCAGGGTCGCCACCGACAGCGACAACAGCGATTCCGGATCGGACAGGTCCACCCCGAGGATCTCCTCGACGGCGCGCAGGCGCTTGTAGAGCGCGGGTCTGCTGATGTGCATCCGCTGTGCGACCGCGACCTTGTTCCCGTTGAGTTGCACATGATTTCGGAGCAGGTCGAGGTGCTCGGGGGCGTCGTTGAGGAGGCGGCGCAACTCGGTTTCGGCGAAGGCCTGGACACGCGGATCATCCTTCAACACGGCGATGAGGCCACGCAGCCGGGTGTCGGTGGCCCGGTAATAGGGCCGCCGTCGTCCGGACATGGCGCCGGCCACCTCCGCGATGTGGGCGGTGTCCGCGAGGGCTCGGATCGCCGGGATCAGCCGGGCGTCGGGTTCGCCGACCGCCACCGTGCAGCGGTGGGCGCCGGCAGTGCGGCCGACCGCCTCGTGCAGGCGGTCGGCCAGGGCGGTCAACGTCGATTCCGTATCCCGGCCACGGCCCGGCCGCAGTGCGAGGACGGCATGGATGTCACCGTGGGGTCGCAGGGTGAACAAGCCGGTGTGGCCGACCGAACGCACCGTGTGGGAGATCGCCTCGAGAAGCTGGGTGGACCGGCGTTGCGCCGCAAGCGGATCGGTGTCGGGGGCGGCGGTGTCGACCCGGACGACCACCGGCCAGTACTGGCGAGCACGTGCGAGTCCGAGTGCGTGTGCGCGGGCGGCGATCTCGGACTCGGCGGAGATCCGTCGGTCGACGACGTCGTCGATCAGTCCGCTCTGGGCTCGTTGATGCAGGCTCGTCCGGTCGCGTTCGATCATCCGGTTGAGCGCCAATGCGGCACCGGCACGTTCGAGCACCCGGACCGTGCGGTCACGCTCGGCCGGGGCGCGCGGGACTATCACCCGTCCCCACGCCTCCCCTCGCGGTCCGACCGTCGACCACACCCAGGGTTCGGTCCCGGCGCTGTCCTCCGGGTTCCGTCGGGAGCGCCGCTCCCAGTCGTAGAGCGTGATCGCGGTGTCGGCATGGGGTGCGATCGTGGAGGTGAGCAGCTGATGCGACAGATCCTCGAGGACGACAGGCTCGTCGAGCATATGGGCCGCGGCAGCCACGATCTCGTCCACCGACGCGCGGTTCATGCTCAACTCGGTGAAGGTCTCGTGGACCAGCCGATCGAAGGCGACGACCTCGTACTGCTCGGCAACCAACCGTCGATGCACCGCCTCGGTGACGTCGACGAAGCGCACCGACCGACGCAGGACGATCAGGGCCAGGCCGGCATCGCGCGCGAGTTGCGTGACCGCGTCGGGGAGCGTGGGAACGGCCGACCCGAGTTCGACGACCACACCCACCGCACCGGAACTCGACAACCCCTGAAGGTATCGCTGCGGCCAGTTCGCCAGCGACGCTCCGGTGGTCAGGATCAACTCGCCACCGGTGAGCAGTCCGGACAGATCGGGGACGTCGCCCACGTGTACCCACCGGATGGTGTCGTCGATGCGCCGATCACTGAGCACGACGGGATCCCCGCGTTGCAGTTCGGGGAGTCCGAGGACGTCACGCACCGTGATGCTCATTGACAGAGTGTAAATCCGGCCACCGAAACGCGTACATGTCGTCACCACCGCGGCTGCTCCTCGGGACCGAGACTGGAACGGTACGCCGGGTCGGTGTGACCCGGTATCCGCTTCGACCAGAGAGGTCCTGATGACCACCGTTTCTCATTGGGTCAACAACAAGGTGTTCCCGGGTGCGTCGAATGCGACCGCGCCGGTGACGAATCCGGCGACCGGCGAGGTGACCGCTCGGGTCGTGCTGGCCGACGTCGCGGATGCGCGGGCGGTGATCGATGCCGCGGCCGCCGCGTTCCCGGCGTGGCGGGACACATCGCTGGCCAGGCGCACCGAGATCCTGTTCCGCTTCCGGGAACTGCTCAACGTACGCAAGGGTGAGCTGGCCGAGATCATCACCGCCGAACACGGCAAGGTGGTCTCGGATGCGCTCGGCGAGGTGACCCGCGGTCAAGAGGTCGTCGAATTCGCGTGTGGGATAGCGCATCTACTCAAGGGTGGATTCACCGAGAATGCGTCGACCAAGATCGACGTCCACTCCGTGGCCCAGCCGGTGGGGCCGGTGGGCATCATCTCGCCGTTCAACTTTCCGGCGATGGTGCCGATGTGGTTCTTCCCCGTCGCTGTCGCCGCCGGCAACACGGTGGTCCTCAAGCCGTCGGAGAAGGATCCGTCGGCGTCGCTGTGGCTCGCCGAGCTGTGGAAAGAGGCCGGCCTCCCGGATGGAGTCTTCAACGTCCTCCAGGGCGACAAGACCGCCGTGGACGAACTGCTGACCAACCCCGCGATCAAGGCGATCAGCTTTGTCGGGTCCACCCCGATCGCGCAGTACGTCTATGCCACCGGCACGGCCGCGGGCAAACGCGTACAGGCACTGGGTGGGGCGAAGAACCATGCCATCGTGCTGCCCGACGCCGACCTCGACGTCGCCGCCGATGCGATGGTGAACGCCGGCTTCGGATCCGCCGGTGAACGCTGCATGGCGATTTCGGTGTGCGTGGCCGTCGGTGACATCGCCGACGACCTCGTCGGTCGGATCGCCGAACGCGCCGCAGCCATCCGGACCGGTGACGGAACCCGCAACTGCGACATGGGCCCCTTGGTGACCCGGGTGCACCGGGACAAGGTGGCAGCCTATGTCGACGCCGGCGAGGCCGACGGAGCCACCCTCGTCCTCGACGGGCGGACGGTGCAGCCCGACGGTGACGCCGACGGTTTCTGGTTGGGACCCTCGCTGATCGACCACGTCAGCTCCGACATGAGCATCTACACCGACGAGATCTTCGGTCCGGTTCTGAGTGTGGTTCGTGTGGATTCCTATGACGAGGCCCTCGAACTGGTCAACCGGAATCCGTTCGGCAACGGCACCGCGATCTTCACCGCGAACGGTGCGGCGGCGCGACGGTTCCAGAACGAGGTCGAGGTGGGCATGGTGGGGATCAACGTGCCGATCCCGGTTCCGATGGCCTATTACAGCTTCGGTGGCTGGAAGGCGTCGCTGTTCGGGGACAGCCACGCCCACGGTGTGGAGGGTGTGCACTTCTTCACCCGCACCAAGGCGATCACGACCCGCTGGATCGAGACCGACGCCTTCCTCGCCCGCACCGACCGCGCCGCAACGGCCACCACACCCGAGCTCGACCTCGGCTTCCCCCAGAACGTGTGAGGAACAGACCCGTGAGCATCATCGAGGATGGCCCTGCCACCGAGACGAGCGTGACCGGCACGCTGCCCAACGGTCTGGGTCACGACGAAGCACGCGCCGAGGCCCGACGGACGTATGAGCTCGACCGCAAGCACGTCTTCCACTCGTGGTCGGCACAGGCCGAGATCTCCCCGATGACGATCACCGCCTCGGCGGGATCGTATGTGTGGGACGGCGACGGAAACCGACTGTTGGACTTCTCCTCTCAGCTCGTCAACACCAACATCGGGCACCAGCACCCGAAGGTGGTGGCCGCGATCGCCGCCCAGGCCGCGAAGCTGTGCACGATCGCACCCCAGTACGCCAACGACGCACGGTCGGAGGCGGCGCGGCTCATCACCAGCCATACCCCCGACGGCCTGGACAAGGTGTTCTTCACCAATGCCGGTGCCGACGCCAACGAACATGCGGTCCGGATGGCCCGCCTCCACACCGGCCGATACAAGGTGCTGACCCGCTACCGCTCGTACCACGGCGGCACCGACACCGCGATCAACATGACCGGTGACCCGCGCCGCTGGCCCAACGACCACGCGAACAGCGGGGTGGTCCACTTCTTCGGCCCGTTTCTGTATCGTTCGCGATTCCACGCCGAGACGCAGCAGCAGGAGTGCGAGCGCGCACTCGAGTATCTCGACGAGGTGGTCAGGATGGAAGGGCCGTCGACGATCGCGGCCATCGTCCTCGAGAGCATTCCGGGAACCGCGGGCATCATGGTCCCGCCGCCCGGATATCTCACCGGGGTGCGGGAGATCTGTGATCGCCACGGCATCGTGTTCATCGCCGACGAGGTGATGGCCGGTTTCGGCCGCACCGGGCGGTGGTTCGCGTTCGAACACGGCGACGTCACCCCGGATCTGATCACCTTCGCCAAGGGTGTCAACTCCGGCTATGTGCCTCTCGGCGGCGTGGTGATCAACACCGCGATCGCCGAGACCTTCGCCCACCGCCCTTATCCCGGCGGACTGACCTACTCCGGTCATCCGCTCGCGACCGCGGCAGCGGTGGCCACCATCCGCGCGATGGAGGACGAGCAGATCGTCGAGAACGCCGCGACGATCGGCACAGAGGTGATCGGGCCGGGCCTGCGGGAGATGGCGGCGCGCCATCGCTGTATCGGCGAGGTGCGTGGCGCCGGAGTGTTCTGGGCGCTCGAACTGGTTGCAGACCGCGCCTCCCGGGAACCCCTGGCACCCTACGGCTCCAGCAGTCCGGCGATGACCGAGACGATCGCGGCGTGTAGGGCGGGTGGGCTGTTGCCGTTCGCGAACTTCAACCGCATCCACGTCGTCCCGCCGTGCACCGTCACCGCCGACGAGGCGCGGGCCGGGCTGGAGATCCTCGATCGTGCCCTCGACGTCGCCGACGGTCACCTCGGGTAGCCCAGCTGTCACCCGTCCTCGCCCGGGTTCGACGATTCGCCCGACTTGCCGGAATCCTTTGTCGGTCAACGACACTGCGCCACGTGCGAGGAGTGTAGGCTTTCGTCGCCCGTGCGACGGAAGGTGACCATGTTCCCCATATACGGCACACCCGACGGGGCGAACACCGCCTGGATGCTGGCGGCCTTCGCCCTGGTGCTGCTCATGACCCCGGCGCTGGCGCTGTTCTACGGCGGCATGGTGCGCTCGAAGAGCGTGCTCAACATGATGATGATGTGCCTGTCGGCCATCCCGATCGTCTGGATCGTGTGGGTCGTATTCGGCTATTCCCTGGCCTTCGGTGACGACCACGCCGGTCTGATCGGCAGCCTGTCGTCCTTCCCCGGGTTGCACCACACCTACGGGACCGAGGGAACGCAGCCCGGCATACCGCTGGTCGGAACCATCCCGGCGATCCTGTTCGTCGCCTTCCAGACCGGCTTCGCGATGGTCACCGTCGCGCTGATCGCCGGAGCGGTGGCCGACCGCATGAGGTTCGTCTCGTGGCTGGCGTTCGCGGCGGCGTGGTCGGTACTCGTCTACATCCCGATCGCCCACTGGGTGTTCAGTGCGCCCGGGCTGACCGAGGCACACGGCGGCTGGATCGTCAGCCATCTGCGGGCGATCGACTTCGCCGGCGGGACGGCCGTGGAGATCAACTCCGGTGCATCGGCATTGGTACTGGCGCTGTTGCTCGGGCGGCGCGCCGGGTGGCCGAAGGATCCGATGCGTCCGCACAACCTGCCGTTCGTCATGCTCGGTGCCGGTCTCCTCTGGTTCGGGTGGTTCGGGTTCAACGCCGGCTCGGAGCTGGCAGCGAACGGTAGCGCGGCCGTGATCGCGGTCAACACACTCGGTGCGGGTGCGGCGTCGATGGTCGCGTGGCTGGTCGTCGAACAGGTCCGACACGGTCGGCCGACCTCCTTCGGCGCCGCATCCGGTGTGATCGCCGGACTGGTCGCGATCACACCGTCGTGTTCGTCGGTGACGCCGGTCGGGGCACTCGCGGTGGGCGCGGTGGCGGGGGCGGTGAGCTCGCTGGCGATCGAGCTGAAGTTCCGCTGGCGCTATGACGACTCGCTCGACGTCGTCGGCGTCCACTTCGTCAGTGGCGTGGTGGGGATGCTGATGATCGGGCTGGTCGCGTCGCGGACCGCACCCGCCGGCATCGACGGCCTCTTCTACGGGGGCGGCGTCGACCAGCTCTGGAGACAGGTGGTGGCCGTGCTCGCCGTCATCGCCTACGCCACGGTGGTGACCGGCGTGATCGCGCTGGCCCTGAAATTCACCATCGGTCTGCGGGCCGATCGCCAACACGAGGCCGACGGGATCGACGACGCCCAGCACGCGGAATCGGCGTACGACTTCACCATCACCCGCTGAGCGCCGGAGAGACCCGGTCGGGGTGGTCGGCCCGGCTGTTCGCCGGTCGGGGTGTTCGGTGTACCGACATACCGGAGCGCGGGTAGGTTCGGCATATGCCTGCGCCCAAACGTGCCGATCTCGATGACTTCTACGCTCGGCTGACCCCGGTGCAACACCCGCATCTGCGGGAACTGCAACGGATCAGCCTGTCGTACGCGCCCGCCGTCGAGGAGAAGCTGCAGTGGAATCAACCCGCCTATCTGCGTGACGGTGAACGACTCTGGATGCTGCAGGCCTACGGCAAGCACTGTTCCCTGCGTTTCAGCCCGGAGTTCTTCGGCGCATACACCGGCGAGGTCGCCGACGCCGGATATGACTGCGGTGCCGGGTTTCTCAAGATCGGTTACGACCAGGACGTACCAGAGGCGCTGTGCCGGCGCCTGATCGAAGCCCGGTTGGCCGAATAGGAGTTCCCCGCGCAACCACCAGGCGCGCGGTGGGTCTACCGCGCAGGTGGTGGTTTCCGCGCGGTTCTCAGGCGGGAACGCCCTTGGCCGCGTGCGGCTCCCGTGATCAGGGCGACCTTGCCCTCCAGGCGGTTGTCGGTGAACGGAGGTCCTGCTCGATCTGGTGGATGCTGCGTCTCAGTGGTTGGCGGAGAACGGAATTCGACGGGGTCAGTGCTGTAGGCCGATGTCCTTGCTGCCGTACGCCTCCCGCAGTCGAGGCTTGACCACCTTGCCGCCGGCATTGCGGGGCAACTCGTCGATGATCACGAGATCCTTGGGATGCTTGAAACGGGCGAGGTTCTCGTTCAGATAGGGTTCGAGCTCCCCCAGGGTCAGATCGGTCGTGGGGTCGGCCAGGACGACCACCGCCACCGGTACCTCGCCCCAACGGTCGTCGGCGCGGGCGATCACCGCGGCCTCGGTGATCGCGGGATGCCCGAAGAGGACGTTCTCGACCTCGGCGGAGTAGATGTTCTCCCCGCCGGAGATGATCATGTCCTTGGCGCGGTCCACCACGAACAGGAATCCGTCCTCGTCCTCACGGACCAGATCACCGGAGTGGAACCAGCCGCCGCGGAACGCTTCGGCGGTGGCCTCGGGTCGGCCCCAGTAGCCTTGCATGAGATTCGGTCCGCGATAGACGATCTCGCCGACCTCCCCCGGCTTCACATCGTTCATCAGCGGGTCGACGATCCGTGCGGTCACCCCGGGCACCACCGTGCCGATCGAGCCGATCTTGCGACGAGCGTCCTTGCCGCGCAGCAAACAGGTCACCGGCGACATCTCCGTCTGACCGAAGGCCGTCATGATCTCGGCGTCCGGAAAGGTCTCGGCCATCGCGGCGAGGACCGAGTCGGCGGCCGGTGCGGCACCCCAGCTGATCGTCCGTAGCTTCAGTGCGCGTGGACGAGCCTGCTGTTCGGCGCAGATGAGCTGCCACTGTGCCGGCACCATGAACACCGATGTGGTGCCCTCACGTTCGAGGGTGTCGAGCATGGTCGCGGCGTCGAAGGCGCCGAGCGGATGGATCACCGCCCGCACCCCCAGGTACAACAGCGGGGCGAAGGCGGCGAGGCCGGCGATGTGGAAGATGGGCGGGACGACCGAGGCGACGTCGTCGTCGTGGCGATCGGTGCTCGCGATGGCGGTGACGGCCTGCGCCTGCAGATTGATGTGGGTCAGCATGGCGCCCTTGGGTTTTCCGGTCGTACCCGAGGTGTACATGATCAGGGCCACGGAGTCCTCGGGCACGTCGATCTCCGGCAGGTCCGAAGAGTCCTCGGCCACGAGCGTCTCGTAGTCGAGGTGTCCGGGAGCGTCGCTGCCGTCCACCACGACCACCATGTCGATCGAGCCCGTGGCCGTGACGACGGCGTCGGCGACCGGTGCCAGGAGTCGCTCGGTGACCACGACCCGCGCCCCGCTGTCGGTCACCAGATAGGCCACCTCGGCCGGGGCCATCCGGATGTTCACCGGGACCGGAATGGCCCCGATCAGGTTGGCGCCCAGTACCGCCTCGAGATACTCGGTGCGGTTGAGCATGGCCATCAGGACCCGGTCACCGAACTGCACGCCGCGGCGCTGCAGGGCGCCCGCGAACGCGCGGGACCGGTCGTCGAGTTCGCGCCAGGTGGTCGATCTGTCGAGGTAGGTCACCGCGACCTCGTCGGGAATCATGAACGCATGCCGGTGAAGCTGGCTGTTCCAATGGCTACGGCGTGACCGCCATGGCTCGGTACCCTGCCCGGTGGTGGGATCGGTCGCGGTGGTCATCGGCTCTCCCTGCCCCTCGATCATGGGACACATCGCTGATGATGTGCCGTCGGTCACACCGTAGGGGAATACGGTGGACCCGGTGCCGGAATGGTCGACACCGGGAACCCGATGACGGACCTCAGGCCGCGAGGAGGTCGTCGATCTGATTGATCGCCGACGACGCCCCTTCGAGAATCCCCATGTCGAGGACCTGTTGCAGCGCCTCCGCTGTCGCGTAGGTACTGACGAAGGTGGCGACGGTGCCGTGATCGTTTGCGGCGAAGCGGTACTCGCTGGTCGACACCGGCATGCTCGCGACGGGCGCGAAGTCCTCGTCGGCGAAACCGTCGACGAAGCTGAACCCGTGGGGTTCGTCGATCGTCTGGATCTCCCAGTAGCCGGCATATTTCTCGCCCTCGGGGCCGGTCATGTAGTAGGTCACGCGACCGCCCGGGGTGAACTCGTGGTCGACGACAGTCGCCGGAAACGTGGGCGGCCCCCAGATCTTCTCCAACTGGCGCGGATCGGCGTACACCTGCCACACCCGGGCGATCGGAGCGGCGAACTCGGCGGTGATGGTGATGGTCAGGGTGTCGATGTCGTGAGAGACATTGGTGACGGGCATGGTCATTCCTCCGTGGACGTGTCGAGTGCGAGGAGATCGTCGATGCGGGCGATGCGTCCTCGCCAGACCTGTTCGAATTCGGCCAGCATCGTCGCCACCGCTCGAACGGCGGTGACGTCACCGGTGGCGAGTTGCTCACGGCCACTGCGTCGTTTGGTGAGCAATCCGGCGCGTTCGAGAACGGCGACGTGCTTCTGTACCGCGGCGAAGCTCATGTCGTAGTTCGCCGCCAGGGCCGACACCGAGTGCTCCCCCGCCAGCACGCGACGGAGGATGTCGCGGCGCGTGCGGTCGGAGAGTGCGTGGAACAGGGCGTCTGCCCGGTCCTCGTCGGTGCCTTCCACCCCGCAAATATACAACTGATTGGTTGTATGTTGTCAAGGGCTTCTGCGAATCGATGGCCGAACGGGATCGATTGCCGGACAGAACGGCCCTCCATCGTGGCCGCGGCGGCTCAGTCCGCCGCGATGCGGATATGGCGGTAGACCCGCTCGGAGAAGTTCTCGAGACGGGATTCACACTCCCGCAGGCGCTCTGCGGCATCGAGTGTCTCGGGTAGCTCGAGGACGTCACGGCGCCTGAGTTCCCGGAACCAGCGACGCAACCGATCGAGACTCTGCTCCTCCTCCTCGAGCTCGGCGAAGGTGAACTTCTCCGACGAGATCTCTCGGGCGATCTCGTCGATGAACTTGCCGCAATCGGCGTCGAACTCGTGCCACTCGTCGATCCGAGCTGCCCGGAAGGCGTCCTCGAGGAAGGCGCGTGCCGACGAGTCGTGCGGGTCGGCGTCGAACACCGCGACGATCCCCCCACCGTGGGCCGCCAGCCCGTGGACCCGATCGAGCACCGGCCGGAAGGCCTCGGTGGCCGGGAGCGTCCATGTTCCCTGTGCCACCGGCACGGCTCCCGCACGGCGCAACTCGCGCCAGATGCCGACCCGATGGCGGGAAGGCTCGGATGGAACCTGGACCACGGCGAGCAGCCATCGGAGTTCATCGGTCACCTGCCGACGGTAGCACCGACGACTACTGCCGGAATCCGTTGTCACGATCTGGTCGGTAACGTCTGTTACATTCTCGTTCGTGACGAAGAACGACGCGGTCGGCGGCGTGGGCCCCCTCTATCTGGCGGGCTTCACCACTGCATTCGGTGCCCACGGCACGGCTGCCGTGCTGGGTGTGGAGACCGACGACATCGGCCTGTCCTTGCTGGGGCTGGGGTTGATACTGGCGCTCTATGACGTCGCCGAGGTGATCCTCAAGCCGGTGTTCGGGTCGCTCAGCGACCGGATCGGGACCAAGCCCGTGATCCTCGGCGGGCTGGTGTCGTTCGTACTCGCCTCCCTGCTCGGGGTCATCGGGGCGGGTCCCTGGGCGCTGGCGCTGGCCCGGTTCGGTCAGGGGGCGGCGGCCTCCGCCTTCTCCCCGGCCTCGTCGGCGGCGGTGGCACGGCTGGCCGGAGGGCCGCGACTCGGCCGCTACTTCGGTCGGTACGGATCCTGGAAGAGCATGGGCTATGTGATCGGACCGCTGATCGGTGTCGCGTTGACCCGATGGGTCGGCATCCGTTCGGTGTATCTGGCCCTGGCGATCTGCGCCGCCGCAGCAGCGGTGTGGGTATGGGTCGCGCTGCCCGCGCTGCCGGTGAAGCCTCGGCCCCGCTACACCGTCGCCGATCTGGTACGTCAGACCACCGAACGCGGATTCCTCGTCCCCACCCTGCTCCTCGCGACGACCACCGCGATTCTCGGTGTGGCCGTGGGCTTTCTGCCGCTGCTGTCCACCCGGCTGGATCTCGATCCGTTGTTCGGTGCGGCCGCGGTCGCGGTACTCGCGGTGGCCGCGGCCCTCACCCAGCCGATCGTGGGTCGCCGCCGCGACGACGGCCGGCTCGACACCCGACGCGGTGCCACCGGCGGACTGATGCTCGCGGCGGTGGGGCTGATCGTCGTGGCCGTCTGGCCCGGCGCGGTCACGCTCATGCTGGTGGCGGTACTGATCGGGTTGACGGTCGGGGTGGTCACTCCGCTGGCATTCGCACACCTGGCCGCCTCGACTCCGGAGGAGCGGATGGGTCGAACGATGGGCAATGCCGAACTCGGGCGTGAACTCGGCGACGCAGGTGGTCCGCTGCTCGTCGGCGCGGTGGCCTCGGTGGCGACGCTGCCGATCGCTCTGGGCGTGCTCGCCGCCACGGGGGCCGCGGCCGGCGGACTGAGTTGGCGGGCGTTGCGCTCCCCGGACGACTCGTCAAATCGGTCGGGGCAGACGTGATCCGGCGAAAGGCTTCTGGCCCAGATTGTTTGGTTCCACGAGAGATCTTCTATGTGGCGACCGCGGTGTTCACGAACCAGCCGTGCGTGCCGAGTTGCCCGTTCTTCTGCGGGGCATAGTGATCGAAGTACACGCGAGACATGAGTTCGCGGCGGCTCGACACCCCGGCCTTGGCGAAGATCGACTTCAGGTGATCCTGCACCGTGTACGGCGACATGTGCAGGGACTTGGCCACCACCGTCGTCGAATCACCACGTAAGACCGCACCGACCACCTCGCTCTCGCGAGAAGTGAGCCCGAAGGTCGACACCACCAGCGGCAGCAGCGCCGACGGACCGGCGGTCTCGATGGTCACCACGGTCTGACGAGCTCCATCGCGCCCGGTGAGAGGTGCGGCGTGAACGGCGAACCATTCGCCGCTCGCACCCCGGACGATCAGCCGCGGGACAGCATCCGAGCGTCCCGCGAGCAATGCCCGCGCCGCCCCGAGCGTGGACGCCACACTGGTCGGCATCTCGCCCCACAGATCACCGTTCAGCTCCTCGATCCGGCGGGTGGCCGCCGGGGTCGCGGAGATGACGTTCTGGTCGGCGTCGAAGATGATGACCGCCGGGCCCTTCTCGGCCGGCTGCACGTCGAGGTGCATCTGCGATTCGGCCACCGACACCACGAGACCCGCACGGACCCCGAGGGCGAGACTGTCGGTGACGCTGTCGAGGAACAGGGCCTCGGCGGGACTGAATCCACTGCTCTCGTGCGTCCGGTAGAGCGAGACACCGCCCCACGTGCGACCTCCGGCACGGGTGACCGCCCGCATCTCGTGACCGAACCCGAACATGGGCTCGAACAACTCGCGGAACCGCGAACTCCGTCGTGGGTCGCCGTCGGTTTCCTCGTGCAGGATGCTGACCGGGAACTCGCGATGCGCGAGGTCGGCGAACAGGGAGATGTCGTCCTCCACATACTCGTGGTGGGCGAACTCGACCTCGCAAGGAGAGTCGATGCCGATCTTGACCGATCCGGTGACGAGGTCGGTGGCAGGATCGATGCTGCCGAAGCACACTCCCTCGAAGGGAACCGCGCGGCGGAGGATCTCCATCGCCTCGATTCCGAACTCACCCCACGGCAGTCCGGACCGTGCGAGGGCGTCGATACCGGCCCGCGCGGATTCGGCACGCAAAGTCTTCATCGGCCAAGTATGCGCCGAGCCGGGCATTGCGGGTATCCCACATAGTTGGGGGATATACCACCCAGGTTCTGGGGATGGTGGGCACCATGGATCGCGCCGCACAGTAGTCGGCATGACAACGAACGAAATCTCCACTCCTGCAACCTCACACACCGACATCCCGGCCGCCGCCGGGAAACAGATCCCGACGCACCCACCGTTCGGGGAACTGGCGGTGATGCTCGTCGGAACCCTCGTCCTGCCGGGCGACCCGGACTGGCCCGCGGCGTCGGCGGCCTGGAATCTCGCAGTGCCGCAGCGCCCGGCGGCAGTGGTCGTCGCCGAGTCCGCCGCCGATGTGGTGACCGCGGTGCGTTTCGCACTGCGTCACGGCGTCCGGGTGTCGGCGCAGCCCGGCGGACACGGCGCCACCACCGCGCTCGACGACACCATCCTGATCCGGACGCGCGGACTGGACGATATCTGGATCGACGCCGACAACGCCATCGCCCGCGTCGGCGCCGGAGTCAAGTGGGTGGAACTGCAGACCGCACTGAACGGGACCGGCCTCACCGGCCCGATGGGGTCGAGCGGCGACGTCAGCGTCACCGGATTCTGCCTGGGCGGCGGGATGTCGCTGTTCTCGCGCGCAACCGGCGTCGGCGCCCATTCGGTCCGGGCGGCCGAGGTGGTGGACGGGCTCGGACGTCACCGTTGGATCGACGACTCCACCGATCCCGAGCTCATGTGGGCATTGCGCGGCGGTGGAGGCGATTTCGCGATCGTCACCGCCGTGGAGCTCTCCCTCACCGCGGCACCGGAGATCAGCGGGGGGCGCCTCGTGTTCCCCGCAACCGACGGGCCGGCCGTGTGGCGAGCCTTCGCGGAGGTCACCGCCACCGCACCCGACGAGCTCACGCTGTTCGCCTCGATGCTGCATTTCCCGCCCATTCCCGAACTACCGGAGGAGATCCGTGGAAAATCCCTGTGCACGATCGACGCCGTGTTCCTCGGCGACCTCGATGCGCTCGATGCGCTCCTGGTCCCCGTCCGCACGGCCGGCACCGTCGTCCGTGACACCGTCCGTCCGCTCGCCCCAGGTGAGGTGGGCACCGTGTGCGAGGAACCCGATGATCCGTCGCCGGCATACCTCGGGACCACCACGCTCGGACGACTCGACGAAGACGTGATCGACACGATTCTCGCCCGGGCCGCCACCCCGGCGTGCGGCGTGCTCCAGGTCCAGATCCGTCACCTCGGCGGCGCCCTGCTCACTCCGTCGGAGAATGCCGTGTGCCGGCGGATCACCGCCGCATATTCGGTGATGGCCATGACCATGGTTCCGGTTCCCGAGGCGATGGACCCGGCTCACGCGTCGGTCGCCGCGATCCTCGCCGACATCGAGGAGTTCTACGGTGGGCCGCTCTCGGTGTCGATGCTCGGCGACGACGATCCGCTCGCCGCGGCGTTCTCCCCCGAGGTGATCGCCCGGCTGCGGATCGCGAAGAACGCCGCCGACCCCGACGGTGTGTTCCGCAGCAGCCGGCCGGTCATCTGACCCGGGCCTTCCCAACAGCCCGACAGGCCCACGTCCCCTCATGGATGTGGGCCTGTCGGCATCGGCCGACCGATCGCCCGGGGCGATCAGCCGGCGGAGGGAAATCGGGTCAGGAACCGGGATGCGTCCACCCGGCGTCGCGGGGTGTCCCGCTCCGTGCGGCCGCCGACATACAGCCAGCCCATCAGCTTCTCGGTGTCGGCGAGCCCGTGTAGTTCGGCGATCTGCGGTGACGCCGCGAGCGGGCCGGTGCGCCAGATGACGCCGTACCCGGCCTCGTCCAGCAGCAGGCTCAGGACGTGTCCGACGCCGGCCGCTACCGCTTCCTGCTCCCAGGTGGGGACCTTGGGGTGCGGTGTCGGTGACGACACGATCGCGATGAGCAGCGGTGCGCGCAAGGGCTTGTCGGACGGTTCGGTGCCGTTGATGTGTCCGATCGCCTCGGCAAAGCGCACCCGGTCATCATCACGTAGTTCGATCAGCCGCCACGGCGCCAGATTCGCGTGGTCGGCGACACGACCGGCTGCCGCCACCAGATCCAGTAGTTCGTCGTGGGTGGGGCCGGCATCGGTCACCTTGGGTGACGAACGGCGTGCGAGCATCGCATCGCGGACGGGAGTGGCGGTGGCGGAGTGCGGATCGAACGGCATGCCCACAACCTACCGAGGTGGCCGGGGACGGTCACGCCGCGCGGAGGACCGACACCGATCTGAGGTCGGGCAGTTCGGGGTGGCCGGGTCTGTGCCACCGTCGACGGTCGGCGGGGATGACGAGATCTCTCGGCCGGATGGTGCCGCGGGCGACCAACTGACCGAGTGTTTCGAGGAAGCCCTGCGAATCGCGATCGAAGGGCCGTCCCCGCGCGGTCAGTTCGAGCAACATGCTCCCGTACCGGGGAAGGTCGAACGTGCTCGCCGGCCTCAGTGTCGAGTTCTTCCAGACCTCGGACGCCCAGTTCTCCCCTGCCCCGCTGTGTTTGTCGAACCGTGCGCGGGTGAATGCGTGGACGACGATGTCGTTGCCCCGATCGGCGTGCCCGACACCGAGATGGTTCCTCCGGCCGGTCAATTGATATGGGCACGGCCACCACGCCAGGGCGTCCAGGGGTGCCGTCGCTTCAGCGGACGACGAGTCGTCGTCGGGGACCACACCGGCGGATTCCTCGAAGACGAGGAATCCGGTCGGATGCATTCGGAGCAGTGTTCGTTCCTCTGCGCTCGGCCGCGCCGCCCTGCGGACGGCTGACATGGTCTCTCGCGGCAACCACAGCGTGGGCGATGCCTGGACGACCGTGGCTGCCATCTGCGCGATCCCCCACGCGTTGGAGACGTTCGCCGCGAGGACCGTCTGCATCTCGATCAATCCCCTGGCCTGGTGGATCATCTCCTCTCCTTCCACATGATCAGGATCGAGGTAGTCCAGATCGTCGACTTCTTCGTCGTCGAGATCGGTATCGAGGTACGGATGACGGTCCTGGAGATACTCCAGGATTTCCTCAACGGTTGCGATGCTCTCGTCGAACATCCCGAACTGCTCCTCGATATAGATCGTCATGTTCTGGAGTCCCCCGAGCAATTCCGTGCGCACCCGTGCCAGATTCTGCGGTGACCACGACGGGTAGGTGGTCCTGTTGCGTCTCCCCATGCGAGTCAAGATATCCCGATATCGGGAACCCGCTGTCGGAGAATTCCACAGGCGACGCCGGCGACCGAAGTCCTGGTGCAAAGGACGCGGGGCGGCGACTGCGATGTAGGCGCACACCCTCGTCTGCGCAACCGATCTGTGCCCGTTGATGATTGGGCACTAGTACCTCCCCGGTCGTGGAGCGGCAAACCCCGAACGCTGATTGAGCCGGGACCGAGCGAAGTGAGTACCCCCGAACGCTGATTGAGCCGGGACCGAGCATCGCGAGGACCCGAGTCGAAATCTCCGCAGCGTGGGCTGGGTGCGTGACCACCACCAAGGTGGTCGCGTTGG
>NZ_JBSFRM010000043.1:21744-37479 GCF_053589235.1 Gordonia sp. NPDC003376 | reverse complement strand
TGGGCAGTTTCGTGTCCGCCGTTGGGCACCCCCTCGTGTCCTCCGTTGGGCAGTTTTCATGTCCGCCAGTGGGCACTTCCCGATGTCCCTTGACAGTCGCGGCTGATCTCGGTATCGAGCGGGGCACCCTGCGGAACTGGTTAGACCGTTACGGCACCGGTCGCAAGACTGCTGCCGATGGCAGCAACGCAGCCAGTCCTCTCAAGGCCCGACCGGACGCCACAGGCGTGGCAGGTGTGGTCGGCGAGGAGAGCATCGAGGCCAAGGTCGCACGGTTGGAGGCCGAGAACGCGGCATTGCGCAGCGAGAAGCACAAGCTGACCACCGAACGGGAGATCTTGCGTGCGGCGGCGAAGTATTTCGCCGGGGAGACGAACTGGTGAGCCGCTTTCAGTTCGTCGCCGACCACCTCGACACCTACCCGGTGAAGTGGCTATGCGAACTCGTCGACCTCGCGTGTTCGTCGTTTCATGCCTGGCGCAAGGCTGCCTCGACTCGGACAGCCCGAGCCGACGCTGATGATGTTCTGGCGCCCCGTTCTTACATGATTCGTCACGTGACGTATCACCGGGTACGCGCAAGTACCTGTGATAGTAGGCGCGTAGCGGGCTTTCGAGGTGTTCTTGTACGATCGCGCCTCGCACACAACCAAGTTCAAACATCGTTCTGACGACCTGCCCGAAATGCACGGTGACCGGCAAGGCAACTCAAGCGCCGCCACGTTGTCAAACGCCGCCAAAACAGCGACCAAGCTCGCCAGCGGGGTGAACACTCGCCAAACTGGGTGATCATTCACAACGAGTTCTCTCACCTGTTTCTACTCGTCCTACTTTGATGCCGATAAGATACATTATGTAAAGTAAACCGCTGCTTGTTTCACCAGATGCATCGACCGCCGCCCCCTACTGTCGGTGTCGGATGACAACGTAGTTGAGACATTGACAGGCAACCTGGGAGCCGATGTCAGAGGTCTGAGAGGTTGCAACTGCCGACCTGACGTTTCGCTGACGGGGCTTCTTCTCGTTTTCCGTGTCACCAGACTTGCTTGGTCGATGAAAGAGCCGGCGTTCGTGTCAGATCGTCTGTCACTCAGAGCGCTTACGAGTCCGGCGTCGACGCTGTGACGGCGCTCATCGAAATTCCCCACTGATGCTCATCTAAATTCCCCACCCCTGTGGCTCCGCCAGAGTAGGCGGGCCTCCCGTGATGCTGGTGGTCTCTGACCACTCACCAGCTATCTCAGGAGGCCCGCTTTCATGTTGGCCTCCTACTGGCCCTTCGAGCAATGGGGCCGGTTCCTACACGAACACACCACCGCAGTCAGCATCCTCGACCGCCTACTGCACCACGCCACCACCGTCATCACCGTCATCACCGACGGCGATTCATACCGCATGACCCACCGAACGGAGGCGCCCCACCACTGACCAACCCGCACAAGGCGGGGACTTCTACTTGGCCACCAGCGGGGACATCAAACTGGCCGTTGGCACTCCTCCCAAATCGATGGCAGCGCTTCCAGATGCGATGTCATCGGACACTGTCGGGTGACAAGCCCATCGACCGTTCCGGCCGTCTTGTCTCAGATCAACTGTCATGCAGAACAATCGGTACCTGGATGATCGTCGCTGGTCGACGACTCCTTGATGCCCGTCACTGCTACCAAGTACGTTGTCACCCAACATCTTTGGACAACGACGGACTCGACGTAGACCTACTCACCAGATTGGTGCTCCTTGAACTTCACTGATTCGGACTGTGGTAGGTCGAATTATTCCTGTTCAGAGCACCTTTCTCCTTTCACGACATGCAATCAGCGTGAAAGCCCGAGGCTAACGCTTGTGTGCGCGCTCTTCCACAGACAGGAGGGTCGTCCACGCGGTGGTCTTCCAGTCATGCAGGTGGGGATCATCGCGGTGGTTCCGCGGCTCGAGCGCGTAGGTCATGGCCACGCCACGCATGCTGGTATTCAGCAACTCACGTATCCTCGGATACTCGGGATGCCCACACAATTGGGCTCCGAAGAAGACGTCGGTCGATGCGCGAACCGTCGCGCCCATGATCTGTTCCGCCGGCAGTAGCGCGACACGCAGTTCCTCGTGGGAGCGGGCGGCGACCCACAGTTCGATCGACGCCCAGAAATAGGGCTGCGCGTAGGTGGCCCACATGGTGTCGATCGCGTCAGAGATCCGTTCGCGCGGCTCCTCTGGCCAGTCGGTCCGGGAACCGAGGTCGCGGAACCGCTCGGCCGCCAGGTGGTGGACCGAGGCGATGAGGAGCGCATCACGCGAGGGAAAATGATGCAGCAGGCCGCCGCGTGAGACACCGGCCTCTTTCTGAATCCGCAGGGTGGTCGCGTTCGAGTATCCCTCGTCGACCAGCACCTTCACGGCCGCATCGAGGATACGACGCTTGGCGAGTCGACTCCGCTCCTGTTCAGCCCGTTTGGGTTTCGAACCTGCACGGGTTGCCGACGTTCTCGATGGGACACTCACGGAAACCTCGCCTTGCAGGGTGCTGGAGGACGATGCACCGTCCGGCAGAAAGTCTGATCAGTCTGGGCGTGACCATTTTCTCATGACCGCGACGTAATCGATGAGCAGTCTCTGGGTGTGGTCGCACCCCCGTCGAGTGTTTCGGCAGAGCGGTGGAAGATCCGGGTGGGGAGGTCGCCGGCGTACGGCCCTGTCAGTCCCCCACGTCAGTCCTGCCTCCCCTCTCGGCGCGGGTCGGGATCGGTCAGCCGGTGATATCCCGACCGATCAGGTTCCGTGCGATGACCCATTGCTGCAGTTCATTCGCGCCCTCGAAGATCTCGAGGATCTTCGCGTCTCGATACAGTTCCTCGAGACGCACCGATTCGCCGGTTTCGGCGACCTGTCGCGCGAACCCGTACCCGCCGTGGATCTGAAGGGCGTCGCGGACGGTGTCCACGGCGATCCGTGTGCCGAACGCCTTCGCCATCGCCGCCTCGGGCTCAGCGTTGCGGTCACCGCGATCGAGCCGGGTGGCCGCCTTCTGGTAGAGCGTTCTGGCGCACTCGATCTCGGTGGTGCGCTCGGCCATCTTGAACTGCCAGTACTGCATCTTCCCGAGTGGTCCCCCGAAGAGTTTGCGAGTGCGCAACCGGTGGACGGCAAGGTCGACCGCAGCTTGCGCCACCCCGACCCCGGCGGCGCCGATACCGATGCGACCTCGGGTGAGACACGACAGCGCAACCGACAGTCCGGCACCCGGAGCGCCGAGCAGATGTTCGCGAGGGACGAAGACGTCATCGAACACAATGTCGGCGGTCAGCTGTCCGCGATGTCCCATCTTCAGATCGGGTGTTCCTACGCGCACGCCCGGCGCATGCATG
Organism: Gordonia sp. NPDC003376; assembly: GCF_053589235.1. Taxonomy (NCBI): domain Bacteria; kingdom Bacillati; phylum Actinomycetota; class Actinomycetes; order Mycobacteriales; family Gordoniaceae; genus Gordonia; species Gordonia sp. NPDC003376. The sequence continues at coordinate 34,121 of NZ_JBSFRM010000043.1, read as the reverse complement.
TCTACGAGGAGCATGTTCATCCGCTCGCCGGTCCGAACGAGAACGGCCGCCCACGCCGCGACCACGCTGTTGGTGATCCACCGCTTCCGCCCGTTGACCACGAAGCCGTCGTCCGTCTCCACTGCGACGGTTTGCAGTGCGTCGATCGACAGGTCACTGCTGGCGTCGGGTTCGGTTGTGGCAAACGAGAATGCCTCGGTTCCCGCGACCAGCTTCGGGAGGAGCCGTGCCCGCACCTCGTCGGAGGCGAAGCTCAGGGCCTGCGGGACGAGAATGCACTGACCGTCGTACACCCCGGCCATCGACGATGAGTGATAGGCGATCTCTTCGGTGACTGTGCAGGTTCCGAGCATCGGATACTCGAGGCCGGTGCCGAGTGGCGCGGCGAAGGGCGCCCCGAACAATCCCTCATCGGCGAGCCCGCGGAAGGCGTCCCACGGAAAGCTCTCGACGGACTCTTCCTGCGACCCGATGCGCCGCGCCACGGGTGCCAGCCTCGCTTCAACGGTCTTGCGCGCCCGGGCGCGCAGCTCGACCGTCTCCTGCGGCAACCAAGTGTCGTGCCACATCCGGTCCTGGGTCCGGGAGATCTGCTGATCCGTAACGGTGGTATCCATCGAACCTGACTTTCCGAAAGACTCACATCCCGAGAGACTTTCCACTGACTTCCTTGATCCCCGAAGCTCCGCCGCAGATCGTCCGGATTTGGGCGTCGGACTTGCGTCAGCCACGAACAGCACCGACGCACACCTCCGGTGATCGTCGTCGACCGGCCACTCCGTGAGGTACTCCACTAGCGCCGAGATTAACGGCTCGCCAATTAAACAGTCAAGCCTGACTGTCTTTGAGTTGCGCGATGTACTCACACCCGTGAGCGGTCATCAGGACCAGGACGCAGTGTCGAACCGTTCTAGCGGCCGATGCGGTAGAGCAAGGCGGCGTTGTTCCAGAAGACATCGTCGATGTGGTTGTCACCGACGACGTCGCGGATGAGATCGACGTCGGAGTCCTCGAACGGCCGCCGCGCGCGAGTCGACGGCAGGTCCGTGCCGACAACCAGGGCCTGCGGGTTGACCGCCATGATCTGCCTGATCGCCGTACTCGGATCGACGTCGATTCGACCGAAACCGGTTGCCTTGACCCGCGCTCCGGATTCGACGAGGTGCAGAAGATGGGACAGACCCTGGGCGCTCAGTCCGAGATGGTCGACGCTGATCGCGGGCAGGGATCGTAGGACGGCGGACAGGTCGGGTAGGGCCTGGGAGTCGATGTAGAGCTCGGTGTGCCAGCCCGCCAGATCGTGGACACGACGCGCTAGGCGGTCGAGTTCGGCGAGGTCGGCGGAGCCACCTCGGCGAGCGTTGAATCGCACGGCGCGAACACCGTGCCGGTCGAGTTCGAGGATCTCGGCGTCGGAGGCATCGGCCGGGATCTGGGTGACACCGACATAGCCGGGCCCGAGCGCTTGCAGCGCAGCGACGAGATAACGCTGATCGAAGGCCTGAAAGGACCCCGACACCACTGCCCCACCATCGATTCCGAGGTGGGCGATGCGCGCTCGATAGTCCGCGACGGTGAATGCCGGCGGCAGGTATCCGTTGTTCTCGATGAGCGGGAAGCGGGGATCGATGATGTGCAGGTGCGCGTCGAATACTCTCGGTGCGGGGCTCACCGGGGCACCGCCTGCATTGTGCTGAGCCGTGCCTCGAATCGTCGCAGGTCGACGATTGCCCGACGGTGACGGCCTCGGCAGACGACAGTATTTCCATCCGTGACCATGACATCGAAAGTCAGAGCGCGAGAGTCGATATCGATCAGCTCGACGACGATATGCAGGTTCGACCCCGGCAGGGTCGGTGCCTCGTGCGAAAGGTCGACATGGGTGCCCAGCGTTCGCTCGTTGTCACCCAGGTGCCCCTCGAGTAGGCCCATACACGCCCACTCGACCAAACCCACGAGATACCCGGTGGCCAGCACTTCAGGCATCCGGGCGAACTGAGTCGATTCCGGTAGGAGGTTCGGCACGGTGCGTGAGGCGGGGACCACGTAGTCGAAGGTGGCGGTCATTCCCACGTCCATGTTTGTCGACATCGTTCTCCTAGGCTTTCGGTGATGTGGGTCGGGGACGTCCGAGCAGGGATGCTGCCACTCGTCCTGCGTCGTGAATGGCCGTGCGGTCGTCATCGACCACGACCCGCGCATTGGCGCCGTCGATGAGCAACTGCAGATCGGATCCCCACTGGTTCGGGTTCTCGAGGCCCGCCTCGGCCGCCAACTCGGACAGACTCGCCCGCAGCCATGCCTTGTAGGACGAGATCACCTGGCGCGCAGGATGTAACGGATCGGGCAACTCAACCGCGGCGTTGGTGAACGGGCAGCCACGAAAACCCGAGCGTCCATGTCCTTCGGCAAGCCAGTCGAATACCGAGAGCAACCGGTCGATCGGTTCACCATCTATTGTCTCCAAGAACGCCACAAGGGCCTCCTGTCGGTCCAGTCGACGCCGATCGAGTACCTCGGCCACGAGATTCGCCTTGGATCCGAATTGGGCATACAGCGTCGGCTTCGTGACTCCCGCCTCCGCGACGAGCCGATCGACACCGACCGCCCCGATGCCCTCGGCGTAGAAGATCTCTCGCGCCGTCGCGAGGATTCGCTCCCCTGATGCCGAGTGTTTCTTCGCCGTCATTCTAATATAATGACAGGTCAGTAAAGTTCGATCAAGTCACGGGGCCTGTCACCCTTTGGCGCGGAAGGACGTAGCGGCGAGGATGTCCGATCATGGTCTTCGTGATGGTGGTCCAGCGGCGCGATGGTCCTGTGGCGCGATGGTCCAGGAGCGAGATGGTCACGTCGCTATGTCGACCGGCGGAGGTTTGACAGGCCTCGTCGCTGGGCGGATTCAAGGGGTCAGCCCTACGCTCCTCATCGGCTGAACTCCAGTTGCCAGGGGCGGTGGTCTATCGGCCGGGTAAGGCGGCGCCACCACCAAACCGCCACGACCGGTGGAATCGATCGGCGAAAGTCGTTCGATCTCTGCCATATTCAGCGGACGCGACCGCACCGCCAACGGCCCCGCCTGCACCGGCCCCGAACGATCGGCCTGCGCGATGCGTGTCAGGTCACCCTCTGGATCGGCGTAATCGAACATGCATTCATGCGATCGACGGATGCCGACAAAACCGTCAGACCCGTCTTCCGGACTGCGAGATCGGGTGAGAGAAGCCGACCTAGCCCGCGCGGACCGCACGCAATGAGTCGATGGCCGAACCGAACACGGTGGTGTTGATCGTTCGCAGCGTGTCCGGCTTCTTGCCGACGATCGGGGTCAGTCGCTCGATCGCAGCGTCGACGACGGCACCCTCAGCGGCAGTGGCATCGACGAGCCCAGCTGCCATTGCCTCCACGCCGCCGTACCGGTGGCCGGTGCTCATGGCGGTGATCGCGGCCTGCGGTGTGAGGTTGGCCTGGATGAGGGCGGCCATGCCTGGTGTGAAGGGAATGTCGATGTCCACCTCGGGGACGCAGTAGTAGCCCCCGGTCTTGTCGCATCGTGCGAAAGTCGTGCGCGATCGCGAACATCGCTCCGGCACCGAAGGAATGGCCGTTGACGGCCGCCACCTGGGAAGCGGGAACGTCAGCATCCGGGCGAACAGTCCCTGCACCCGGCCGACGTACCACTCGCCACGATCGGGGTTCGCCAGCAGCCAGTCGAAAAGTGCTCACCGGGTTCGCCGGCGCACTCTTCTCCCCCGCCGTGGAGACAGAACTCGCCCGCAGCTCAGACACCATCGACGGCTCCCACGCACGGATCGACGCCTTCGCGCTGTTCAACGCGTTCGGCCAGATCGGCGCGTTCACCGGACCGCTTCTCGGCGCCCTCCTGCTCAATGTCGACTTCCGCACCGTGGCGTTCACCGGTGCCGCGGTGTTCGTGCTGATCGGCGCCGCACAGTGGCGATGACTACCCGCGCACCGTCCACCCCCGACGCGCGGTTCGGAACTGTCCGGATGGCGCGACATCGCGAGAAACCCTGTGTTCCTGTGGTTCTCCTTGACGGTCGGCGTCTCGCTCGTCGCCTACAACCAGCTGTACCTGCTCGTACCCATCGAACGCGACCGCGGTTGGGGCGACCAGGAACCCCTCGGTGTCCTGCCCGCCGCCTCGTCGCTGGTCGTGGTGATCGCGCAGATGCGGGTCACGGCTCGGGCTCGTCGCCGTCGGTACCGCAGCTGCCGTCGGCTCCCGGCCGGCCACTCTCATCGGTGCACTGCTGTTCGTACTGCTCCTCGCAATCGGGCAGATGATCACCGGTCCGACGGCGCGAGCGGCGATTCCCGGCTTCGCGCGCGAGCAGCATCTCGGCTCCTATTACGGCGTGTACGCGTCCATCGGCGGAATCCTCGTACTGCCGGCATCGGCTGCGGTGGGCGCCGTGGTCGACGCCGTGCCCGACACCGACCTGGGACGGGCCGCGCCCTGGCGTCTGCCGGCAGGGCTCGTGCTCGTTGCCGCGGTGTCACTGGGACCGATCATGCGGCTGCAGGACCGACGCGAACAGACCGCCGACCGCGCCTGAGCCCGGCCGGGTGCCTCACACCGTCACGCCGGCGCGATTTGGTACTCGGGCCATTACACGCCGGCGAGCAACGTGGACTGGACCGACTGCTGTCGTTCCCGAATCCCGCCTGACATTCGGGGCTCGCACGCTCGACCGGTGACCTGATCCTGTCGGAGTTCCTTTTCCCACCACTCGGGACGAGTGAACAGGAACTCCGGTGGGACCGACCAGCACACTCACCGCAGATGGTTTCGAACACTCGGTATGCATGCCATGATCGGATTCATGGCTCAGGACTGGTTGTCGGTGACGGTGGAGCTCCTCGGGGGCCCTCGCGAGGATGTGTGGCCACGCCCGGCGAGAGTGCTCGCCGTCAGCCCATCACACACATTCGCCGAACTGGCCACCGCCATCAGCGTCGGCTTCGGAAGGTGGTCCGCGCCGCAGCCCGGTGGCTTCACGTTGCCCGACGGGCGGACCCAGGACGTCGACCATTCCGCCGTCGCCGAACTGCTCTCTCGCGGCGCGGTCTTTCGCTTCGTCGACTCCGCCGGGGGCTGGACGCACGCGTGCACCATCGCGGACCTACCGATCGATCCTCGCGATGTGCTCGGCGGCGAACCGGATACTCCGACCCCCTATCAGGGATGGGGCACGATCCCCGACCCCTTCGGTCGCAGGTGGCTGGACTACGAAGACACCATCGAGATGCCACCCCGGCCCGCCGGCACGCACCCGATGTTCCGTCCGGACTGGCCGGCTGTGGACACCTCCGATCCGGTCGATCACCGCGAGGTCCGGGGAGCGGTGTACATGAAAGACATCGACCGGTTTCTCGCCGCCGTGCTCGGCCGCGACGTGACCCCGGCGCTGCAGCACGTGGGGTCGGGGGTCGTCTTGGCATTGCGGGCGGGACGAGACGCGGCCGAACCGATCGCCCGCGCGGTCATCGACGGACTGACCACCCGCGAGGGCCCCGGTGATGCGATCCTCGCCGAGGATCTGCAAGCACTCCTGCGTGGCGAACCACTCCCCGGGAAGGCGGTGCCGGTCCAGCTCGACGAACTCGAATACACACTCCACAGCAACAGCAGGGAGTGGACTTACGGATTCATCGACCTCCATACCGGCGAGGTGCGCGACGGCGGTGCCACCGACCCGGGAATGGTCGGCGAAGATGCCGCGATCGATGTCGACGAGGACATCGACCGCTGGTTGATGTTCGACAAGGTGTCCTCGCGCGAGGGCTGGAAGGACATGGCTGCCTTCGCCGAGCAACAACGTGACGCGGACGTGCGTCAACGCATGGAACACGCACTCGAGGGCCGCGGCGCATTCCGCAGGTTCAGGGACCTTGTCTCCGACGAAGGGCTGCTCGACGAGTGGCGTACCTTCTCCGACGAGCGCAAGATCGGACACGCCCGAGAGTTTCTCGCCTACAAGGGAATCCGAGTCGGCTGACGCGGACACCGGTGGGCACCCGCCGCCGCCTCTTGACACACCGAACTCCGCGGGGATTCACTGAGAAAGCTCGTGCTCGTCCACTCGACCTCGATGAGGCGCCCCATGCGACACATGGCCTCCCCGGAACCGACTCGTCGACGACGACTGCGAGAACCGTGGCGACGGCGCTCCGTCGGTCTGGTCCTGATGGTCGTCGCACTGGTGGCGCTGACGCTGTCGACGTCGGCGACAGCGGTGGCCGCCCCGGGCGGATCGGCCACCGGGTTCGCCCAACCGTTCGCGGGTGCACCTGCTTTCGAGGCTGTGGCGCCACCGGAGATGACGAGCCCAGCACAGCTGAACCAGCCACTCGGGCAGGCTGCGACCGAGCGGATCGCCGCAGCGATCGGACTCTCACCCCGAGATGCCCTGTCCGAACAGCAGTATCGGGCGTTGCTCAGCGGTGGCGGCGTGGGCGGTGATCGCGATGCCGCGAAGACCATCGACGCCTGCCTGGTCATTCTCACCAACACCATCGGCCGGCCGATGTACGGCGGCTCGGTACTCGGCAGCTACGGCCTCTACGTCAACAGCCACGGTATGTTGCAGAGCCCGGCCAACGCGAGTGCGCCGACCCGACAGGTCAACACGCTGCTCGCACCGGGCGCCTACATCGGCACATGGATGCGCAACAACGGTGCGAGGCACAGTCTGCTGGCGCTGTATCGCTCGGCCTATTCCGTTCAGGTTCCCTTCGGCTTTGCCTCACAGCAGATCTCAGGCGCCGCACAATTGGTCACCAACACCCGGGGCGGGATCACGACGACGGTCGGGATGTCGATGGCACCGCCGCTGTGGGTGGTGAACTTCGCCCTCATCTACATCGTGAAGCCGTCGCTCGCCGCCACGATGCCCGCCTACTGGGCGCCGATCCCCCAGACGGTGGCGAACGCGATCAAGGCCAGCGCGACCGGCCAGGTTCCCTACCCTCAGTTCGCCTCGTACTTCGACTGAGATCGACTGCGTTTCAAGCGAATCACCGCACAACGACCGACCACCTCGCGGTGGGCGGGACGTGACGGTCCCAGTGCCGACGCTTGCGTGAACACCGATCGCATGCCATTCTTGGCAACCGTGATGACATTTTCCATCGGAAAGGCGCACTCCGCCACCATCAGGTGACCGCGGTGCGCACACGAGCGACGTCAGGTCGCCAATCCCTCATCGAATCCACCGAGCATCGTGTCGATCAGGCATGGCAGCTCTGTACGTTGCGTGACGGCTGGCTCGCACATGGGCTACAGACCGCATCGTCCGACCGGGCAAACGCCGAAGATGCGGTGGCAGAACTCTATCGGCGTATCGGGCAGACTCCCCCGGCTTTCCTCTGGGCAGACTCGCCCGCCGCCGCCCACGCCATCATCGACACCGAGAGCCACCGGTATTCGGACTCGACCGCGGACCTCGTCGACGAGGCATCCGGTCGGATCGCCGACCTGTTGCGGACGTCACGAAACCGCCTGCACCACCGGAGTCGTCGGCCGCATCCCACGTCGTTCGCCCAGACCTGGAGACACCTCCAACCGCCACCCGAGGCCGCGGCCGACGGCGTCGAGCTCTCCGAACTCGTCTGGCAGACGATGTGGAACTCGTTACGTATCAGTCTGGTCGACGGTGTGGTGGCCGCAATCCGCGCACAATTGCTGCCACTGCCCACCGTGATCACCTGGTTCGGCCAGCAGGACGCCTACCGGGTCGGAACCGACGACGCATTTATCCAACTCGGATTGACCCGGTGCGGAGCCGACGACGCCGCCCTCCTCGACATCCGGTCGAGATTGGTGCAGTCGACCGGATGGTGGTGGGCCTTCGACGGTTTCTGCGTTCTGGCCGAACGCCCCGTTGAATTGGTCACCGAGGCGATCCCCGGCGGTGTCCATCACGAACGACGACTCCACCACGACCACCGTCCGGCGATAGAATTCGCCGACGGCACAAGTACTTTCGTACTACACGGCACTGTCGTCCCCGAATGGGTGATCGATGATCCCACCGTCGCGCGCATCGATACCGAACGTAACGTGGAGATCCGTCGATGTGCCATCGAACGCCTCGGATGGGACCAGTACCTCGACGCCGCAGGACTCGACCCCGTCGACCGCGCCGACGACCCCGGCAACCCGGGCTGTGTGCTCGAGTTGTACAGCTCCCCGTCACAGTGGCGTACCAGCAAGCGAATCCTGTTGGCCACCAACGGCTCGACAGAGCGGGATGGCACTCGCCGACGGTATGCCATCGGTGTCCCCGGATTCGACTCCGCGCTCGAGGCCGCCGGCTGGACCTATGGTCTCACCGGCGCCGACTACGCCCGGCTCGGACGGCGCACATGAGCCACGCCGATCCCGTTGCCACCGCCTCCCGTCCAGCCCTACGACCCCACAGGTGATCCCATGTCCTCAGTGATGACCCTCGACCGACTCACAACGCTTTCGGGTCTCTCCGTGCTCGACCATCTCGACCGATCGGTGTCGATCCCGATCCTCGACGGACCGCAGGCACAGGGCGATCTCATCGTCCTCCCCCGTGATCTCACACCCGATGTCCATTGCCATACCCAGTACTTCACCCGACCCGTTCCGCCCACCGGGCTGGAACTGCTGCGCAGCGCCGGCGGCGGCAACCCGCACACCCTGGTCGCCGAGGGCCCCGGATGCGGATGGGGACGATTTGTCATCGATCCCACCGGCCTCGCACTCGGCATCGTCGAGACCACCACGGTGGCATATCTGATCCACCCCGAGCACGGTGCCACCGGCATCGCGCCGGGAAGCTATGTCATCCGGCGCCAGCGTGAGCACGGCGTGGGCGGTCCCCGGTTCGGTACGTCGCAGTTCGTCGTCGACTAGGCGCCGACCGGAGCCCACAGGGCGCCGGTGCCACCGGCGCCTTCCAGCCGAGAACGTCTGCGCGTCACGCGAGGTCGCGGCCGCGGCCACCCAACCGCAGATGCTCGATGTGGTACACCGCCTCGTCGAGAAGGGCAGCGACATGAGAGTCGTACAGGCTGTAGACGACGCTTCGGCCTTTGCGGGCGCCGACGACCAGCCCCATCGTGCGGAGCAATCGGAGCTGGTGCGACACCGCCGGCTGGTCCATACCCACAGCCTCTGCCAGGTCGGTGACTGCACAGGGCCCCTGCCGCAACCGTGTGAGGATCAGCAATCGATTGGGCGATGCAAGAGCCTGCAGCGTCTCGGCCACCGTCGCGGCAGATGCGGCATCCAACGACGCACTGGGCGTCGGTCGCCCCTGGACTCCGTGACCCATGTGTTCGAGTCAATCACACCCCTAATACATGTACACATCTACATATGTACTGTGCTACATATGTCGCAGCCCTTTGCCGTTCGTCGCCGCCCGGATACCGCACCACAACGACACGCGCGGCGGCCTCCACCCTGGGCGATCCCGTCGGTCCGGTGGGCACTCACCGCCACAGTCCTCTTCGCAAGCGGCCTCGCGGTACAACTGACCGACGGCCCTGTGTGGCTGATCTGGTTGCTGTACCTCGGCTGCTACGTCACCGGCGGCTGGGAACCGGCCCTGGACGGACTCCGTGCGCTCCGGGACCGCACTCTCGACGTCGACCTGCTGATGATCGTGGCGGCGATCGGCGCGGCGGCCATCGGTCAGGTCTTCGACGGCGCACTCCTGATCGTCATCTTCGCGACGTCGGGTGCGCTCGAGGAACTGGCAAGCCGCCGCACCGCGGACTCGGTTCGTCACCTGCTCGACCTCACCCCCGAGCGGGCCACCCGAATCGCGACCGACGGCACCGAGGAACTCGTCGACGCCCGGCACCTGTCGATCGATGACGTGGTCCTGGTCCGACCCGGCGAACGCATCGCCGCGGACGCAACCGTGCTGGACGGCGCCAGCGACGTCGACCAGTCCTCGATCAGCGGTGAACCACTGCCCGAGCCGAAACTCCTGGGCGACAAGGTCTTCGCCGGAACCGTGAACGGCACAGGAGCGCTGCGTGTCCGGGTGACCACATCCCCGGAGAACACCGTGGTCGCACGCATCTCGGCACTCGTCGAGAGCGCGTCGGCCAGCAAGGCATCCGCGCAACTGTTCATCGAGAAGGTCGAGCACGTCTACTCGATCGTCGTCGTCGCGGCGACCCTCGCGCTGTTCGCCATCCCCATGATCGTCGGTGCCGATCTGCGATCGACGCTCCTCCGCGCGATGACCTTCATGATCGTGGCGTCCCCGTGTGCCGTCGTCCTCGCCACGATGCCCCCGTTGCTCTCGGCGATGTCGACCGCCGGGCGCCACGGCGTCCTCGTGAAGTCAGCCGTGGCGATGGAGAGGCTCGCCGACATCACCACGGTGGTCCTCGACAAGACCGGGACGGTCACCACCGGAAGCCCGACAGTCACCGAAGTGCTCCCATTCGGTACGCGGACCGTCGACGAGATCGTGGCCATCGCAGCGGCCGCGGAGTCGAGCAGCGAGCACCCACTCGGCCGCGCCATCGACACCGCGGCTCGCGAGCGCGCGCTGATCGTTGCGGAGGCCATCGACTTCCGCGCCGTTCCGGGTCACGGTGTCCATGCCGTCGTCAGCGGCCGGACCGTCGAGGTGACGCGCGCGGACGGTGCGCATCCGCACGTCGATGACGGCCTGATCCGCGTCGTCGTGCGGGTGGACGATGTCCCCTGGGGAGAGATCGCGTTGTCCGACCGCGTCCGTGGCGACGCCCCGACCGCTGTCGAGGCCATCGGCGCGGTCACCGGAACCCCGCCGCTGCTCCTCACCGGCGACGCGTCGCCGGTCGCGCGACACATCGCGCGTCAGGTCGGGATCACGGAGTTCCATGCGCAGTTGCTACCGCAGGACAAGGTCGCCGAGGTGAACTCGCTGCGCGCCCGCGGTTGTCGGGTCGCCATGGTCGGTGACGGCATCAACGATGCGCCCGCGCTGGCCACCGCCGATGTGGGAATAGCCATGGGGGACATCGGCGCGGACCTCACCATGGAGACCGCGGATGTGGTCGTCGTCCGCGACGAACTGAACGCCATCCCCGCAGTGCTCGACCTCGCCCGGCGGGCACGACGGATCGTTGTCGCCAACCTGACCATCGCGGGAACGTTCATCGTCGTCCTGGTCGCTTGGGATCTGCTGGGCGAACTCCCGCTTCCGATCGGCGTCGCAGGCCATGAAGGATCCACCATCCTGGTGGCGCTGAATGGTCTCCGGCTGCTCTCCCGTCGGACATGGCGATCCACCCGAACATCCTGACGGCTCGGCAAGGCGCGCCGATGTCATCTCAGTCCAGGCAGAACTCGTTGCCCTCGGGGTCGGCCATCACGATGTGGCCGCCCTCGAGGGGCGGCGACGGTTCGACCCGGGCCAGCCGCGAGGCGCCGAGCCCGACGAGCCGCTCGCTCGCGGACTCGAGTGCGCTCATCCGGGCGTCACCCCGCACACCCGGCGCCGCACGCACGTCGAGATGCAGACGGTTCTTGACCGACTTGCCTTCGGGGACCTTCTGGAAGAACAGCTTGGGTCCGCGGCCCTCGGGGTCGACGATCGCCGAGGCGTCGTTGCGGTGGTCTTCCGGAACGCCGAGCGCAATCAGTGCCGATTCCCACGTGTCGAACCCCGGTGGTGGATCGAGGAGTCTGTACCCGAGCACCAGCGCCCAGAATTCTGACAATGCTGCCGGATCGGCGCAGTCGACGGTCACCTGGAATTCGGCTGCCATGACAAACGTCCTTTCGTGGTCGACGGATGGCTACAGGATGCACCCGATCACGGACAACTCGAGTCCGCAATCATCGTGCCGGGACGAGCGTCGGAACCGCGCGCACGTAGATCACCATTCCGATCACCTCGACGAGAGTCTGGGTGACCGCGACCGCTACGGGGACGAGCAGCCCGGCAATCGGCATGATGATCAGGAACGCCACGTAGACCAGCAGTATCCCGATCTGCACCGCTTGATCGGCCGGGCGAAACGAAGAGAACGGTGACGACGAGGGGTACCGCCACAAAGCTCACCACGACCACGAACCCCCAGAAAGCGAACATCTCTCACAGCGCACAGGAGCGCGCCCGCCGGAACCTGGAGGAACGTCACGTACAGTGGCGCGCCGAGCACCGGATCGATTCCGTGGCCGACGTCGGCGGCACCGAGACCGATGAGCAACCCGACCACGATCGCCGCCATCGTTTCTGCAACCACGGTCCGAAGTGGTCACGTCCCGGGCTCGGCCGGCAGAGATTTCGACACGCCTCGTCGCTCCGCTCCTCATCGGCTCAATCACCGTGCGCCACACACCGAACCAGCAGGAACCGCCCCTCCGT
>NZ_JBSFRM010000043.1:0-21649 GCF_053589235.1 Gordonia sp. NPDC003376 | reverse complement strand
GTCGTCAGCCGTGGTCACGTCCCGAGCTCGGCCGGCAGAGATTTCGACACGCCTCGTCGCTCCGCTCCTCATCGGCTCAATCACCGTGCGCCACACACCGAACCAGCAGGAACCGCCCCTCGTCGTCAGCCGTGGTCACGTCCCGAGCTCGGCCGGCAGAGATTTCGACACGCCTCGTCGCTCCGCTCCTCATCGGCTCAATCACCGTGCGCCACACGCCACACAATCTGCCCTACTCAATCACCGTGCCGCGCAGTCCGATCGGCCCGATCACCGTGCGTTGCACGCACGGTGATCGACGAATCACTCAGATGACGCCGAGAGCGAGCATCGCGTCGGCGACCTGGGTGAAGCCCGCGATGTTGGCGCCCAGGACGTAGTCGCCGGGCGCGCCGTACTCGTCGGCGGTCTGCAGACAGGTGTTGTGGATACCCCGCATGATCTTCTGCAGTCGCTGCTCGGTGTGCTCGAAGCTCCAGGAGTCGCGTGAAGCGTTCTGCTGCATCTCGAGTGCACTCGTGGCCACACCACCGGCGTTGGCCGCCTTTCCCGGCGCGAACAACATGCCTGCCTGCGCGAAGGCCTTGATCGCGGCCGGGGTGGCCGGCATGTTGGCGCCCTCGGCGACCACGCGACAGCCGTTGCTGATCAGGAACTTCGCGTCCTGATCGTCGAGTTCGTTCTGCGTGGCGCACGGGAGCGCGACCTCGGTGGGCACCTGCCAGATGGACGAACCGGGCTCGCCGAGGTGTGCGCTGGACCGGGCATCGGCGTACTCGCCGATCCGGCCGCGACGGACGTCCTTGATCTCCTTGAGGAGCTCCAGATCGATACCGGCCTCGTCGACCACGTAGCCACCGGAGTCGGAGCAGGCCACCACGGTGCCGCCGAGCTGGTGGATCTTGTCGATCGCGTGGATGGCGACATTGCCCGAGCCGGACACCACGACACGCTTGCCCTCGATGGACTCACCGGCGGCGGCCAGCATCTCCTGGACGAAGAACACCGCACCATAGCCGGTGGCCTCGGGGCGCACCTGCGAACCACCCCACGACAGTCCCTTGCCGGTGAGCACACCCGACTCGTAACGGTTGGTGATGCGCTTGTACTGCCCGAACAGGTATCCGATCTCGCGGCCACCCACACCGATGTCGCCGGCCGGGACGTCGGTGTACTCACCGATGTGGCGGTACAGCTCGGTCATGAAAGACTGGCAGAACCGCATGATCTCGCCCTCGGAGCGACCCTTGGGGTCGAAGTCCGACCCGCCCTTGCCGCCACCGATCGGTAGTCCGGTGAGCGCGTTCTTGAAGATCTGTTCGAAACCGAGGAATTTCACCACGCCCAGGTACACGCTGGGATGGAACCGCAGACCACCCTTGTAGGGCCCGAGCGCCGAGTTGAACTCGACACGGAAGCCGCGGTTGATCCGAACCTGTCCGTTGTCGTCGACCCACGGCACCCGGAAGATGATCTGGCGTTCCGGCTCGCAGAGCCGCTCGATGATGCCGGCATCGGCGTAATGCGGGTGTTTGGCCAGGACCAGGCCGAGACTCTCGAACACCTCACGTGCGGCCTGGTGGAACTCCACCTCACCGGGATTGCGCGCGACCACCTCGTCGTAGAGATCCTGCACCTTCTCATCGAGCACCGACACCTGGCCCGTCCTTCCCCTTGCGACCGCACCGCGCGACCGGATACCGCCACACCGTCGTGACGGGTCCCGCGCAGCCTATCGCTCGACAGAAACGACCGGAATGCCGGATACCGAATGGTCGATGTCCGTCAACTCACCGCGAGCGGCAGATCACATCGAGATCGGCACCGACCCGGCCAGGTCGAGGGTCGAATGGACCCGGGCCAGGCGGCGACGGGTCGCGTCGTCGACGGCAGTGGTCAGCGTGAGAATCCACGGCACCACCTCCCCGGGGAACGGATCGGCCTCGATGTCGGCGAGCAGGTCCCGTGACAGACTTTCCAGCCGTGCCGGGGTCAGCCACGCGGATCCGATGAATGCGATGTCGACGTCAGAGCATCCGGGAGCCGGCTCCGATCGTGCCACCGTCGGATTGGCAGCCGACCATTGCCCGGCGAGGAGTGCGGAATCGACGGGTTCGACGACAAGCGAATACCGCGCCGATTCCGGGATGGCCTCCGTCACCGCCCTACGCGCACTCTCGACGAGACGACGGACCCGGCCCTCGCTCGCACATACACGGATACGACATTCCATGACAACCGCTTTCACGGCGCACTCACTCCCTCGTGAACACTCGCTCGAGAACGATGTGCCATGGACTGTAGCCCACAACGAGAAATAGTCCAGTCGCGCCGGTCAACCGCTCCTCAGGAGTCGAAATGGATTCCGGGAAAGAAACTTTCACGACCGGCAAGGACCTGGTCGGCGCAGCGAAACGGAGCGTGATCCCGATCAGCGCAATGCGGCACCGTACACGCGGGTGACCGTCAGGCTCATCAGCACCCGCCGGTCGGCAACCATCACCTCGCGGTACTCCGCCCAGTTCGGATGCTCACCCGCACCGAGACGGTAGTAGTCGACCAGCGCGTCGACCTCTGGTCCATTCGGGTCGGTCCCCGGACCGATCAACGTGACCGTGCCCTCCGCGGTGGCCCACGTGTAGCCGTCCGGCGAGGTGAACTCGATGGCCGCCCGCGGGTCGCGGCGCAGATTGGCGGTCTTGGCCCGGCCCTCGGTCATCGAGACGTGGATGACGTCGGCGTCGCGGTCGTAGACGGCGGTCACCGGAGACAGTTGCGGCAGCCCGCTCGCACGGATGGTGGCGAGGATTCCGATGCGGGACGACGCGATGAGGGTGCGGGGATCGAAGTCGGTGTCGCTCATGGGTCCGACAACCTCCTGGCGCTGATCGGAATTCCCTCAGCGATCCTCGGCCGGGTCTCCCGCGGACACGTAGGGTCGTCGGTGATCGACACCGATGACGACGGAGGCCACAACCACATGGGTGATCGCAGGCTCGGCCGCGGGGAGAACACGACACTGGCGGCCGAGGTGCTGACCGTCGCCGTCACCGGATCGTCGGTCGATGTGGTGGCGTTCGTGCTCCGTGGCGATCGCACGGTTCGCACCGATGCGGACTTCGTGTTCTACAACAACCCGCAGAGCCCATCCGGCGAGGTGAGCCTCACCGGCCCGTCGACACTGACCGTCGATCTGCGGCGGATACCCGCGGAGATCGAGCGCATCGCCGTCGGGATCTCGATCGACCCACCGGCGACCCTCGGCGGCGCACGCATCGACACCACCGTGACCGCCGGCGATACCACCATCGTGGCGCCCGCCGAAGGACTGACCGTCGAGCGCGCCGCCGTCTTGATCGAGATCTACCGCCGGGGCGCCGACTGGAAGCTGCGCAGCGAATCCGCCGGGTGGGAGGCAGGTTTCGCGGCCCTGGTCCGGGAGCACGGCGTGGTGGTGGACGACGACCCCGACGCCGCATCGTCGCCCCCTCCGGTACCGCACACTGTCCCCGCACCCGCGGCCACTCCCGGCATCCGCATGGTCAAGGGCGAGGAGAAGCTCTCGCTGGAGAAGCGTCAGACGCTGAACCTGCGCAAGGAACAGGTGCACAAGGTCCTGCTCACCAAGGGTGCCGCCGGTGCGGTGGCGCGGGTGATCATGGTGATCGACAAGACGCTGTCGATGCGCCGGCTGTACAAGGAGAAGACCGTTCACCGGGTGGTGGAACGGATGATCCCGGTGGCCACCCAACTCGACAGCGACGGCAACCTCGAGACCTACCTCTACGGCAGCAGCTACGCGAAGCTGCCGGACGTGACCGTCGCCGACGCCGAGGAATGGATGGAGACCTACATCCACCTCAAGGGCAAGCACGGCGCACCGCTGGGACCGCAGATCGACTACGACCGCGAGATCGGCGGGGTCAACGAGGAACTGCCGATCATGAACGCGATCCTCGACGCCGTCGACGGTTCCGGCGCCCAGCAGCCGGTATTGGTGCTGTTCTTCACCGACGGCGGTTTCCACGGCAAGGTGCCGCAGATCCGTCGACTCATCCACGACGCTGCCGCGCGGCCGATCTTCTGGCAGTTCATCGGATTGGGCCGCAATCGATTCGGGGTTCTCACCGAGCTCGACACCTTGTCGGGTCGGGTCGTCGACAATGCGGGATTCTTCCCCATCGACGACATCGATGCCGTTCCCGACGGAGCCCTGTACGAACACCTGCTGTCGGAGTTCCCGGACTGGCTGCGTGAGGCCATCCGACTGGGGATCGTCGACGCCCGATTCGGAGGACGCTGAGATGACCGACACCGTCGACGAGTTCCACCCGGATCTCCGGCTCGTAGCGCGTGTGCTGCCACGCAATGCCGTGATGTCGGCGACCGTCCCTGTGCTGCAGAGGATCACAGGGCTCGCCGGGATACGCACCCCCGCCGGGGTCGAAGTCCACGACCTCGGTGACGGCGTGCGCGTTCGGTTACACCGACCACCGTCCCCGTCACCGTCCGGGCATGCCATGCTCTGGATTCACGGTGGCGGCTATGTGATCGGGTCGGCGGCCCAGGACGACAAGCTGTGTCGGGAGTTCGCGCGGCGACTCGGGATCACCGTCGCCGCCGTCGACTCGCGCCGAAGCACGCCTATCCGGTCCCCCTGCAGGACTGTCACCGCGCGCTGGAGTGGCTTGCACGGCAGCCCGAGGTGTCGCCGGACCGGGTGATCCTCGGCGGGGCCAGCGCCGGGGGCGGACTCGCCGCCGCGTTGGCGCTGCGGTGCCGCGACACCGGCGAGGTGTCTCCGGTGTTCCAGCTGTTGGTGTATCCGATGCTCGACGACCGCTCCACCGACGCCGGCCACGACCCCCGCAACCATCGGGTGTGGAGCATGCGGTCGAATCGTGTGGGCTGGTCGTCGTATCTCGGTGACGCCGACCCGGATACCGCAGTGCCCGGCCGCCACGAGGATCTCTCGGGGCTGCCACCGGCGTGGATCGGGGTCGGGACCCACGATCTCTTCCACGATGAAGCTCTCGAGTACGCCCGCAGGCTGCGAGAGGCCGGGGTTCCGGTGACCGTGGACACCATTCCCGGCGCATTCCACGGATTCGACCTGGTGCTGCCGCGCGCCGGGGTGTCCCGGGAGTTCTTCGCCCGTCAGTGCGGGGTACTCGCCGACGTCATCGGCTGAGGCCGGCCTCGTCTCCGCCGAGACGTTCGTGCGCGGCGGAGACCGCTTCGCGGGCACGTTCGAGGGTCTCGTGGGCGGCGTGTTCGGCGGCTTCGGCACCCTGGTGCCGACGATGCGCGAACCCGAGTTCCTGTTCGACTCGGGCGACGTCGGCGCGCAGGCGTTCGAGTTGGTCGGTCAGGACCTCGACGGAGTGGGTGGCCTCCGCGGTCGCCAGCGCGGCCCGATCGGCAGCGCGACGGGCGTGGTCTGCATCGGCCCGGGCGCGGGCGAGGTCGGCTTCCGCGGCCGCCCGTCGTGCCCGGGCGGAGTCCTGTGCCGAAGTCTCCCCCGCGGAGTCGTCGACGTCATCGGGAGTCGCTGTGTCCGTGCCGGCGGTGGGCTCGGGAACGGCGAACACCGCCGCCGGACCGAACCCCGAGTATTCGGTGGCCACCGCGAGCCGGCCTCGTGCCAGTCCTTCGGCGACGTCGGCGTCGGCCATCGCGGCGCGCAGGGTCTGCACGATCTCGCGTTCGGCTCCCGCACTCACCGACACCCCGAGGTCGTCGGCGATGCGGCCGACGGCGATCGCGGCGGCGGTGACCACCTCTCGCCGTCGGGCCGACAACGCGCGGACCCCCTGGGCCGCACCGCGTCGTTGGGCCTCGCGGAGTTCGCCTCCGAGATCGGTGAGATCGGTGACGCCATCCGGATGGCGGCGCACCCACTGGTTGAGCAACCAAGCCGACACGGTCGGGCGGCGCAGTCCTGTGATCTGCTCGGCGAGGGCCCGATCACCGGCGCGGCGGACGAGACCGGCGAGGACGTTCCGACGCGCGGTGAAGTCGGCCGGCGCCAGACCGTACAGTTCGTCGGCCGCCGCTCCGACCGATTCGGGCGGGGCGTCGCCGTGAGATCGGGGGTCACTGGGGGAATCGGGGGAAGGTCGGGAGTGATCAGCCGCCATGCCCGCTCCGATCCCGATGGAGACACGCCATATGTCGATCCAAGCACGTGCGGCGTGTGTGCGGTCACTCTCGGCGCGTCACTACGCTGGCTGCGTGTCGTTGTCGTCGTGGTCGGCGTTGTTGGCGGCGTGTCTGCTGATCAGCTTCACGCCGGGTGCCGGCGCTATCTACACCATGTCGAATGCGATCAACGTCGGTCATCGGCGCACGATCTGGGGTGTTCTCGGGCTGCAGGCGGCGCTGATCATCCAGCTGGCGATCGTGGCTGCCGGGCTGGGCGTGGTGGTGGCCGGCTCCCCCACCGCATTCGCCGTGATCCGATATCTGGGCGCGGCATATCTCGTCTATCTGGGCGTCCGGCAGATCCTGCGGACACCGGTCGCCGCCGACGACCCCGTCGTGGGGGACACTCCGCAGTCCGCACGGTCGTTGTTCGTCCGCGGCGTCGGGGTGAATCTGCTCAACCCGAAGGCGATCGTCTTCCTCCTGGCGTTCATCCCCGGATTCGTCGAACCGGAGCACGGCTTCGTCACCCAATACGCCCTGATCGGCGCGACCATCGTGGCCGTCGACATCGCGGTGATGTGGCTGTTCTTCGCCGTGGTCGGGCGAGGTTTCGCCCGGTTGACCGGCACCATCACCGGTCAGCGCCGCCTCGACCTCATCTTCGGTGCACTGTTCATCGGGGTCGGCATCCTGCTCGCGGTCGTCTAGTCCAGCCCGGCGGAGCCAAACACTCGGGTCTGGACTGACGAAGAGCGAGGGAACGTGCGACCAGCCCGGCGGAGCCGAGCACCCGGCTCGGGTCTGGACTGACGAAGAGCGAGGGAGCGTGCGACCGAGGCGATGAGGAGGGAAGACGCGAGCACGAAGGGTGCGCGGGCTTCCACCGGACAGAATCACACCAGACGCGAGCACCAAGGGCGCGCGGGCTTCCACCGGGCAGAATCACACCGCGTAGATCCGCATCGGAATCTCGGACGGCCGCGGCCCACCGGGGACCCGCACACCCTCGAATCGGAATCCGATGCGGTCGGCGAGTGCTTCTTCGACGAGTTCGGTCGGCGACGGCCACGACTCGCCGTCGTAGCGTTCGTGGGATTCGACGCCTGCCTCGAACGGGAGCGCCGGACCGAGATTCTCGCCGAATCCGGTGTCGCCGCTTCCGCTGAATGCCCGGATGAGGTGGCCGTCGGCGTCCCACCAGCCGAACGATCCCCACTCGCTCACGCTGTGCAGTCCGAACAAATAGATCGCGCGACCTTGGGCAGCGGAGTGGAATCGGAGGTCGAGGTCGAGGGGACCGACGGCGAGTTGCTCGGCCGCCATGATGGTCGCTCCGTCGAAGCAGGCTGCGGCGACCTTCCCGGCGCGGGGGTCGGCCGACTGCAGGAGGTCACCGTCGGCGACGAATCGCAGAGGACCGTACAGTCCTCGGACGAGTGTGTCGGTGGCGGCGATGTCGATCGTCGGCGGGCGCCGCAGGACCTCTCGGGCATCGCCGTCGGTGTAGACGAGGAACCAGCACTTCATGCCCATGGGGCGTGACGCTACCCAGCGGTGAGTGGTATCGACGTGAGGCGTCGTTCGGCGAACCGACCGAAACCGAGTCGCTGCAGGATCGGCGACGAGGTCTGTTCGGCGTGGATGATCACCAGCCCGGCGCCGAGCGCCCGGGCGTCGGCGAGGCGGGCGGCGACCAATGCCCGATAGGCGCCGCGGCCGCGGGCGTCGGGAATGATGGCGGCCCCCCACATCCGGGCGACCGCGCCGACGCGCTCGTAGCCACCGGCTCCGACCGGGTCACCGTCGATCCGGGCCACGAACAGGCGGATGTGCTCGTCGTCGACCCGGAAACCCGGATCGCGTAGCGCGTGGGGTTCGAACCCCCATGCCTGTCGCGAGATCGTGGCGAACTCGGCGACGTCGTTCTCGGTGGCCACGCGGTGCACGGTCACCTCGGCGGGTAGCGGGATGGACGCCACGAGGTCCGCCGAGGGTTCACCGGCGATGACGTCGACGACCGCGACGGTGTGGGCCCCTCGGCCGGCCAGTTCGGCATCGGTGAGTCCAGCGAACACCCCGACACCGGCGGTGAATCGCAGTGTGGCGGCACCGTGTGCGAGTGTCGTCGCGGCGGCCTCGTCGAGTGCGGCGACCGGGTCGACAGCCCGGTCGGCGTGGTACTGCAGGAGCGTCGCGACACCGTGCTCGAGATAGAACTCGCACGGACCGTCGACGATGTGAACGGATCCGTCCGGATGCCAGGACGACTTCCACCGAACCGACTCTTCGACGATCCGCTCCGCTGACCACGACACGGCACTAGACTCGCACGTGTGTGATCTGCCCGACCCTTCGGGGATCGAAGCGCCTGGTGAGTACTTCCCCGGGTGGCGCGACCGTCTCAATTCGAGCAAAAACCTGAACGATTCCAGAAAAGCGTGCATACTGGTCTGCGTGACCTCCTCACCGGATTTCACCGCACTGCTGCGGGGAGCAGAACTCCGCGTCACCCGACCCAGGGTGGCGGTACTCGAGGCAGTCCACGCGCATCCGCACGCGGACACCGACTCGATCCACAAGGCAGCGCGGCTCGAACTCCCCGAGGTCTCCCTGCAGGCCGTCTACGACGTACTGTCCGCCCTCACCGAGGTCGGCCTGGTCCGTCGGATCCAGCCGCAGGGCCACCTGGCCAGGTACGAGGCACGCGTCGGCGACAATCATCACCACGCCGTGTGTCGTGTATGCGGCACGATCGGCGACGTCGACTGTGCCGTAGGCGAAACCCCCTGTCTGACAGCGTCAGACAGTCACGGTTTCATCCTCGACGAGGCCGAGGTCATCTACTGGGGGCTGTGCCCGACCTGCGCGGCCTCGCGTCCACCAGAGTCAACACAGTGATCGCAGCCCGCATCACTCATCATCGAAAGGACTGTCGTGTCTGACGAAACCGCAACCGAACATCCCCCGATTGGCGCGGCGAACACCGACGCCGGAGAGCCACCGGCCGGCTGCCCGATGCACATCCGTCCCCCGGTGGAGGGTGGCGGCAACGACCAGTGGTGGCCGGAACGCCTGAATCTCCGTGTGCTGGCACATAATCCGGCCGTCATCAGCCCGCGTGACACCGACTTCGACTACGCCGAGGCACTCACGTCGCTCGACGTCGACGGACTGGTCGCCGACCTGAAGACGCTCATGCGGGACTCGCAGGAGTGGTGGCCCGCCGACTTCGGTCACTATGGACCCCTGTTCATCCGCATGTCGTGGCACGCCGCAGGTACCTACCGCGTGGAGGACGGCCGTGGCGGCGGCGGTACCGGCATGCAGCGGTTCGCCCCGCTGAACAGCTGGCCCGACAACGTCAGCCTGGACAAGGCCCGTCGTCTGCTGTGGCCGGTCAAGAAGAAGTACGGCAAGTCCATCAGCTGGGCGGACCTGATCGTGCTCGCCGGCAACGTCGCCCTCGAGGACATGGGCTTCAAGACCAAGGGCTTCGCGTTCGGTCGTCCGGACGAGTGGGAGCCGGAAGAGGTCTACTGGGGCGCCGAGTCGACCTGGCTGGGCACCAACGCCCGCTACTCCGGCGAGCGTGATCTGGAGAACCCGCTCGCCGCCACCACGATGGGTCTGATCTACGTCAATCCCGAAGGCCCCGAAGGCAAGCCGGACTACCTCGCCGCCGCACAGGACATCCGCGACACGTTCGGCCGGATGGCGATGAACGACATCGAGACCGCCGCACTGATCGTCGGCGGCCACACCTTCGGCAAGACCCACGGCAACGGCGATGCCGACAAGCTCGGCCCCGAGCCCGAGGCGTCACCGCTGGAGAACGTCGGCCTCGGCTGGGTCAACCCGCAGGGCACCGGCGTCGGCCCCGACGCCATCACCTCGGGCCTCGAGGTGATCTGGACCCACACCCCCACCAAGTGGGACAACTCCTTCCTGGAGATCCTGTACGGCAACGAGTGGGAGCTCACCAAGAGCCCCGCCGGCGCCTTCCAGTGGCAGCCCAAGGACGGCGGCTGGGCCAACTCGGTCCCGCAGGCATTCGGCGACGGCAAGACCCATCCGTCGATGCTGACCACCGACCTCACCCTGCGGTTCGATCCGGTCTACGGCGAGATCACCCGCCGTTGGCTCGATCACCCGGAGGAGCTGGCCGAGGAGTTCGCCAAGGCCTGGTTCAAGCTGCTGCACCGCGACATGGGTCCGGCCGTCCGCTACCGCGGACCGCTGGCTCCGAGCGAGACCTACCTGTGGCAGGACAACGTCCCCGCTCAGGCCGGTGCGGTCATCTCCGACGCCGACGTCGCGAATCTCAAGACCGCGCTGGTCGACTCGGGACTGACTGTCGCACAGCTCGTCTCGACCGCATGGAAGGCCGCGTCGACCTTCCGTGGCAGCGATTACCGCGGTGGCGCCAACGGTGGCCGGATCCGCCTGCAGCCGCAGTTGGGCTTCGAGAGCAACGAACCCGACGAGCTGGCCCAGGTGATCCGCGTGCTCGAGGAGATCCAGGGGTCGTTCACCGGTGAGGCGGGCGCCACGGTGTCCTTCGCCGACCTGGTGGTGCTCGGCGGCGTCGCTGCGATCGAGAAGGCCGCCAAGGACGCCGGCATCAGCGTGTCGGTGCCGTTCACCCCGGGTCGTACCGACGCCACCCAGGCGGAGACCGACGCCGATTCGGCCACCCACCTGGAGACCAGCTACGACGGCTTCCGCAACTACGAGGGCAAGGGCAACCAGCTCTCCGCGGAGTACAACCTGCTCGACAAGGCCTCGCTGCTGACCCTGTCGGCGCCGGAGATGACCGTGCTGGTCGGTGGTCTGCGCGTGCTCGGTGCGACCTACCAGGGCTCGAGCCTCGGTGTGCTCACCGAGAACCCGGGCACACTGACGAACGACTACTTCGTCAACATCCTGGACATGGGTGTGAAGTGGGCCAAGAACGAGGACGGGACCTTCGTGGCGACCGACCGCAAGTCGGGCGACAAGAAGTGGACCGGCAGCCGGGTCGATCTGGCCTTCGCCGCCAACTCCGAGCTGCGTGCCCTCGCCGAGGCCTACGCCGAGGACACCTCTGCGGAGACCTTCGTCGCCGACTTCGTCGCCGCGTGGACCAAGGTGATGGAACTCGACCGGTTCGAGCTGGTCTGATCAGCTGCTGAACACCCGGTGGCCTCGGTCACCGGAGCGTAACGGTAACCGAATATCGATGGCGCCCAGGGGTTCCCTGGGCGCCATCGCCGTCTCGGCCGAAGGTGCGGGTAACGCGGTGATGTCGGGACGGTGATCGCGCGATTGCATATCCGGCGCATCGATGTGGATGTGATTATGCTGGCGGTTTCCCGATGAGGGGAACGGCGCCGGCATCACCGTCCGCGGCGGGTCGTTCACCACTGGACGCAAAGGAGTGGCCATGTCGACCGCATCCGAGAGCTCTGCCCCCGATACGGTGCGCACCGCGCCCCGATCCCCCGGCCACATCCGATTGACCTCGCACAGCGCCGGATTCGGTGCACCGCAGATCTCCTGGGGTGCGGCCACCGCCGCCGAGCGCGGGCCGGTGATCGCCACCACCACCGATCGTGCCCATCGCAATGTGATCGGCACGCACAGTGGCTCCTACAGCGTCTACCGGGCGCTCGCCGTCGCCGCCGGGGCACTGTCGCGTGAGCATCGCGCGGACCTGACCAACACCTCGCCCACCGACGTGATCGGACCGCATCCGCAGTGGGCCGATCCCACCGCGATCGTCAGCCTCGACCCGTGGGGCGCGACCGTCGCCGAGTCGTTCCCGCAACTGCTCGCATCCGGATACGACATCCGTCCGACGATCGCGGTGACCAAGGCGCACGTGATCCTCCCGGAGATCGCCGACGCGATCGCCCGGGGCCGACTGCAGCCCGACGGCAAGTTCCTGATGCCGACCGGCGCCGCACTGGTCACCAAGGCGGCCGTGGAGCCGGTGTGGTGGCTGCCCGGCGTCGCCGCCCGCTTCGGATGCAGCGAGACCGACCTACGGCGCACGCTCTTCGAGGAGACCGGCGGCATGTATCCCGAGCTGGTGACCCGGTCCGACCTCGAGGTGTTCCTCCCGCCGATCGGCGGCCAGACGATCTACATCTTCGGTGACCCGCAAGACCTGTCGAATCCGGCGGTCGAACTCACCGCCCGCGTCCACGACGAATGCAACGGGTCGGATGTGTTCGGCTCGGACATCTGCACCTGTCGGCCCTATCTGACTCATGCCATCGAAGAGTGCATTCAGGGCGCCCAGCGTGGCGGGGTGGGTCTGGTTTCCTACTCCCGCAAGGAAGGTCGCGCACTCGGTGAGGTCACCAAGTTCCTGGTCTACAACGCGCGTAAGCGGCAGGAGGGCGGCGACACCGCCGACCAGTACTTCGCCCGCACAGAATGTGTTGCCGGCGTTCAGGACATGCGTTTCCAGGAATTGATGCCCGATGTCCTGCACTGGCTGGGGATCACCAGGATCCACCGGCTGGTGTCGATGAGCAACATGAAGTACGACGCGATCACCGGCTCCGGTATCGAGGTCGGCGAACGCGTCGACATCCCCGCTGAGCTCGTCCCCGCCGACGCCCGCGTGGAGATCGACGCCAAGATGGCCGCCGGCTACTTCACCAGCGGAGCCGTCCCGACCACCGATGACCTACGTCAGGTCAAGGGCCGGGGGTTGTCGGGATGAGCGTCACCACCGAGCCCACCACCGATGCCGCGGCGGCTGCCGTCCTTCGCCGCACCGACGAGATCCGTTCGCGGGCAGGGCTCCTCATCGCTCGCGCGCGTGCGGGCGAGTCGGCGTGGTTCCGCGTCGACGACGATCGACTCGCCGCCGCGGTGGCACTCGTCGCCGAGGTGACCCGCCGCCGCTACCCCACTCTCGACATCCCGTTCCACAGTCGCTGGCGACACGTGGAGGCCGGGGGCGTGGATCGGGCCGCCGACCTCGACCGTCGCCTCGGATCGGTCGACACCGCGACACGGGCGCGTGCCCAGATCGATCTGGCACTGGTCAGCGTGCTGCTCGACGCCGGTGCCGGACCCGACTGGTTCTTCGACGAGCCGGGAACCGGACTGCGATTCACCCGGTCGGAAGGTCTCGCCGTCGGCAGCGTCCACGCATTCTTCGACGGGGTGTTCTCCGGCGACCCGACCGATCCACTCCGTGTGGACGCCGCCGGTCTGCGCGCGCTGACAGCCGACCGGCTCGCCGCCGCGTTCGGTGTCACCGACCGGACACCGCTGGTCGGACTCGAGGGGCGCACCGCACTGCTGCATCGCCTCGCCGATGCCCTCGACGCGAACACCGAGGTCTACGCCGACGCCCGGCCCGGCGGCCTGTTCGATCACCTCTCCGGTGCGGAAACGGTTGGTGCGCACGATATCCTGTCGACGCTGCTCGACACCCTCTCGCCGATCTGGCTCGCCGGGAACCACATCGGCGACGTACCACTCGGCGACTGCTGGCCGCATCCGGCGGTCCGCGGCGAGCACATCACGGCAGGCACCGACGGGTGGATGCCGTTCCACAAGCTGTCACAGTGGCTCACCTACTCACTGCTGGAACCGTTCTCGTGGGCCGGGGTGGAGGTGACCGGACTCGGCGATCTCACCGCGCTGCCCGAATACCGCAACGGCGGACTGTTGATCGACACCGGGGTCCTGACTCCCCGCCCGGCCGATGCCCCCGACACCCTATGGCAGGTCGGAGACGAACTGGTCGTCGAGTGGCGGGCCCTGACCGTCGCCCTGCTCGACGAGATCGCACCGCGCGTCGCCGATGCCCTCGGCGTCGACCCGGCGTCGCTGCCCCTGGCCTGTGTGCTCGAGGGCGGTACCTGGGCCGCCGGTCGCGAACTGGCCGCCATCCGACGCAACGGCTTGCCGCCGTTGCAGATCGCCAGCGACGGCACCGTGTTCTGAGCGCGCGAGCGCACCAGGCCGCCGAAACTCAATCCCCGCAACGATTGCCGGACTCGAGGAGAACGCCACCATGAGCGACGTACACGTCATCGATCATCCGCTGGTCCAGCACAAGCTGACCCTGATGCGCCAGAAGGAGACCTCCACCAACGACTTCCGGCGCCTGCTCAACGAGATCTCCACGCTGATGGCCTACGACGTACTCGCCGACATCCCGATGCAGGAGATCAAGGTGGAGACCCCGATGGAGGTCACCACCGGCATGGTGATCGACGGCAAGAAGCTCGTGTTCGCCTCCGTCCTGCGAGGCGGCACCTCCATCGCCGACGGCATGCTGACCGTCGTGCCGGGCGCACGCATCGGCCACATCGGCCTCTACCGTGACCCGAAAACCCATGTGGCGGTGGAGTACTACTTCAAGATGCCCAAGGATCTCGACGAGCGTGACGTGGTGGTGGTGGATCCGCTGCTGGCGACCGGACATTCGGCGGTCGCCGCGGTGGACCGGATCAAGGAGTACCGGCCCAGGTCCATCCGGTTCGTCTGCCTACTGGCGTGCCCCGAGGGGTTGGCCATGTTGCAGGGCGCCCATCCCGATGTACCGGTGTTCACCGCCGCGGTCGACCGCGAACTCGACGCGAACGGCTACATCCTGCCGGGCCTCGGTGATGCGGGCGACCGGATCTACGGCACCGCCTGATCCCGGGCGAGGACCAGCATCCGCTCCTCGATGGTGCCCGGCACCTCGTCGACGTCGACGGTGATGCCGCGTGCCGACAGCACCGCGGCGACCTGGTCTGGTGGGGTCGCTGCGACACGGATCGTGGTGCCCGACAGGATCACCGGGAGACCGGCGTCGGCGAGGACGGTGAATGTGGCCGACCAGTCGTCGGAGCGCACACGGGTGGCCTGCAGTCCGCCGATCACATCGGCCTCGGTACCCTGCGCCACCAGCCGCCCCGACGACATCAACAGCAGCCGGTCACACTCCTGCGCCTCCTCCATGTAGTGGGTGGTGACCAGCACCGCGACCCCCGCCTCCGCCTGCTCGCCGATGGTGTCCCAGAGGCGTGAGCGCGACAGCGCGTCCACCCCGGAGGTCGGCTCGTCGAGCACCAGCACCTCCGGATGATGTGCCAGTGCGACGGTGAAGGCAGCCTGACGTTGTGCGCCCAGGGCGAGGTCACCGACCAGCGTGTCGGCGCGGTCCGCGAGATCGGATGTCAGGGCGGGCACCTCGACGCCGTAGATGTCGGCGGTGAACGCGAGGTTCTCGGCGACGGTGAGATCCCGGTAGAGCCCGAGGTTCTGCGGTACATATCCCAGGCGTGCGCGTGCACGGTGTGCGGGTGGACCGCCGAACAGGCCCACCGAGCCGGCACTCGGTGCGAGCAGCCCGAGCAGCATCCGGATCACCGTCGTCTTGCCCGCGCCGTTGGCACCGAGCAGTCCGACCACCTCCCCCGGCGACACCGTGAAGGTGACGTCGTCGACGGCGGTGAACGACCCGAAGCGGCGGGTCAGTGCCGAGGCGGTGACGACCGGCGTGCTCACGGTGCACCGCCCTGGTGGCCACCCGAGGTGCCGACCGCCACCCGACGCCGCAACGACAGGGCGACGACGATGTCCTCCAGATCGGGGGCGACGGTGGCCTGCGAGGTACCCGGGGCGAGACCGTCGGGCCAGTACTCGTGCCGGGTCCGGCCGCGACGCCACGACCATTCGGGGCGCACCGGATGCGGGCCGGCGGTGACCGCGCCGGCGAAACCGGCACGCACGTCATCGAACGAGCCGTCGGTGAGGATCTGCCCATCGTCGAGGACGACGAGTCGCGACGCTCGCTCGGCCTCGTCGAGGTAGGTGGTCGACATGATCACCGCCGCACCGTCGGCGGCGGCGTCGGAGATCATGCGCCACAGTTCGATCCGGCTGACCGGGTCGACACCGGTGCTCGGTTCGTCGAGGATCAGCAGCGCCGGACGGTGGATCATCGCCATGGCGGCGCCGAGTTTGCGACGCATCCCACCCGAGAGCGCCGACGCGCGCCGGTGGGCGGCAACCCGCAACCCGCTGCGGTCGATCAGCTCGTCGCGGCGTCGGGTCAGTGGCTCCCCGTGGAGTCCATAGCAGCCGCCGACGAAGTCGAGGTTCTGGGTGACCGTGAGCGCCCCCCAACTCCCCGGCCCTGCGCACAGATAGCCGATCTCGGCCTTCGGCGGGAGGTCGGTGTGTCCGTCGCCGGGAACGATCTCACCGGCGAACACGCGCAGCAACGTGGTCTTGCCCGCCCCGTCGCCGCCCACCACCGCGACCACTGCACCGTCGGGGACATCGACGTCGACCCCGCCGGTCCCGGCGCCACCGAGGGCGCGTCGAGCACCGAAGCAGACCCCGATGCCGTGGGCCGACGCGCTCATGTCCGGCCCGATCCGGGGGCGAGGTCGCGGCGGAACCGGAGGGTCGCACCGACGAACACCACCACCGCCATTCCGGCGAGCACCACCAGCGGCAGCCACAGCGACTGGATGGGTGCACCCCGCAGCATCACGCCCTGCGAGATCATCGTGAAGTACGTCAGCGGCAGCAGATAACCTATCCAGCGGACCCCGGCGGCCATCGCATCGAGCGGAAAGATCATCCCCGACAACAGGATCTGCGGGATCAGGAAGAAGAATGCGGTCTGGATGGCCTGCCCGGTGGTCTGCGAGATGGTCGAGATGAACACCCCCACACCGAGTACCACGAACAAGAACAGTGCGGCCCCGAGGACGAACACCGCGGGGTCACCGTTGAACGGAACGTCGAACAGCACCATCCCGAGCACCGTGATGATGCCCATGTCGATCGCGGCGAGCAGGAAGTACGGGGCGATCTTGCCGAGGATGACCTGGGTGGGGCGGATCGGCATCACCGCGAGTTGTTCGAGGGTGCCGGCCTCCCGTTCGCGGACCAGACCGATGCTGGTGATGATCGTGCCGATGAACAGCAGGATCAGTCCGATGATGGCCGGCACCATCACCCAGGCGGTCTTGAGGTCGGGATTGAACAAGACATCGGTGTGCACCTTGTCGCCGAGCCGGTTGAGCACCCCGACGGTCGATTCCGCGGCGAAGAGATTGGATCCGTCGACATAGACCACCGGTGGATTCACCCCGGTCACGATCCCGACGTCGACGGCGTTGTCCTGCAACATGTCCCGAACCGCGGAATCACCTTGTCCCGAATCGGTACGGGTGACGTCGAAATATGGGGGCAGTGCCTCGGCGACCTGCTGCGCCTGCGGACCCACCACCGCGGTGTCGACCGACGACACGTAGAAGTTGGCGGCGTAACCGAAGATGATCAGCAACAGCAGCGGCATCACCACCAGCATCGCCAGGGTGCGTCGGTCCCGTAGGAGTTCGCGGAACTCCTTGACGATCATCGCCCGCATGGGTCGAGGCTAGGGGACGCCCCGGTCCCCGGGTCGGCGATTCACCGGACGCATCCACCGCTCGCACCGGATATGTCCGGGATGCCCGCTATTTGTGCGGGACGTCCGCGGAGAGGCCGCCGTCCATCACGAACTCCGAACCGGTGGCATACGACGACTCGTCACTGGCGAGGAAGACGACGAAGGTCGAGACCTCCGCGGATTCGGCGGCGCGCCCGAGCGGCACCTTCACCATGTCCTCGGGCAACCCTTCGGTCATGGGTGTGCGGATGAGTCCCGGGTGGATCGAGTTGACCCGCACATTGTGTGGCGCCAGCTCGAGCGCGGCCGACTTGGCCAGTCCCCGGACACCCCACTTGGACGCGACGTAGCCGTGCGCCCACGGACTGCCCCGCAGACCCTCGACCGACGACACGTTGATGATCGATCCGCCGCCGGCCGCGATCATCGGATCGGCGACGGCCTGGATGCCGAGGAAGGTTCCGGTCAGGTTGACGTCGATGATCTGCTTCCACTTGTCCAGGCGGAACTTCTGGATCGTCGAGCCGTTGACGATCCCGGCATTGTTCACGAGCACGTTGAGCTTGCCGAACTCCCCGGTCGCCGTCGCCACCGCGGTCTGCCAGTCCTCGGGCGAGGTCACGTCGAGGTGGAGATAGCGCGCCGATTCCCCCAACTCGTCGGCCAGGGCCTTGCCCGGGTCGTCGAGGATGTCCCCGATCACCACCTTCGCACCCTCGGCGACCAGGGCTCGCGCATGCTCGGCGCCCATGCCGCGGGCACCCCCGGTGATCACTGCAACCTTGTCGTCTACACGTCCCATGGCAGGGACCTTACAGCGCAAACAGCCGAATGAGAACACGTTCTAGAATTGATGTGGTCTACTGTTTGGACAGAAGTCCGGACAGGTGTTCATGCAACAGGAGGCAGGCCGACGATGGCGATCCGTGTAGGGCTGGTCGGGACCGGAAATGCGGGCAGACTCGCCCTCACCCAACTGATCGAGGACCCACGCTTCGAGCTCGTCGGGGTCGTGGTGTACAACCCGGACAAGGTCGGCGTGGACGCCGGCACGCTGGCCGGGCTCGAGATGTCGACCGGCGTCACCGCGGGCCACGATCTCGACGCCCTCATCGCCCTCGACCCCGCGTGCATCGTGTACTGCGCCATGGGTGACACACGCCCGATCGAGGCATTCGACGACGTCAGCCGAATCCTCGGAGCAGGTATCGACGTCGTCGGGTCGGCGCCGGTTCCGTTGCAGTACCCGTGGGGCGCGGTGCCGGAGAAGGCGATAGCCCGACTGCAGCGCATCACCGCCGACAACGATACGAGCATCTTCATCACCGGGGTCGATCCCGGCTTCGCCAACGATCTGATCCCGTTGGTGTTCACCGGCACATGTCAACGTGTCGAGCAGATCCGGTGCATGGAGATCGCCGACTACGCCACCTACGACGGCGCCGAGGTGATGGTCGACGTGATGGGCTTCGGCAAGCCCCTCGACGAGACCCCGATGCTGTTCCTGCCCGGCATTCTCGCACTCGCCTGGGGCACCACCATCCACCAGCTGGCCGGCGCGCTCGGCGTGACCATCGACGAGATCACCGAAAGTCATGACAGTGCCGCAGCACCAGAGGATCTGACGATCGCCACCGGCACCGTCGCGGCCGGGACCCGGGCGGCGGTACGGTTCGAGATCGCCGGGATCGTCGACGGCCGGCCGGCGATCGTCGTCGAACACGTGACACGTTTGCGCGCCGATCTGCGGCCCGATTGGGCACAACCGGCGCAACCGGGCGGGTGTTACCGCGTGGAGATCGTCGGCGAGCCCTCCTATCGGATCGACATCTGCCCGACCAGCACCAGGGGCGACCACAACCATGCCGCGATCGTGGCGGCGGTCGGACGCATCGTGAACGCGATCCCGGCCGTCGTCGACGGACCCGCCGGCATCCGCACGACCATCGACCTGCCGCTGATCCCGGGTCCCGCACTCGCCGTGAGCTGAGCACCTCGCCTCCAAAGGGCAAGAACGGTCAAGCGCGGACATCGCCGCGGCGTCGATACTTGCTGTCATGACGACGAGACCTCCTGTCAGGACGAGTCCCCGATGACCGAGAACGGCGCCGACCGACTCCGGGAACTGCTCGACGCCGTCCTCGACCAAGACGGCACACAACTGGCCGGGATGGCCGCCGGCGCGCACTCCTCGGCATTCCACTTCAGCCGACAGGTCTCCCGGAGCACCGGCGAGGCACCGGTCGCGCTGCGACGGCGCGTCACACTCGAACGGGCCGCCTGGTACCTGCAGCGCGGCCACAGCGTGACCGACGTCGCCTTCGACTCCGGATACGACTCCGTCGAGGGCTTCAGCCGGGCCTTCACCCGGGCGTTCGGCCATCCGCCCAGCGCCACGGCGTCGACTTCCGAACGCGGACACTGGCTTCCTGCCCCCAACGGAATCCACTTCCATTCGCCGACGGTGCTGTACGTCGACGCGGGTGAAACCGTCGAGGAGACCGCCGGGGACGTGGTGGCGATGATGGTGCGCCACGACCTCGACGACGTGACGGCCCTCCTCGAGGCAGCAGCAGCGGTGTCGGAGACCGAGTACCGACGAGTCCGACTGCCGCGCAATCAGATCATGGCGTGGCAGGAACCCGACGAGTCGATCGCCCAGGTCCTGCACCATCTGGTCACCGACAAACTGCCGTGGCTGGCGTCCATCGAGGGCGGCGACCACCCCGACCTCGGGAGCGACGATCTCGACGCGCTGACACTGATGCATCCGACGGTGGCCGGCCGCTGGCTCGCACTCGTCCGGGACATCGACCGGCGGCAGGCGTGGTCGGATCGGGTGATCGACGCACTGTGCGACCCACCCGAGTCATTCCTGTTGTCGCAGATCGTCACCCATGTGCTCACCTTCGCCGCACATCGTCGGCTCCTCCTGCGCATGATGCTGCGCGAGGCCGGAGTGGACGTCCTCGCCCCAGCGCTCGATCCCGATCCCATCATCTGGCACCGCAACCGATCCGGAGGATTCTGATGACCCGCTTCCGCTACTACACCGCCACCACCCTCGACGGGTTCCTCGCCGACGAGCACGACGACCTAGGCTGGTTGCTGAGTCAACCGCACGACGAGGACGGGTTCGGCAACATGAACGACTTCGGCAAGCAGGTGGGGACGATCGTCATGGGCGCCACGACATACCAGTGGCTACTCGACAACGAGCTGTCGGAGGCCCGGCCCTGGCCATACACCGAACCGTCGTTCGTGTTCACCCATCGTGAGATCGCCCCGGTCGCCGGCTCCATCCGGGTGGTGGCCGGCTCCCCGGGTGAGTTCCGGGACGAACTGGTGGCAGCCGCCGACGGCAAGGACGTCTGGGTGGTCGGCGGTGGGGATCTCGCCGCCCAGTTCGCCGACGCGGGGATGCTCGACGAGATCGAGGTGTCGATCGCGCCGGTCACCCTCGGTAGCGGACGTCCACTGTTCACCCGGCCGTTCGACCTCGAGCTGATCGAGTACGGCCGCAACGCCGCGTTCCTCTGTGCCCGATATGCGGTGAAGGGTGCGCGGGATACGGGAACCGATAGCGACAACAACCCTCGGTAGTTGCCACCATCCGACGTCGGCCGGCGGAGGTTTCGACACGCCTCGTCGCTCCGCTCCTCAGCGGCTCAACCACCAACGCCTGGTTGCTGATTGAGCCGGGACCGAGCATCGCGAGGACCCGAGTCGAAATCACCGCAACCCACGCACGACAGCGACCACCTCCGAAGTAGTCACGTACCGAATCTGGCCGACCGAGGTTTCGACACGCCTCGTCGCTCCGCTCCTCAACGCCTGGTTGCTGATTGAGCCGGGACCGAGCATCGCGAGGACCCGAGTCGAAATCACCGCAACCCACGCACGACAGCGACCACCTCCGAGGTAGTCACGTACCGAATCTGGCCGACCGAGGCTTCGACACACCTCGTCGCTCCGCTCCTCAATGGCTCAACCACCAACGCCCGGTTGCTGATTGAGCCGGGACCCAGCATCGCGAGGACCCGAGTCGAAATCACCGCAACCCACGCACGACAGCGACCACCTCCGAGGTAGTCACGT
>NZ_JBSFRM010000042.1:26090-37987 GCF_053589235.1 Gordonia sp. NPDC003376 | reverse complement strand
GGGAACGGTCAACCACCAACAGAGCCAGATGCCCGGTGGACTGAACACAACCACCAACTTGGTGGCTCCACAAGAGTGACACTGAAATCACCAACAAGGCTCGGACCCGGCTCAATCATCAACTCTCCGTATACACGTCGAGTCGAAACCCCGGTTCAACGGTCACGCGCCCTCGAACGCGGCCGCCACCTGCTGTTCGTCGAGGCCGTAGTCCGACAGCTGGTACCGGTGCCGAGGTGTGCGTGCCCCGGAACGACTCTCCTCGTCGAGGGCCGTCATCGCCGCCCTCGCGTCCTCCGACAGTTCGGTATCGAGCGCCGCGTACACCCGCTCGACGACGCCGAACGGATCGGCCCGCAGGTCGGCGAAGTCGATGTCGAGGAACTGGCGCTGGTCGTATCGTCCTCGTGCCGTGGAGAACTCGCGTAGACCGCGTGACCACAGCTCGAGCTGGGATCGTCCGATCCGTTCGCCGACAAAGGTGGTGGACCACCCGGGAGTGGCGTGCTCGGCCAGACTGCACATCGAGGCGATGATCGTCTCCGGTGCCCGATGAGTCTGGATCACCAGCGCATCCGGGTAGGTCGCCATCAGCGCGTCGAGAGCGAACAGGTGACTCGGGTTCTTGAGCACCCACCGCTTGCCCGGATCGTTCGACCCGATCAGCTGCAGATTGCGCCGGTGCCGCGCGTACGCGGGCGTCCAGTCCTGCCCGGCGAGCCACCGCGAGTAGCTGGGCACATGCGCGAGCGATTCGTACGAGATCGACATGACGCTCTGCCGCAGCAGTTGCCAGCACTCCTCGACCTCACCGGCATCCATGTAATGCAGACCCATGAACTCGGGGTTGTCGACGTGGTGCTGTTCGAAGCCCGCGTCGATCTGCCGGAACACCGGGTTCTCGGCCCACGTCTCGCGGGGCGGACGGGGCTGCGGGAACTCCGCCAGCCACATCTGGAGTCCCTGATGTCGCGGGTCGGCGCTGAGCAGCCGGTGCAGTGCGGTGGTGCCGGTGCGCGGCAGGCCGGTGACGAACACCGGGCGGACGATGTCGACGTCGGCGTAGCCCGGATTGGCCTGCCACGACGCCTCGCTGAACAGCCGCGCGATCAGTGCTCCCTTGAGGAAGAAGCGGAACATCTTGCTGCCGGTCTCGGTGAGGCCCGCCTCGGTGCGGTAGGAGTCGAGCAGGATCTGCAGCGGTTCACGATGGGAGTCGTCCCCGAAGTCATCGAGTCCGGTTGCGCGGGTCGCCGATTCGTGGAGGTCGTCGACGGTCCCGACGCTGGTGCGTGTGCTAGTCATGGTATTCACCGCAATTCACGTCGAGGGTGTGTCCCGTGATCGCCCGTGCCAGCGGCGAGGCCAGGAAGACCACCGCGTCGGCGATCTCGTCGGGCTCCGGCAATCGTTTGAGGTCGGAGCGTGCTGCGGTCTGCTCGTACACCTGCTCGGGAGTTGTGCTGTACTTCTTGGCGACCTCCCCGAAGTACCACTTGAGCTGATCGTCCCAGATGTAGCCGGGGGCCACCGAGTTGATCCGGATTCCCTTGTCCCCCAGTTCGGATGCGAGGGTCTGTGACATCGCCAGCATCGCCGACTTCGCGATCTTGTAGCTGCCGTATCGCGGTTCGGAGTGCCGGATCACCATCGAGTTGATGTTGACGATGGCGCCGCCGGATTCGGCGAGTGCCGCGGTGAACGCCTTGATCACCCGGAGGGTGCCGAGAACCGTCAGGTCGAGTCCCGAGGTGATCTGGTCGAAGTCGGTGCGGGCCAACGGTTTCATCGACGGAAGGGCGAAGGCGTTGTTCACCAGGACGTCCACCCGACCGAACTCGCCGAGGGTCGTCTCCACCAGGGCGGTGACGGCGTCGTCGGCGGTGATGTCGGTGGGCACCACCAGGGATCGCCCGCCGGCGCCGTCGATCTCGGCGGCGATGTCGGCGAGCCGGGATTCGGTGCGGGCAGCGAGCACGACCGTGGCACCGGCGGCCGCGGCCTGCAGGCAGATCGCCCTGCCCAGCCCCGGTCCCACACCGGACACCACCACGATCCTGCCGGCGAGCAGCTCTGTGGTCATCCCAACATCCTCGCAGCAAAAGACCTCTGCCGTAGCGCGATTCGCTCTGCCCAGCCGGCGGCGTCGATCCGGTTGTGTCGGTGATACGGCAGATACGCGGCCACGTCCCCGATACCGACGACCTGCGCGCTCGGCCCCGATTCGGGGCCGAGCGGAGCAGCGGTGCGTTGCCAACGGAACTGCAGGATTCCGGTGTGCCGGCCGGTGGTCTCGATCCAGTTGACGATCCCGGGATCGCGGTGGGACACCACCATCCGGATCATCCCGTCCGGATCCACTTGTGCCTGCGCAGAGTTCAGGCTGGTCTGGTGGTGGACGTAGTCCAGCGAGATATACCACATACTGCCGAGCTGGAATCCCTGATAGGGCGCATCGGATCTCGGGACGGTGATCACCATCGCCTCGTCGTCGGCGAGGCGGTAGTGCCCCACCGACGAGAACTGGGTGGACAACCCACCGGGGGTCGGGCGCGGCGGGGTGAAGGTGTTGACCGGCTCGTCGAGATAGAACCACTTGGGAAAGTTGAACCACGTGTGAATCCGTGCGGTGAGCATCTTCGCCGCGGTGCGGTAGCGGCGCGCGACGCGTTCCAGGTCGGGTTCGACGGGCGCGGTCCCGACGGTGTCGACGCGTTCGATCATGATGTCGCCCTTGTGTTCCGACCAGTCGGAGTACACCTCGCGCACCGCGAGCATCGATGCCCCCTCGCCCAGCGGGAACGACGACGCGCCGGGTTCGATCGCCTCCACAGGGCCGAAGGCCAGCTCGAAGGTGCCGTCGGCGGCGATCGGGATTCGTCGGTCGTCGAAGGCGTCGGCACCACCGGGCACCTCGGTCGGCGAGTAGTCGCCGCGCAGCACCTGGAAACTCAGATCCGTGGTGGTGCCCCGCCGGCCTCGCACCCGATACATGCCCGACGGTTCGATGTCGGCGTGATAGTAGAGAGTGTCCGGATTGTCCAGGCCCATCTTGGAATACGGGCCGGTGGAGGTCACGAACACCGGGTGGCTCAGGCTCCGTGCCCGCACCAGGTGCAGGATCGCCGAGATCGATCCGGCGAGGTAGTCGTACCCCTCGGCGAGGTCCTGCTCGCCGGTGACGAACGGCGCCGACGCGATCAGTGCCTCCGCCTCGGCGATCGCAGCGGTGAGCGGGGCGGTCACCCCGTCCGGTGTCGTCACAACCACGTGTCCCCTCCGGTCCAGGTGAGAAAGTTCTCCAGTTCGGCCTGCGCCGGGGTCACCCGCGGGTGCTCGGTGGACAGGTAGCCGCCGCGGTAGAACAGCAACGGCTTGTCCTGCAACACCTCTCCGAGGGTCTGCGCCCGCCCGATGACGATGTGGTGGTCACCGCCGTCGGTGACGTGCTCGATGGTGCAGTCCACCCAGGTGAGCGAGTGCCGGATCACCGGCAGCCCCGACGGTGACGGGTCCCAGACCACCCCGGCGAACTTGTCCTCACTGGGTGCGCCGAAGTCGGCGCTCACATCCTGTTGCCGGTGGGCGAGCACGTTGACGCAGAACGCCCCGCGCTGATCGATCAGCGTCCAGGTGCGGGAGCTCTTCTGCGGGCAGAACAGCACCAGTGGCGGGTCCAGGGACAGCGCGGCGAACGACTGGCAGGCGAATCCGGCGGGTCCCCCGTCGGGGTCGAGGGTGGTGATCACGGTGACCCCGGTGCAGAACTGGCCCATGGCGGTGCGGAACTGGCGGGAGTCGAAGTCCGAGGACCCGAACGGTGTGGCGGGGTGGAATCCGTCGACCCCGGGTGTCGCAGAGTTCATCGTGACGTCCATGGCTATCCGTTGCGGAATCCGACGGTGAAGTCGTGGCCCCACAGGCTGACCGCGGTGCTCTCCCGCGCGACCCACTCGCCGTCGTCGACCTGCCTTCCCTCACAGCCGTATTCGACGTCGAAGCCACCGGGCGTCTTCATGTAGAAGGAGAGCATCAGGTCGTTGACGTGGCGGCCCAGGGTCGCCGACATCGGCACCTTCTTGCGCAGTGCGCGGTCGAGGCACAGGCCGACGTCGTCGGAGTTCTCCACCTCCACCATCAGGTGCACGATGCCGGTGGAGTTGGGGATCGGTAGGAAGGCCAGCGAGTGGTGGCGCGGGTTGCAGCCGAGGAACCGCAGCCACGGCACCTCGTCGCCCTCCTCACGACCGACGGCCTGCGGCGGCAGGCGCATCGAGTCGCGCAGGGAGAAGCCCAGCACGTCGCGGTAGAACTCGAGTGCCGCCTTGTCGTCGGAGCAGGTCAGCACCACATGTCCGAGGCCTTGGTCGCCGGTGACGAACTTGTGGCCGTACGGGCTGACGACGCGCCGGTGCTGCAGTGCCACACCGCAGAACGTCTCGAGGGTGTTGCCGGCCGGGTCGGTGAAGATGATCATCTCGTCGACGCGGCGGTCGAGGAGTTCGGTGTCCTTGGCCTCCCGGTAGACCACCCCGGCCACCGACAGCCGGTCCCGGACCTCTTGCAGGGCTGCCGAATCGGCACACTCCCAACCCGACGACGCGAGCCGGTCGTGCTCGCCGGGGACGATCACCAGGCGGGCCGGGAAGTCGTCCATCCGCAGGTACAGCGCCCCCTCGGTGGAGCCCTTGCCCTCGACCATGCCGAGGACCTTGAGTCCGTACTCACGCCACGCGGCGACGTCGGTCGCCTCGATGCGCATGTAGCCGAGGGAGCTGATCGGACAGTCGGTCATCTGTTGCTCCTGACGTGGGAGGGGAATCGGCGGAACGGCACCCGTCACACCATCGTGTCGCCGATGGGGAGCCCGAACTCGCCGTTGCCGAAGGCCACATAGGCACGCTCGGGATCGTTGGCGGCGTGCACGCGTCCGGCATGTGCGTCGCGCCAGAACCGCTGGATCGGCGAATCGTTGTTCAGCGCGCCGGCCCCCGAGTTCTCGAAGAGCGAGTCGATCGAGGAGACGGCGCGGGCGGTGGCGCGCACCTGGTCGCGGCGGGCGGCCAGCCGCAGTTCCATCGGGATCTCCTCGCCGGCCAGGATGAGGTCGTACTCGGCCTGCAGGTTGCCCGACAGCTGACGCCATGCGGCGTCGATGTCGCTGGCGGCACCGGCGATCCGGACCTTGGCGAACGGATCCTCCTTGGACTTCTCCCCGGCGTAGGCGGCACGCACGCGCTTGCCCTGATGCTCGACGTGGGCGTGGTAGGCGCCGTACGCCATGCCGACGATGGGGGTGGAGATGGTACTGGGATGGATGGTGCCCCACGGCATCTTGTAGACCGGGGCGGTGTTGTGCTCGAGGCCCGGGCTGCGGTACTCGGCCATGGTGCGCATGCTCAGCACTCGATGGGTGGGCACGAACACATCTTTCACTTCGAGGGTGTTGGAGCCGGTGCCCTTGAGCCCGACCACATTCCACACGTCCTTGATGGTGTAGTCCGAGCGCGGGATCAAGAAGCTGACGAAGTCGACGGGTTTTCCGCGCTTGAACACCGGTCCGCCCACGAAGGTCCAGTCGGCGATCTCGCAGCCGGAGGAGAACGCCCAGTTGCCGTTCACCTTGTAGCCGCCGTCGACCACCTCCCCCATTCCCATCGGCGCATACGACGACGAGATGCGCACCGAGGTGTCGGTGCCCCACACCTCCTCCTGCGCCTGCTGGTCGAACAGGGCGAGATGCCAGTTGTGGATACCGATGATGCCGGCGACCCAGCCGGTAGACCCGCATGCGGTGGCCAGACGCCGGACCGCCTCGTAGAAGGTCACCGGGTCGGCCTGCAGGCCACCCCACTGCTCGGGCTGCAGGAGCCGGAAGAAGCCTGCACCCTCGAGGCTGGACACGGTCTCGTCGGGAATCCGTCGGAGGTCCTCGGTCTGCTGGGCGCGCTGCTCGATCTCCGGCAGCAGCGCGTTGATCTTCTCCAGGACCTGTTCGGCTGCCTCACTGCGCTGACGTGGCATGTCACCCATTCCTGTTCTCGTCGTGTGGCGTGCACCACCCGGTTGCGGGTACGGATCCGAGACTAGAACACGTTCTCATTTATGTCGAGTACTGGGACTTTGCACGCTTTCCTGCCTCATTCAACTCTTCAGACCCCACATCCGGGGCACATTTTGTAACATGTTCTAGTATCTGGAGTGGACGACGACCACCGCGCGCCACCCCCACTGCTCTCTGTGTGGTGGTCAGTGGACCTCCACCGGGGACGGCGCCGGCACCGAACACAGGAGCGATCCGATGAGCATCACGCAGCACATGTCCGGACCGGGCGGGTCCGCCGACACCGGGGTCCGCGAGATCGACACCGGCACCCCGCCGACGCGGTTCGCACGAGGCTGGCACTGCCTGGGCCTCGTCGACGAGTTCCGCGACGCCAAGCCGCATTCGGTGGAGATCTTCGGCACCAAGCTGGTCGTCTGGGCCGACACACAGGGTGAGATCAAGGTGCTCGACGCGTACTGCCGGCACATGGGCGGTGACCTCTCGCAGGGCAGCGTGCGCGGCGACGACGTCGCCTGCCCGTTCCACGGCTGGCTGTGGAAGGGCAACGGCCGCTGCGCCGGGGTGCCCTACGCCAAGCGCAATCCCAAGCTGGCCAAGACCCGCGCATGGCCCACGATGGTCCGCAACGGCCAGGTCTTCGTCTACAACGATCCCGAGGGCGACCCGCCGCCGGAGGAGCCGATCATCCCCGAGCTGGCGGAGGTCGGCACCGAGCAGTGGACGGCCTGGACCTGGAACCGCATCGTGATCGAGGGCTCCAACTGCCGCGAGATCATCGACAACGTCGTCGACATGGCGCACTTCTTCTACGTGCATTACGCCCTGCCGGACTATTTCAAGAACGTCTTCGAGGGTGAGACCGCCGCCCAGTACATGAACTCCCATGGGCGCCCGGACATCTCGCTGGGCACCGCCTACGGTGACACCCGCCTGGAGTCGATTGCCGCCTACTACGGACCGTCCTACATGCTCAACCCGATGGTCCAGTACTACGGCGGCTACGCGGTCGAGACCATCCTGACCAACTGCCATTACCCGATCGACGCGAACTCGTTCGTGCTGATGTACGGGGTGATGGCGAAGATCCCCGAGGGCCTGACCCAGGAGCAGGGCGCCAAGATGGCACAGAAGATCACCGCGGGCATCGAGGTGGGCTTTCTGCAGGACGTCGAGATCTGGAAGCACAAGACCCGCATCGACAATCCACTGCTCGTCGAGGAGGACGGCCCGGTCTACCAGCTGCGCCGCTGGTACGAACAGTTCTACGTCGACAAGGCCGACGTCACCGACGAGATGACCCAGCGCTTCGAGTACGAGATCGACACCACCAAGGCTGTCGAGAACTGGAACATCGAGGTGCAGGAGAACATCCGACGTCGCCGGGAAGAGGAGATCGCGGAGACCACCGAGACGCGGGTCTGAGTCCGATGACCCGGGCGAT
This sequence comes from Gordonia sp. NPDC003376, assembly GCF_053589235.1. Taxonomy (NCBI): domain Bacteria; kingdom Bacillati; phylum Actinomycetota; class Actinomycetes; order Mycobacteriales; family Gordoniaceae; genus Gordonia; species Gordonia sp. NPDC003376. The sequence goes on along the minus strand of NZ_JBSFRM010000042.1, from coordinate 30,479 downwards.
CGACGACATCGACACCCCGACGGTCTCCACCGTCGGGGGTGGCGGGTGGGCCAAGGCGCCCGACTTCAGTGGCGATCCGGAGCGGTCCGACCGCGTCCACCGGGCCACCGCCCGTGACCGCGAACACTATCTACGTGGTGGGATGACCGAGATCGAATGCCGGTCGTGCCACGCATGTGTGATGGTCAAGAAGACCAGTCCGCACCACACCAGCGTGCAGTGGAATGCCGCCGCCCGCGTACGGTGCGACGAGCTCGAGGAGATCCGCCGGATCGGCGGCAACCCGGCGATGATGCGGACCTGCCCGAGGTTGTCGGCGAGTATCGACCACGGTGTGGCCGAGGGCATCATCCCGGCCGAATCGCCCGACGTCGATCCCGACGGCTACTGGTGAGTTGAGCTCGGGGTGATCAGGGTTCCTGGAGGCCGGGCTCGTTCGGGCCGTCGATCGCCGACCATTCGTCGGTGCGGCGGTTCTGGCGGACGGCCCACACTCCGGCCGTCATGGCGCCGACCAACGCGAGAACTCCGACGGCGAGGGTCGCGATCAGTCCCCAGCCGGGCCGCAACAGCGGGTTGGGCAGGTCCATCGCGTCGATGATCGTCGAGCTGAACAGATAGCTCGCCGGGTCGCCGAGCACCATCGCGGAGTAGACGACGGTCACGATCGCCGCCAGTCCACCGATCACCGCCGCACCCACCTGCACGCCACGCCTGGCACGCAACGGTCGCCACCAGGCGACGACGGCCGCGACCACGATCACCAGTCCCATCGCGAGGGTGACCAGTCCGGGCCGTTGCGTGTGGTCGGCGAAGAACGCCTCGACATCCTCGCGTGACGCCGAGCTGGCGCCCACACCACCGAGACCCCCGATCCGCAGGCCCACTCCCTCGTTCGAATAGCCCCAGGTGACCTGGGAGGTTCCGACGATGAGCAGCCCCGCCACCACCATGGCCGGCCAGAGGGCCACCGCGATGCGGTCACGGACAGAACGTGTCTCGGTCATCCCTCCAGCGTGCCACCACCGACCCGGACGTCAGCGGGTGGCAGCCAGTCCGACGAGCGTACGGCCCGCGACCACCACCCACGCCGCGACCAGCGCCACCCCGGCGACCCAGGCGACCACCCCGAAGACCACCAGGCCGGTGGCCGCGGCCAGCACGCTCGATCCGGTGACAAAGGTCCCCACCGGGAAGGTGAACGACCACCAGGTCAGGGCGAACGGCATCCCCGCGCGCACGGTGTGGACGGTGACCGCCGTGGCGATCACGATCCAGGCCAGCGCCAGCACCCACACCGGGACGGCGTAGCCGACGGCGAGCTGATCGACCAGGCGGTCGGTGGCCGGGTCGGCGAGGCCGGCCGGCGCGACGGCGAGCAGCCCGGCCGCGGTGACCGACTGGCCGAGCGGACCGAGCACGATCCACCACGTCGGGACCATGGGAGCCGCCCCGATCCCGCCGGTCACCAGACTCCGCAGCACCAACACGAGGATCGGCACCGACATCGCGATCGAGCACAGCAGGCAGGCGACGCCAGCCGTCAGCAAGGTCATCCGGGCCCAGACGGGGGTGACCGTCGCCGCCAGCAGGGCCGCCGACGACGCCGACACCGTCGGCGGCACCACCGACATCAGCCAGCCACCGAAGACCTCGTTCCGGTCGCCACGCCGGCCGAACAGATGCGGCATGCCGATGGCCACCGCGGTGACCAGACCGCCGATCGTGCCGACGGTGAAGCACAGCAGGTCGACGACGAGCGCCGCGTCGTCGCCGATCACGGTCGAGCCGCCGACCAATGTCGACGTTCCGACGGTCAGCGTGGCCATCGGCACCGCCCCGTAGAAGTGGGCGGTCACCGCATGCCGGCGATGGCCGCGGGCGATGTGCGGATACCGCAGCCACTGCACGCCGGTCGCCACCGCCACCGGAACGAAGACCGCACATGCCAGCGCCCAGAAAACCACTGCGACCGGCGTGAGGAACCCCGGATGTCCCGGCATCCCGTGGGCGGCCACGGCGATGATCCCGGTGCCCATCACCACGGCGAACCAGTTGGGCGGCAGATGGGCGAAACGTTCCGGCCGCACCGGCAGCGGCGCGGGCCGGAGTCGGTCCCCTGCGCGGGATCGCAGTGCTGCACGTGATCGCGGGGCGGCGATGGTCATGTCTCCCACCCTCGCCGCCGGGCCGCTCTCCCGGTAGGGACCAATCTTCTGCAACTGTTACAACCATCGGTTGTAACCTGTCGGGGTGTCCCTCTCCGCCCGGATGCCTGATCTGGCATCCCTCGAGACCCTCGTCGCAGTGGCCCGCACCGGAAGCCTCAACGCCGCAGCTACCGAACTCGGCATCAGCCAGCAGGCGGTGTCAACGCGGATGCGCGCCCTCGAGACGCGACTCGGGGTGTCGCTGCTGAACCGCTCTCCCACCGGTACCACACTGACCGAGGCAGGCACGATCGTCACCGAATGGGCGGCACGGCTGCTGGCGCTGGCCGGCGAGTTCGACACCGGGCTCGCCGCACTCCGCCAGGAGCGCCGCCGGGAGCTGCGGATCGCGGCCAGTCTCACCATCGCCGAACACCTTCTCCCACGCTGGTTGGTGTCGTTTGCCGCCGACACCGCCGGTGGCGAACCGCCGAAGGTGTCGTTCACCGCCACCAACACCGAACATGCCTGCGACATGGTCCGCGCCGGCGACGTCGAACTCGGCTTCGTGGAGGGCCCCACCGTGGCGGCGGGCGTACGCAGCCGTGTCGTCGCCCAAGACTTCCTCACGTTGGTGGTCCCACCCGCTCATCCGTGGGCACGACGACGCCGGCCGGTGACCGCCGCCGAACTGGCCGTCACCCCGCTCGTCACCCGTGAACTCGGTTCGGGCACACGCCTGGTGCTCGACCGTGCCCTGGCCCACGCGCTCGGCGAGCACACGGTACGTCCGCAGCCGGTCCTCGAGTTGTCGACCACCGCTGCCGTGCGATCGGCGGTGATCGCCGGCGCCGGCCCGGCCGTGCTGTCGGATCTGTCGGTGCGTGACGACGTCGGATCACGGCTGGTGGCCGTCGACGTCGTGGGCGTCGACCTGCGCCGGTCGTTGCGCGCGGTCTGGCTCGGCGGCAATCGGCCGGAGGCAGGCGCCGCCCGCGACTTCCTCACGCATGTCGCGAATTCGGGGGTTCGTGCGCGGCGCCGATGAATTCCGACGACCCTGGAGGTCAGTCCTGATGTCACAACCCGACTCGAGAGGACCTGCCATGTCCGATTACTCCGCGCCAGTTGGCGCACCGATCTGGTTCGACCTGATGAGCAGCGACCCGGCCAAGGCCGCCGACTTCTACCACGACATCTTCGGCTGGGAGGTGGACGCACCGCCGAACCCCGAGATGGGCGGCTATCAGAACTTCACCAACCACGGACAGTTCGTCGCCGGACTGAGTCCGTACATGGAGGAGGCGGGCGGGCCACCCAACGTGTGGTCGGTGTATCTGCATTCCGAGGATCTCGACACCACCGCCAAGAACACCGAGGCCGCGGGCGGAAATGTCATCGTGCCGCCCATGGAGGTGGGACCCGCCGGATCGATGATGTTCACCATCGACGCCGCTGGTGCCGCCATCGGCTACTGGAAGCCGAACGAACACAAAGGTTTCAGCGAGTGGGGTGTGCACGGATCCCCATACTGGTTCGAGTGTCACAGCAAGGACTACGACAAGACCCTCGCCTACTACGCCGAGGTGGTCGGCGCCCGCACCGACGAGGTGATCGCCAAGTCCGATCCCGATCAGCCCGGCCCGGATCGCTACTCGCAGTTGTTCTTCGGTGAGACCGCCTACGCCGGGGTGATGGATGCCGCCGGGATGTACCCGCCGGAGGTGCCGTCGTTCTGGCAGGTGTACGTGTGCGTCGACGACGTCCGCGCCACCGTCACCGCCGCCGAGAAGCTCGGCGCCGAGATCCTGATGCCCGGCGAGGACACCCCCTACGGCACGCTCGCCGCGCTCAAGGACCCACTCGGAGCAGTCTTCTGCCTCGGGCATCCCCCGGCCGGGATGTAGCCGCACCACCTCAGATCCGGTCGCCACCCAGCGCCCGCCGGGGATTTCGACACGGGTCCTCGTGATGCTCGGTCGTCGGCTCAATCAGCAACCCGCCGTTGGTGGTTGAGCCGACGAGGAGCGCAGCGACAAGTCGTGTCGAAACCCTCTGTCGGCCGACCTCGCCAACGTGACCACTCCGGAGGCGGTCACGCATCCCACGCACGCTGCGGAGATTTCGACACAGGTCTTCGCTTCGCTCGGTCCCGGCTCAATCAGCAACCCGCCGTTGGTGGTTGATCCGACGAGGAGCGTAGCGACAAGTCGTGTCGAAACCCTCTGTCGGCCGACCT
>NZ_JBSFRM010000042.1:0-25993 GCF_053589235.1 Gordonia sp. NPDC003376 | reverse complement strand
GACGAGGAGCGTAGCGACAAGTCGTGTCGAAACCCTCTGTCGGCCGACCTCGCCAACGTGACCACTCCGGAGGCGGTCACGCATCCCACGCACGCTGTGGAGATTTCGACACGGGTCCTCGCTCCGCTCGGTCCCGGCTCAATCAGCGTTCGGGGGTCCTCGCTCCGCTCGGTCCCGGCTCAATCAGCGTTCGGGGGTCCTCGCTTCGCTCGGTCCATCTCGATCACCGACCGGCACAGCCGTATCGAGCGGCGATGCCGAGGACGTCACCACCATGTGAAACGGCCGTGGCCCGTGTGCGATACGAGACTCAGACGCCGGCGTTCGCGTCCGCCTTCTTCCTGAGTTCGAGCGCGATGTCGATGAGCTGGTCTTCCTGACCGCCGACGAGCTTGCGGTTGCCCGCCTCGATGAGAATCTCCGCCGCAGAGACCCCGTAGCGTTCGGCATGCCCCTCGGCGTGCTTGAGGAAGCTCGAATAGCAGCCGGCGTAGCCCATCATCATGGCCGAACGGTCGACGAGGCACTCACTCGGCATCGCCGGACGGACCACGTCCTGTGCGGCATCGGCGATCTTCATGAAGTCGACGCCGGTGGTGATGCCGAGCTTGTCACAGACCCCGACGAACGCTTCCGTGGGGGTGTTTCCGGCACCGGCACCGAAGCGGCGGATGGACCCGTCGATCTGCTGGGCGCCGGCCCGGATCGCATTGATCGAGTTGGCCACGGCGATATCGAGATTCTCGTGTCCATGGAACCCGACCTGCGCGTCGTCACCGAGTTCGGCGACGACGGCCTGCACCCGTACGGTGACGTCCTCGAGGACCAAGGCCCCGGCGGAGTCGACAACATACACGCACTGGCATCCGGCGTCGGCCATGATCCGCGCCTGCTGCGCGAGCACCTCAGGTGGCTGCGAGTGGCTCATCATCAAGAACCCCACGGTCTCCAGCCCCAGGTCGCGGGCCAACCCGAAGTGCTGGACGGACACATCGGCCTCGGTACAGTGCGTGGCGATCCGGCAGATCTGGCCCCCGTTGTCCTGGGCCGCGCGGATGTCGTCCTTGGTACCCAGGCCCGGGAGCATCAGAAACGCGATCTTGGCGCGCTCGGCGGTCTCCGCAGCAGCCTTGATGAGTTGCTGCTCAGGCGTTTTGGAGAATCCGTAGTTGAACGACGACCCGCCGAGGCCGTCCCCGTGGGTCACCTCGATCACCGGGACACCGGCGGCGTCGAGGGCGCCGACGATGAAGCGAACCTCCTCCTCGGTGAACTGGTGGCGCTTGTGGTGGCTGCCGTCGCGCAGCGACGAGTCGGTGATCCGGATATCGAGGGTGTCGGAATACCTGCGCGCGTCGGCCATCAGGTCCGTGCTCATGCGCTCTGTCCCACCTTCTGCCTGGCGATCTCCTCGCCCACCTTCGTGGCCGCGGCGGTCATGATGTCGAGGTTGCCTGCATATGGCGGCAGGAAGTCGCCCGCACCCTCCACCTCGACGAAGATGGACACGCGCGCGTGACCGCCGTTGAGTACGCTCGGTGGATCGAACTGCGGGTCCTGCAATAGCCGATACCCGGGTACATATGATTGGATCTCCTTCTCCCGCTTGTGAATCGACTCCGCGATCGCCTCCGTGTCGGCGTCGTCGGGGATCGCACAGAAGATGGTGTCGCGCATGATCATCGGCGGGTCGGCCGGATTCAGGATGATGATCGCCTTGCCCCGGGTGGCGCCACCGATGGTCTCGACGCCCTTCGACGTGGTGCGGGTGAACTCGTCGATGTTGGCACGGGTACCCGGTCCGGCCGAGACCGACGCCACCGACGCCACGATCTCGGCATAGGGCACCGGTACCACCGCGCTCACCGCGTGGACCATCGGGATGGTCGCCTGGCCACCACAGGTGATCATGTTGGTGTTCGGCGCGCCGAGGTGCTCACGCAGGTTGGCGGGCGGGACCACCGCGGGGCCGACGGCCGCCGGGGTCAGGTCGATCGCCACGATCCCGGCCGCCTCGTATCTCGGCGCGTATTCGCGATGTACGTACGCCGACGTGGCCTCGAAGATCAGGTCGGGACGCTCCGACGACGCGAGTAGTTCGTCAGCACCGCCGCTCATCGTGATCAGGCCGTGGTCGGCCGCACGCTTCATACCTTCGGAGTCGGCGTCGATCCCCACCATCCAGCGGGGTTCGATCACCTCCGACCGCTCCAACTTGTACATGAGATCGGTACCGATGTTGCCCGATCCGATGATCGCCGCAGTCAATGCTGCCACGGGTCACCTCCTAGAAGTGAAAGTCCATAATCGTGCTGTCGGTCATATGAATTCGTCGTCTTGTGGTCGGCACCGATGCTCGGCCGCGGAACCGGCGCTCAGGTGAAGTCGAGGGAGACCGAACCCAACCCCGCGAACTCCGCGACAAACCGATCCCCCGCCACCACATCGATCGCCCGCGTCGCCGTCCCCGGCAACACCACATCCCCCGCACGCAACCGCACCCCGAAACCCTCCACCTTCCGCGCCAACCACGACACCGCCGTCAACGGATCCCCCAACACCGCCGACGAATTACCCTCCGCCACGACCCCACCATTACGGTGCAACACCGCATCGACGTCAGCCACCTCGATCTCACCGATCGGGACCCGACCCTCCCCCAACACCCACCCACACGACGACGCATTGTCGGCAATCGTGTCGCACAACGTGATCTTCCAATCCCGGACCCGCGAATCGATCAACTCGATCGCCGGCACCACCCACTCCACCGCCTCCACCACATCGGCATTCGTACACCCCGCGCCCGGCAGATCCGCCCCCAGGATGAACCCCACCTCCACCTCCACCCGGGGAAAGCAGAACCGCGAGGAATCGATCGGCGTCGACTCGAAATACCGCATCTCATCGAGCAGATGACCATAATCCGGCTCATCCACCCCCATCATCTCCTGCATCGCCTCCGACGCCAGGCCCACCTTGTGACCCGCGACCCGGGCACCCGCATCGAGACGCCTCCGAATATTGATCAACTGGATCTCATACGCATCCACCACATCCAACCCCGCAAACACATCCGACGGCCGATCGATCGCCGACGCCGACTGCTCCGCGTTCCACAGATCCCGGGCGACCTGCGCCCGAGTTGCCTGGTCGACGGCCACGTTGTCCTCGCTCTCAGAAGTATGAACGTGTTCTAGTTTAGAACACGTTCCAGTTTTGGTCACGGGGTCTCGGGATCTACCGACGACGAGCGTTCGCGGACCGCCCCACGCACCCGTCCCCTACGACGGCCAGACCACCCGGTCGCTCTGCTCACCCCGAGGTGACCTGCCACCAAGGATCACTCGCCTCAGGACGGCCTCGTGCCGGCGCGCACCGAAGCCTGGACGACCACGATCGCGAGCGTGACGCGTCACCCGAGCCACGATCGCGACACGGAACAGAGCAGAACAGAATGGCCACAGCAGATCTTCCTCGCGGGCCTCGGATCACGTACCCAACGCCCTACCCGCGGTGGTAACCTTCTCGAAGGCGTGCTGTGTGTGCACGGCTGATGGATCACGGCGTCTGCAATGACTGACGTGGATGCGTGCGGCCGAACCCTCGAAGGTTCTGTGCCGCTTGGAGACAATATGCGCAACAACACTTTCGAGGGACTCGAACTCCGGCCGGAGATCGCTCAGTCATGGTCTCGGGCGGCCATCTGCGGACTCACCCCAGCCACGGTCTACCACACCGAGGACCACACCGTCGATCCGGATGGCCCCTTTGCCAGGACGGCCTTTCCGGTCCTCGACCGCTTGCGCGACATGATCGGCGACGGGCGATTCGCCTTCATGCTGACCGACCGGACAGCGCGGTTGATCAGGACCGTGTACACCGACAGCTCCCTGTCCCGGGCGATGAGCTCGATGGGCGCCGAGGTGGGCACCGTCTGGTCCGAGGAACGCACCGGAACCAACGCCCTCGCAACCCCATTCGCCACCCACCGGCCGATCTTCATCCACGGCGACGAACACTTCGTCGTACCGATGAAACGCTTCAGTTGCTATGGTGCACCCATCTTCGATCCGGTCACCGGCCGCGTCGAAGGCGTCCTCGACATCATGATGGACGCACCTGCCGAGAGTCCGCTCATGGTCCCCGTCGTCGACCAGGCCATCCGAAACATCCAGTGGGAGCTCGAACAGAGCCGGACGGACACCACGCGCGAACTCGTCGCCGCATTCACTCGGGCGAGTTCCCGCACCAGCCGGCCGGTCATCGCATACGGGCCCGATCTCCTGCTCAACAATCCCGCCGCGACCGGACTATTCACGACCCCCGACATGGAACAACTCCGCGCCGCCGCCACCTCCGTATCCGAGGGGGCGACCACCTCGTTCACGTTGCAGAACGGGTCCGATGCGAAAGTCACCGTGTCGCACCGATCTTCCGCCGGCACGGTCCTGACCATCCGCACAACCGATCGGGCGCCGATCCCTCGCGGAAGTACGCGGCCGGACACCTATCTGCTGCTCCAGGAAGCCGAGGCCCGGGCTCGCGCCACCGAGCGCTCCGTGATCGTCGTGGGCGAGGCAGGGACGGGTCGGTCGACCGTCGCACATGCCGCGGTGGCCGGACGACCCGTCCACGAGGTGAACGGCGCCACCATCGATCCGGAACGCGCCCGATGGGAACTCCTGGACCACCTCGACAATCGCGACGACACCGTGCTCCTGGTCGAGGACTCCGATCTGCTCCCCGACGAGACCCTGTCCCTCCTCGCGGAACTCGCCCGATCGTCGGCCACCCGGCTCGTGGCGACCTACGACCCGACCGGACGGCCACCGAATACCGCGTTCCTCGGACGGTTCGCCAACCGGATCGACACCCGACCGCTGCGCGAATTGCGCTACGACCTACCCGGTGTCGTCCGCGCCATCAAGCCGCACGGATCTCACTACCAGTTCGACGTCCCGGCGATGAAGGCGATGGTCGAGTACGGGTGGCCGGGTAACCTCGTCGAACTGCAGGCGTCGTTGACGGCGCTGGCGTCGGTGGCGTCCACTCGCGTGATCCGCTTCTCCGACCTCCCGCTGCATATCCGGCAGGGCACCCAGCGCTCGTTCACGCCATGGCAACGGGCATCACGCGACGCGATTCTCCACGCTCTCGAGGTCAGTCACGACAACAAGTCGCACGCAGCCGAGTTCTTGGGGATCAGCCGGAGCAGCCTCTATCACCACATGAAGGAACTCGACCTGTCCTAGGCTCGCGCACCGCCCGAACACGCTGCGCCCGAACCGATCCGGATGTCCGCCCGTTCACGATGCCGCCCAGTTCATCGCGGTACCCTCCCCGAAGCATCGGACGGCGTCGCGAAACCCCTGCGAGGAGTAGGCCTCTCGCACCAGGTCACTCGTATCCGGGAGCCCACTTCGACGCAGCCGGGCCAGGGTCTGACGAGTGGCCGCCACCGTTCCGGCCGATCCATCTCGCATCGACATCGCCAGTGCGTGAGCCGCACGTCCCAGCTCGTCCGGTGTGGCCACGTCGGTGACGAACCCGGCAACGACCGCGACGTCCACGTCGATGATCGCCGCCGTTGCCACCAGGGCCATCAACCGAGCACCGCCCAACCGTTCCGCCAACAGCGCCACCGGATAGGCCGACAGCACATTCCCCAGCGTCCGCGCGATCGGCAGACCGAACGTCGCATCAGTCGCCGCCACCCGGACATCGCACGCCGCCGCCAGGACGAGTCCGGCACCCACACAGACGCCCCGGACGGCTGCGACGGTCGGGACCCCGAGGCCCTCGACCCGCTGCACCAGTTCGACGAATCGTCGGTCGTAGTCGACCCCGTCGTCACCGGTCGAGAACGTCCGGAACCACTCGATATCCGAACCGGAGCAGAACGCCGGCCCGGCACCGCACAGGATGACGACACGGACTCCCGGCGCATTCTCGACCACGTCGCACGCGTCATGGAGGTCGTCATACATCTTCTGGGTGAGTGAGTTGAGTTTCGCCGGTCGACTCATCGTGACCGTCGCAACACCGGTGTCGGTCTCGATGTGCAGATCGACACGTCCGCGCGACCGGTCATCAATCTCGTGATCGTTCATGGGGCAAGGGTATGCGCCGACCGTCACCTTCGAAAGAGGTTGCGGATGAGTATTTTTGCGAATGAATCAGACGAACATTGCTATCCCCGTGGACAAATGGCGGTCACACCTGTCCATCGGAACCCGCTGCCTGCGCCGATTCATAGGCCTCCCCCCAGTCTCTCATCGCAACGATGATCGGTGTCAACGACTTCCCCAGTTCGGTCAACGAGTACTCGACCCTGGGCGGCACTTGCGCATACACGGTCCGCGTCACGATTCCCCGACTCTCCAGTTCCCGCAACTGCCGTGTGAGCATCCGCTGGGTGACATCGGGGATCAGACGGCGTAGTTCGTTGAATCGCCTTGTGCCAGAGAGCAGATGGTAGAGAACTATCGCCTTCCACTTGCCTCCGATGACATCCACGGTCACCGATACCGGACAGGCGAGAGCATGCTCGACAGCTGTGTCGACCGGCCCCGTCACCGCGGGCCCCACGTAGGTATCACCGATGTCACCGACTTCCACGAATGTTCCTTTGGCACCTGAAACTCCCTACTGCACAACAAAGTGCGTACTGAAGTCGACCGATGGTGGATGGATAGAGTCGGGGGCGTTCGCACATCCAGCCCACACAGAGGTTCCGCATGTCTTCCCTCCTGTTGTCCCCTTGGACCATCAAGAATGTCACGCTCAAGAACCGGGTGGTGATGTCGCCCATGTGCACGCACAGCGCCGATGACGAGGGGAGGGTCAGCAACTTCCACCGCACGCACTACACGGCGCGAGCCCTCGGGCAAACCGGTCTGATCTTCGTCGAATCCCTCGCCGTCGACCGCCACGGAAAGATCGGTGACGGAGATCTCGGCATCTGGGACGACCGCCACATCTCCGGCCTCGCCGAACTCGTCGACCAACTGCACGCATTCGGGTCCCGGGTCGGGGCACAGATCTCGCACGCCGGCCGCAACACCACGGCATCCGACGCCGACAGCATCGCGCCGTCGCCCATCCCCTTCACCGAAGGCGCCTCGGTGCCACGAGAACTCACCGTCGCCGAGATCGGCGAGATCGTCACCTGGTTCGGGCAGGCCGCCCGCCGCAGCGCGGCCGCAGGGTTCGACATCCTCGAGGTCCACACCGCGCACGGGTACCTGCTCAACCAGTTCCTGTCTCCCCTGGCCAACCAGCGCACCGACCAGTACGGAGGAAGCCCGGAGAACCGCTACCGGATCGTCGGCGAGATCATCGACGAGGTCCAGAAGTACTGGAACGGACCGCTGTTCGTCAGGATCTCCAGCACAGACCACGCCGAGGGCGGCAACACGCCGACCTCGTTCCTGGAATACGGGCGACTGATGAAGCAGCAGGGTGTCGACCTCATCGACTGCAGCTCCGGTGGTATCGCACCGGTCTCGGTGAACGCGTACCCCAACTACCAGGTCCCCGCCGCCGAACTGCTCCGTCGCGAACTCGACATCCCCACCGGGGCGGTCGGATTGATCCAGACGGGCCGACAGGCCGAGGAGATCCTGCGCAACGGACGCGCAGACCTGGTCTTCGTCGGCAGGCAACTGCTCCGGGATCCCTTCTGGGTCCGCTCCGCCGCCGACGATCTCCACGAACACATCGAGCCACCCGTCCAGTACACGCGATACGGGTCGGTGTGGATCGACACGCCCGCCTCCCCCGTGGCGGTCTGAGTCACCGTCGACACCTCTGCCCTCGCGCCTCCTCGGAGACGGCGCGGGGGCAGAGGTGTCGGTCACACCGACGGTCGGTCGAGCGGGTAGGGATGATCGTCATCATCCGCGTAGCAGATCGCGAAGGCCTTGTTGGTGACGAAGACGAACGTCACGTCGTTCTCCGTCGTCGCCCCGTGCTCCATCCATCCGCCCTCCGGGAACCACACCCAGCTCCCCGGGCCGTACTCGCCGTCGTGCGTGGCCAGGACGCCGTCGAGAACGAACATTCCGTGTGCGTGTGGATGGGTGTGCCAGTGATTGGTGAACCCGGCCGGATAGCGGACCAGACGCACCTCCATTTCCCGTCTCCGGATCGGCGACGAGCTGCTTGATGGGGATCTGGGCACCGGTCTGGGGGATCGTGATGGTCTCCCACGGAACACGATTGGTGTCGAGGACGCCGAGTTCGAGAATATTGGTCGGGATGTCGACGAGCATTGCGCTTCTCCTACTGGTTGTTCGGTGGTCGACGGATGTCGGCCGGGTTCGGATTGGGTGATCGTTGTCATGTGGGGGTGACTCGGACGGAGTCGACGGTCTGCTCCTGGTCGACGGCGACAGCAGCCCCGGAGTCTTGCGATCGAAGACCCCAGGAGTTGAAGCAGAGCAGGTACCACAGTGCCCAGAGGATGCACAGATCGATGAATCCCAGGGCGTTTCCGGCCATGTTCACCCCGGTCCGGGGTTCGTGCAGCACCGGGCCCGCGACGACGAAGTAGTACAGCACGAAGGTGACCACCGCGAGCACGAAGGTGATGATCAGCCGCGCCGAGTACTGGACGTGCAGTGGCCGTCCCACCGTGGGGTGATTGTCGAATGCGTTGGGCCACAGAATGGCCCACATCACCCAGCACACGCCGAGTTGCGCGGGCATGGAGGCGGTCGCGGTACCGATCGCCGCGGCATTGTCGGCGCCGATGACGACCGGGACGAGCCCGCGAAGTGCGAAGAACAGCACGGCGCCGAGGACGAGGTTGCCCACCACGGAGGCGAGCGCGACCCGTGCGGGTGATCCCGCGAGTCGCCACGGCCAGTTGTCGGTGAGGTTGCCGGTCAGGACGACACTGAGGATGCACGAGTAGAAGTAGCCGACGGACACGTCCATCGACAGGATCGGGTTCGTCCCGTCGAGCAGGAGATTCGGGAGCGAGAAGAGTGCGTACACCACGGTGGTCGGGAAGAACAGGGCGACGATCTCCGCGACACCCTTCCACGGCTGTGTGATTCGTTCGTCGGTCCACGGCCAGTGGTTCCAGTTGACGACACTCATCACGTAGAACAGGAATGCGTAGAGGACCCAGTTCGATGCGGCCGCATACCCCGCACCGCCTTCGCGGGAGCCGGCGAAGCTCGGCGCCATGTCGCCGAGCCACGCGGACAGGAGGAACGTGACCAATGCCGCTCCCGCCGCACTGACCGTGACGAGGACGATCCCCCGAAGAGGCTGCCGGAGACCCTCGAAGTGGTGGAACTCGAGATTGAACCCGAGGGCCACCATGATGATCAGGCACCAGAACAGCCAGCTGGTGAAGGGTTCCGGGTAGACATTCCAGCCGACGATGTTGGTGGTCGGGTCCACGAGCAGCCACCAGGAGACCACGGACAGGGCGAGTATCACAGCGGTACGTACGAGGCCACGAGTGAGCCAGGCCCACGAGGCGGACCATGGGCGGGTTCCCCGCGCGAGAAGCGCAGCGTTGTCGGTCATTGCGAAAACCGTTCGTGAGAGGGAGGAGGCCGAGAACACCCCGGCACCGATTCGGTGCCGGATGCGAGAAGCTCTGTTGGAGAACAGATGACAGGGGTGGCCGGCAACGGACGCCGACCACCCCGGGGCGATGATCGCCAGGCGATCAGTGCTGATGTTTGATGATGCCGCGGATGTTCTTGCCGTTCAGCAGGTCATCGTAGCCCTGGTTGACGTCCTCGAGCCGGTACTCCCGAGTGACGAGTTCGTCGAGTTTGATCTGCCCGTTCTTGTACATCCGGAGCAGACGCGGGATGTCGGTGGCCGGGTTGCAGTCACCGTAGAGCGAGCCACGCAGGTGCTTGCGGAAGTAGCTCATCTCCGCGCTGGGGATCTTGATGGTGATCTCGTCGACCCGATTGAGCGCGGTGAGTACGACATTCCCGCATCGCTCGATGATGTTGAACGCATCGGTGACCTGTTCGTCGGTGATCAGATCGGTGGTGATGATCGCGCACTCGACACCCTGACCGTTGGTGAGATGATCGACGAAGTTCTTTGCCTCCTGGGCCGTCTCGAACGCCTGGGTCGCCCCCAGTTCACGGGCCTTGGCCCGCTTGTTGGCCAGCGGATCGACGGCGATGATCTCCGCCGCACCGGCGAGCTTTGCGCCCTGGACCGCATTGATGCCGATGCCACCGATGCCGTAGACCACGACGTTCTCGCCCGGTTTCACCTGGCCGGTGTTGACGGCCGCACCGAACCCGGTCGGTACGCCGCAACCGACGAGAACCGCCTTGTCGAGGGGCAGATCGTCGTCGACCTTGATCGCCGAACTCTCGTGGATCACCCCGTACTGGCTGAACGTACCCAACAGGCACATCGCGCCGTAGTCCCCGCGGGGCCCGGTGATCGGGAACCGCGGTCCGGGCAGATATCCCTCCAGCATCGCCGAACTCATGTCGCACACCGAACTACGTCCGGTCGCACAGTACTTGCACTTGCCGCAGGACGGCGTGAAGGAGCAGACCACCCGGTCACCGGGCTTGACCCGCTGTACCCCCGGACCGGTCTCGAGGATGATCCCCGCGCCCTCGTGTCCGAGCACGAGCGGTAGCCGGGCGATGGTGTCGCCGATGGAGATGTGCACGTCGGAGTGGCACAGACCGCCGTACAGATACTGGATGAGTACCTCGTTCTCGCGTGGTTTGTCCAGGGTCAGCTCCTCGATCTCGATCGGCTTTCCGGGCTCGATGACAACAGCTGCAGTGGTTTTCATGATGTCCTCTCGATGGGGTGAGTGATTTCGACGGGGGTTCAGGATCGGTTGACGTTGACGACGTGGACCTCCGTGAACTCCTTGAGGCCCTCGGTCCCGAACTCCACTCCCAGGCCCGACTGCTTGTGTCCGCCGAACGGCACATCGGGTGTCAGCGCGAAGTGATGGTTGACCCACGACGTCCCGGTCTCGAGACGTGCGGCCAGGTTCGTGGCCCGCTCGACGTCGGATCCCCACACCGATCCACCCAGTCCGTACGGGGTGTTGTTCGCGCGGGCCAGGGCGTCGTCGATGTCGGTGTACCGCATGATCGAACGGACCGGACCGAAGGTCTCCTCGGTGACCAGCGGGTTGTCCTCGACGATGTCTCGCACGACGGTCGGCTGCACGAAGAAGCCGGGGCCGTCACCGAGCGCACCACCGGCGATCACCTGTCCGTGCGCGGAGGCCAGATCCATCCAGTTCTTCGCGGCAGCATGCTGTTTGGCATTCTGGACCGGGCCCATCTGGGTGCCGTCGGCGAGGCCGTGTCCGACGACGGTCTCCCGGGCGAGTCGGGCGATCTCATCGGCCAGGTCGTCGTAGATGGCGGCCGGCGCGTAGATCCGCTTGATGGCGACACACACCTGCCCCGCATTGGCGAAGGCCCACGTGTACAACCCGCGAGCCGCATCACGTACATCGACGTCGTCGAGGACGATCGCCGCATCGTTACCACCGAGTTCGAGCGTGATCCGCTTGAGCTGTTGCGCGGATGCCGCCATCACCCGCCGGCCGACCCCGGTCGATCCAGTGAACGAGACCTTGTCGATACCGGCGTGCTCGGTGAGCATCGGTCCGAGCTCGCCGGCATCGCCGACGACGTTGAAGACGCCGGCGGGGATCACCTCCGCGACGAGCTCCGCGAAGTACATGGTGGCGAGCGGCGTTGTCGGTGACGGCTTCAGCACCATGGTGTTACCGGTGATCAGCGCCGGCGCCAGCTTGTACACCGCCTGGAACAGGGGGAAGTTCCACGGGCAGATGGCCCCGACGACACCTACCGGATCGTGCCGGATCTCGACGTAGGCCGTGGTGTCGTCCCGCACGACCTCCGGGGTCAGCCGGACGGACGCGAAGTGGCGGGCGAAGTCGGCCGACCACTGCACATCGTCTCGTGCCTCGGAGAGCGGTTTTCCCTGTTCCAGAGTGGTCAGCCGCGCGAGCACCTCGGAGTTGGACTCGATGATGTCGGCGATCTGGATCACTATGGCTGCCCGTGCTTCCCAGGAGGTGGCACGCCACGGGCCGAGGGCGCGACGGGCTGCGGCGACAGCGGTGTCGAGCTGGCCGGAATCGGCAACGGGGGCGGTCGCGAACGGAGCACCGGTGGCCGGATCGACGACCGGGGTCGAGGTCGCGCCGGCGACCAGCTCGCCGTCGATCAACTGCGCGAAACTCCGGCTTTCCGGTGAGAATCCCAGGCCCGGGTCGACAGCGATGGATTCGATGGACATTGACGATCCCCTTCGAGAGAACATGAACACTTGTCTCGTCGGGACCGAGGACCTGTGTCCCAGATCACTGCGGCGCCGACCTACGAAGTATTGCGAGCACTCGCGGCGCTATGTGTGTCGGATGCAGACAGTGCCATGTGTACCGGACCGGACGCTCGGCGCGACACCTCGATCAGACCCGACCAACTCCCACTTCTCCTCTGCTGCATTGACTCTCATGGATCGACAACCTAGGTTGAACGTTCATCGTGCCGAGCGGCGCGAGAAGTCTCCGTGCTCGGAGATGCGGGAAAACCATCAACGAGGGAGGTGGCCTGATGGCGGATCTCTTGCCCGATGTCGGATCGATCGGCCCTGTGCGACACAAGCGTTCGCTGATCTCGGATATGTCGAGACGGCTCCGCGCCGGCACGCCGAGGCGTCCCCGAACCGATTCGACCGATGGCGGTGACACCGGTTCGGGGTCGCCGTATGTCATCATCGGCCGGACCTCGGCTGCCGAGCGGGTGGCCACCGAGCTGACCCTGAGGGGTACCGGGGCCGTCCACCTTCCGGCGCCCACGGACACCGACCTGGCGGTCGCGCTCGGTCCCGGGACCCGTTGGGTGGCGATCCTCGAACACGACGACATCCGGGCGCTACACCACGCACTCGCCTGTGCACACCGCGCACCGGATGCGTCGATCCTGGTCACGATCTTCGATCGCACGATCGGCGACGAACTGAAACGCCTGGTGCCACACTGCGAGGTGACCTCACCCGCCGATCTGGCGGTGCCGCATCTGACGCGAATGTGCATCGGCGACACCACACTCGACACCGAGTCCGGCCGAGGACGCGGGTTCTTGCGGGCGATCACCCGAGGTGCCGCCACGGCCGCAACGCACCTGAGCGGCTTCGCACGGACCACCGACGTGGGGTCCCGGATGATGCTCCTCGGCCTCGTCGGCCTGGCGGCCATCGTGGTCGTGGATCTGATGTGGCTCGTGCTCGCCGAGCACCGGACCGTCCCCACCGCATTGCACGAGGCGGTCCGGGTGGTCACCACCGTGGGCCCGGCCGAGGATCCGCACGGTTCGGCCTACGCCGTCCTGGCCGCACTGTCGATGTTCGTCACCGTCATCGTCACGGCCGTCTTCACGGCGGGAATCGTCGACCGGTCCATCGGTCCACGCCTACTCGGCCTGCTCGGGCCGCGTTCGCTGCCACGCAGCGGACACGTCATCGTCGTGGGTCTCGGTCAGGTCGGCGCCCGGCTATGTATCCAACTGCGCGAGTTGGGGATACCGGTCTTGGCCGTCGAACGCGATCACGATGCCCCCGGCCTGCGGATCATCCACGACCTACGTATCCCCACGATCGTCGGCCATGGCATCGATCGTGCGTTGCTCCAGAAGGCGCGGCTGTCGAAGGCTGCTGCGATCGCCGCGGTGGGATCGAGCGATCTGGACAACCTCGCCGTGGCGGTCTCCGCACATGGGATCACCGACAGGCCACGCATCGTGCTTCGTGCAGGCGAACACGACACCGCGGCCGGCACCCGTGCGCTGCTGCCACTGGGGGCGGTCTGTGATGTCACGGCCCTGGCCGCCGACCACGTCGTGCGCCGCCTTTCCCCATGCGGCACCGTCCCGGCCTGACGGATCGACGACGTACGGCCGGGGCCCTCCCCTGCCGAAGAGAGCACCCGGCCCGTGCGCAATACCAGCTGATTCAGTTGTCGAACAACAAGATCTCGCTTCCGATCGACAGGGTCCACGGCTGGACCGTGCGCTCCTGCACGATGCCATGCATGTGGAACGGATCTTCGTCCGAGAGTTCGACCACGCGAGCCGCGGAGTCGACGTCGAAGATCAGCAGGCCACCCAACGGCCCCGGAGCGCCCAGCGGACCGGCCAGGACCAGTTCACCCGCGTCGGACAGCTCCCGAAGGTGGGCACGGTGTTCGGGACGCACGCGAGCAACACGCTCGGCGTCGTCGATGTAGCGGTAGGTCAAGACGAACAGGGACATGACGAGTTCCTCGGGTCGGTTCTGATCGGACAAGGCCCGCCTCCTCGGGCGGGCCGCACGGAATCACACAGCACGGAATCACACTGCACGGAATCACACTGCGACAACCGGCTTTCCGACGTCGGCACCCAGGGTGACCGCAAGCCCGGTGCAGTCGAGCTCGCCGGCACCGGCCGCCGATGCGCCGGCGAAGAGCTGCTGGGCGGCGGTGGCCGTCTCGAGGCGGACATCGTGTTCGGCCGCGGTGGCCGTGGCCAGTCGGAGGTCCTTGTGGATCAGATCGATCATGAATCCGGGTTCGTATCCGTGGGAGCTCGGCGACGTCTCCACCACGCCCGGGAGCGGGAACCAGTTGCGGAAGACCCATGACTCTCCGGATGACCGGGTGACGATGTCGAAGAACACCTGCGGATCGAGCCCGAGTCGCTGGGCGAGGACCGACACCTCGCAGGCGGTGGCCATTCCCACCGCCATCATCGCGTTGTTGACGACCTTCATCGCCTGACCGTCGCCGCTCGGCCCGACATGGACGATGTAGGAGCCCACCGACTTGAGGAGCGGCTCTGCGGCTGCCACATGCTCGATCTCGCCGCCGAGCATGAGGCTGAGGGTGCCGTCTGCGGCCCCCTCCACACCGCCGGACACCGGTGCGTCGACAAAGCCGACACCGTGGTCTGCCGCCGCGGCGGCCAGCGTCTTCGCCATGTCGATGCCGATGGTCGAACAATCCACCACGACCGTGCCCGTGGGCATGTTGGCGAACGCACCATCGGGGCCGGTCACGACCTCTTCGACGACCTTCGCCGACTGCAACATGGTGAACACCGCGTCGGCATCGCGTACGGCATCGGCGATGGAATCGGCGATCTGGACACCGTTCGCCCGCGCCGCCGCACGTTGTGCCTCCGAGATGTCGTATCCGTACACCGTGTGTCCGGCCTCGACCATGTTGCGCGACATCGGCACACCCATGTGTCCCAGTCCGATCCAGGCGATCGTGCTCATCAGAATCTCCTTCGAAAAGACCGGCGCGCCAATAGCATCCGATCTCCGTCGTTGTTGTTCGGTGCTCCAAGTGTCGGTAGACCCGCCTGGGCGGTCAACGCCCAGGTCAACAGCGACCACTTGCAGAATTGCACGAAGCGCCAGCCCAGGCCGTGCCGTTTCACAACGTGAGGAGATCAGTGGTCCGCCACCGGCACCAGACGAGTTCCTCGGCGACACCAGCCGAGTTCCTCGGGCGGCACTAGACGAGTTCCTCGGCGCGCGAGGCGACCTCCTGCGCCAAGGCACTCCGAACCGCCATCACGGTCGGCCTCGTCAGAGCCTCGCGTCGAGCAGCGAGGACGTAGCGCAGACGCCCGTCGAGTCGGAGGTGACCCAATTCGCGGAGCCGGGGTTCCCGCAGCGCCATGAACCGAGGGATCAGGGCGATCGCGGCTCCGCACGCGGCTGCCTCGAGTTGGGCGAAGATGTTGGTGGAGGCGAACCGGACGTCGACCCCCGGCGCATAGTGGCTGAAGTCGAGATCGCCCACCTGTAACAGGGATTCCACGTAGAACGCGATGGTGTGCCCGGCGAGCTCGTCGAGATCCCGTGGCGTGCCGTTGCGCTCGAGGTACTCGTCGGTGGCGTAGAAGGCCAGGCGGTAGTACGTCAGCGTTTCGGTGAACAGCCGCTTGGTCACCGGCGTGCCGACGGCGATCGCGAGATCGAATCCTGCCTGATGCAGATTGAGCTGCCTTGTCGCTGTGAGGAGTTCGATGTTCAGGCCAGGATGCTTCATCCGTAGGCGCTTGAGTGCCGGCACCACGAAGGCGGTCGCGAACCCATCCGGTGCGGTGAGCCTGAAGTCACCGCGGATCGCATCGTCGGATTCCCCGCCCACGGCGCGCGCAACGCTCTCGAGAGCGTCTTCGATGGGTCTGGCGCGCTCGACGATGGAACTACCGAAGTCGGTGAGCTCCCATCCATCGGAAGATCTCGTGATGACTCTTGTGCCCAAGGTCTTTTCGAGCACCCTGAGCCGGCGCGACACCGTACTCGCATCGACGTTCAGATGATCTGCCGCCGCACCGATCCGGCCCGTACTCGCCACGGCCAGCAGGTACCGGAGGTCATCGGTCTTGAGATTCCGGAGGACGGTCTGAGGATCATTCATGACTACCCATCTCGACAGAGAACAGCATGCGACCAGCTATTTTGCACTTTAGCATGTGCATCTTTCCAACTCGGTGCTTGTTTGCACGTCATGTCGGGGCCACGCTGTGACTCAGTTCATCCGCCGCACACCAGGTGGCGGGTGCCCCCAACCACACGAGCAGGAGAAGTCGATGGCGACGATCACATGGATCGGTTTGGGCCAGATGGGTAATCCCATGGCCGCCAACCTGATCAAGGCAGGACATGAGGTCCGCGGCCTGGAGATCAATCCGGTGATGGCAGCAACCGCGGCCACCAACGGAGTCACCCTCTACGATGACGCCGCCACAGCCGTCCGGGGCTCGGACTTCGTGGTGACGATGCTGCCGAACGGCGATCTCGTCACCGACGTTCTGACCAGGACCGGCGGAGTGTTCGACGCAGCCGACCCGCACACCGTCATCATCGACTCGTCCACCGTCGACGTCATCCAGGCCCGACGTCTGCACGATGAAGCGGGGCGCCGCGGTGTGCAGTTCCTCGATGCCCCCGTCTCGGGCGGGATCACCGGCGCCGAGGCCGCAACGCTGACCGTCATGGTCGGGGGCGATGCCGCGGCATTCGACACCGCACGCCCGATCCTCGAAACATACGGCAAGTTCGTCGAACTCATCGGCGGCCCCGGCTCCGGTCAGGCCGTGAAGATCGTCAACAACATGATCCTGGGTACCTGCCTCGCCGCAACCTGCGAAGGTGTCGCGCTCGCAGAGCAATTGGGCCTCGACACCACCGCACTCTTCGAGGTCGTGTCCCGCTCCTCCGGAGACAACTGGGCGCTCCGCCACTGGTACCCCGTCGCGGGCGTCGTCGAGAACTCCCCCAGCGGCCGTGATTTCACACCGGGGTTCACCACCGCCCTCCTGGTCAAGGACCTGACCCTGGCGCTCAGGGCCGGCGAGTCGACCGGAAGCGCACTGGAAACCGCGGGCACCGCCCTCCGCTTGTTCGGCGAGCATCTCGAGGGCGGCGCCGCACAGCTGGACTGCTCCTCACTGATCACGTCGTTGCGTGCGGCTACCGGTGCCACTCGGGTAGGGGCGGCGCGATGACCACGAACACTGTTGGGCCCACTGCGGATTCGCGGAAACGCCCATCGTTGAGGATCATCGGGGCGTCGTCGGCCGGCACGGTCATCGAGTGGTACGACTTCTTCATCTACGGCACCGCCGCCGCACTGGTCTTCGGCAAGGTGTTCTTCCCCAACGCCGGCTCCGACATCGTCGGGATCATCGCGGCCTTCGGAACCTATGCCGTGGGATTCGTGGCCCGGCCCATTGGCGGGATCGTCTTCGGCCACTACGGCGACACCATCGGTCGCAAGAAGCTCCTGCAGTTGAGCCTGTTGATCATCGGGCTGTGCACCGTCGCCATCGGTCTGCTCCCGACCTACGCCATGGTCGGGGTCTGGGCGCCGGTGATGTTGGTGGTCCTGCGTTTCATCCAGGGATTCGCCCTCGGCGGCGAGTGGGGTGGCGCCGTACTGCTCGTCAGCGAACACGGAGGTTCGGATCGGCGCGGTCTGTGGGCCAGCTTCCCGCAGGCCGCCGTACCCGCGGGCAACATCCTCGCCACGGCCATGATGGCCGTACTCGCAGCAACGACCGACGACGACCAATTCCTCGCCTGGGGCTGGCGGATCGCGTTCCTCGCCTCGGCCGCGCTGGTGCTGCTCGGCTACTACATCCGACGTTCCATCGACGACGCACCGGTGTTCAAGGCGGCGCAGGCGAGGGCCGCAGCCCAGGAGAAGCAGCAGTCCCCGCTTCGCGAGGTGCTCCGTGAGCGGCCGCGTGAGTTGCTCACCGCGATGGGAATGCGCTTCGGGGAGAACACCACCTACTACATGGTCGCGTCGTTCACGATCACCTATCTGACCATCGCGGTCCACGCCGAGGCATCCGAGATCCTCGAGGTCATGCTCTTCGCCCACATCGTGCACCTGGTCAGCGTGCCGTTCTGCGGCTACCTGTCCGATCGGATCGGCCGCAGGCCCGTGATCGGGTCCGGCATCGTCCTCGCCGCCGTCTGGGCGCTCGTCGTGTTCCCGATGTACGACACCCACAACACCTGGATCATCTTCTGGGCGCTCATCATCGGCCTCATCGCCCAGGCACTGATGTACGGTCCGCAAGCGGCCTACTTCACCGAGATGTTCCCCACCCGGATGCGCTACACCGGCATCTCGATCAGCGCACAGGTCACCTCGATCTTCGCCGGTGCGGCGGCCCCGATCATCGCGGGCGCGCTCCTCGCGGCATTCGGCGGTTCCGGACCCATCACCGTCTACCTGCTGGCCGCCCTGCTCGTGAGCGCCGTCGCGCTGATCCTCGCTCGGGAGACCCGCGGGGTGGACTACTTCGCGATCGACCGCGCCGACGCGCCGCCCGTCACGGCACCCGCACCCCCCACTCCTGCAACCACCATTCCTGCGACCACCACCAGAGCCCCTGCCGGTGCAGTGGGCGCCGACACCACCGAGGGAAGGACCCTGTCATGACCGACAGCCTGCTGCTGACCACCGAAAACCGCCCCGCTGCAGACGATGTGACCACCAAGCTGATGCTGATCGACGGCTCCTGGGCGGACTCGAGCACCGGCGAATGGCGGGAGATCATCAGCCCGGCCCGGCCCGGCGTCGTCCTCGCCCGCGTTCCGCAGGCAGGTGCGGCAGATGTCAACCGTGCCGTCGATGCCGCACGCCGCGCCTTCGGTCCCTGGCGCGACGCGCATTTCACCGCCCGGCAGCGGGTCCTGCTGCAGATCGCCGACGAGATCGAAAGGCGCGCCGAAGATCTCGCCCGGATTACCGCCGCCGACACCGGCAATGCCATCCGCACGCAGGCCCGTCCCGAGGTGGCCACTCTGGCCTCGCTCTTCCGCTACTTCGGTGGCGTCGCAGGTGAGGTGAAGGGCATCACGCTCCCGGCGGGCGCAGACCAACTGCAGTACACCCGGCAGGAACCGATCGGCGTGGTCGCCGGGATACTCCCCTGGAACTCTCCGCTGATGATCGCCGGCTTCAAGGTGCCGGCGGCCCTGGCGGCCGGCAACACCGTGATCCTCAAGGCGGCCGAGGACGCGCCGTTGTCGATCATCCTCCTCGCCGAGATCTGCTCGGAGTTCCTGCCCGACGGCGTACTCAACGTCCTCACCGGGCCGGGCAGCACCACCGGCTCGATGCTGGTGGACCATCCGGGCGTCGACAAGGTGTCGTTCACCGGCTCCACGGAGGTCGGACGACGGATCGCGGCCTCCGCCGGCGAACGCCTGGCCCACGTCTCGCTGGAGCTCGGCGGCAAGAACCCGTCGATCGTGTTCCCGGGCACGGTGACCGACGCCCTGATCGACGGACTGCTGCTCTCCTCACGGGTCAGCCGTCAAGGCCAGAGTTGCACCGCCGGTTCACGATTGTTCCTTCACCGCGACGTGGAGGACGAGGTGACCGAACGCCTGTCGGCCCGTCTCCGGGAACTCGTGGTGGGAGATCCGCTCGACGACGCCTCCGATATCGGTGCGGTGATCAACGAGACCCAGTTCACCTCGATCCGCGACTACATCGACGAGGGACTGGCGAATCCGAACCTCACCGTCGCAACCGGCGGGACGCCACCCACTGCGGGACGGTTGTCGGAGGGCTACTTCCATGTGCCGACCCTGTTCACCGGCGGCGACAACGACTTCCGGCTCGCCCGCGAGGAGATCTTCGGACCCGTGATCGTGGCGATCTCCTGGACGGAC
Organism: Gordonia sp. NPDC003376; assembly: GCF_053589235.1. Lineage (NCBI taxonomy): Bacteria > Bacillati > Actinomycetota > Actinomycetes > Mycobacteriales > Gordoniaceae > Gordonia > Gordonia sp. NPDC003376. The sequence continues at coordinate 5,740 of NZ_JBSFRM010000042.1, read as the reverse complement.
GTCGACGACGTCGTGCGGATGGCCAACGACTCCTCGTACGGTCTGGCCGCCTACGTCTGGAGCGACGACATCAACGACGCGCTCACCACCGCCAACCGGCTCGAGGCCGGCTGGGTGCAGGTCAATCAGGGTGGCGGTCAGGTCGTCGGACAGGCCTACGGCGGCGTCAAGGACAGCGGCATGGGCCGCGAGGTGTCCCTGGAGGGCATGATCGCCGGCTTCACCCAGACCAAGCAGATCAACGTCCGCCTGGCGATCTGATCCGAATCAGACCCGGCCACGAGAACTCTCGATCGAACCACCCAGAAGGGCAGGAGACGGACATGCGCGCAATCGAAGTGAAGAACCACGGAGGACCCGAGGTCTACGAGGTGGTCGAGGTCGACCGTCCCACCGCGGCTGCCGGTCAGGTCGTCGTCGAGGTGACGGTCTCCGGCGTCAACTACCTCGACGCATACCAGCGTCAGGGGATGACACCGGTCGCTGCACCGTTCCTCGCCGGTGTCGAGGGCGTGGGTGTCATCGCCGAGGTGGGCGACTCGGTCACCGACCTCGACGTGGGTCAGCGGGTCGGCTGGTTGGCCGGCGGGCAGGGCAGCTTTGCCGACCACACCGCGGTGGACGCCGGGAAGGTGGTCCCGATCCCGGACGACGTCGACGACGAGCACGCGGTCGCCGTGTTGATGCAAGGCGTCACCGCGCACTACCTGGCCACCGACACCTACCCGATCCACACCGGCGACACGGTGCTCGTGCATGCCGCGGCCGGCGGCGTCGGTCAGATGCTGACCCAGGTGGCGAAGCTGCGGGGCGCCACGGTGATCGGCACCGTGTCCTCCGAGGCAAAGGCTCTCGCCGCACGCGCGGCCGGAGCCGACCATGCGATCGGCTACGACGACTTCGTCACCGAGGTCGAGCGCATCACCGGTGGACTGGGCGTCGCCGCCGTCTACGACGGTGTCGGCGGACCCACCTTCGACGGCAGCCTCGAGTCGCTGGCGATCCGGGGAACCTACGCGGTGTTCGGCAACTCCGGCGGACCGACTCCCCCGCTGGACATCCGGCGGCTGAGTCCGGCGGGCTCCCTGTTCGTCACCCGCCCGACCGTCATGCACCACATCCACACACCCGAGGAACTCCGCCGCCGCACCGACGAGCTGTTCGGCTGGCTCGCCAAGGGCGACCTGACCGTCTCGATCGGCGACCGATACCCCGTCGACAAGGTGACGGATGCCTTCACCGCACTGGAATCACGCAAGACCACCGGCAAAGTTCTGCTCATCCACTGACCCCGGCCCGCCGTCGGCAATCGAGAACACAGAGAAACACATGACGCTGCACAGCACCACCGCGTGGGACGAGAACCCCACGGACACGGCCCCTCTCGACGACATCCTGGTCGTCGACCTGTCGCGGGCACTGGCCGGCCCGCACGCCACCATGATGATGGCCGACCTCGGGGCCCGGGTGATCAAGGTCGAGCCCCCGGGCCACGGCGACGACACCCGCATCTGGGGTCCGCCCTTCGTCGGCCCCGCTGACGACCCGCAGGCGACGTACTTCCTGGCGGCCAACCGCAACAAGGAGTCGATCCAGCTGGACCTCAAGGAGGCGGGTGACGCCCAGGTACTCCGGGATCTGTTGCGCCGGGCCGATGTCCTGGTGGAGAACTACCGTCCCGGCGTGCTCGATCGGCTGGGTTTCTCCGCCGAGCAGCTCGAGGCACTGAATCCCGGACTCGTGGTGTTGTCGATCACCGGCTTCGGCCACGACGGCCCCGAGGGACACCGAGCGGGGTACGACCAGATCGCACAGGGCGAGGCCGGACTGATGGCGGTCACCGGCCCCGATGCGGATCACCCCACGCGCGTGGGCATTCCGATCGGCGACATCCTCGCAGGACTCAACGGCACGATCGGCGTTCTCGCTGCACTCCACGACCGCTCGAGGACCGGACGGGGTGCCATGGTCCGGACATCGCTGCTCGCTGCGATGGTGGGTGCGCATGCATATCAGGGCACCAGGTGGACCGTGGCCCACGAGCAGGCCGCGCCCTCCGGCAATCACCATCCCCAGATCGCCCCGTACGGCGCCTTCGCCTGCGCCGACGGTCATGTGCAGATCGCGGTCGGCTCCGAGAGTCAGTGGACGGCATTCGTTTCCGCCATCGGTATGGACGGCGACGACGGCCGCTTCCGGACGAACGCCGATCGCATGGCACACCACCGTGAGCTCGTGGACGCCATCGAGTCGTCGCTCACCCGCGCCGACCGTGCCCATTGGCTACAGACCTTCGCCGAGGCCGGTGTCCCGTCGGGGGCGATCCGACGGATCGACGAGGTCTACGAATGGGATCAGACCCGGTCGCAGGGGCTCCTGGTACAGGTCGATCACCCCGTCCTCGGGGCGATCGAACTCCCCGGTCCGTCGCTGCGCCTCGAACGCCTCGACGGCGAGGCCATCGGCCGGACCTCGCACACCGCACCCCCACTGTTGGATGCGGATGAGAAGCAGGTCCGCACATGGCTTCAGGAGCCCGAGGCGACGTCGGCACCAGCGGTGTCGACGGGGGCTGCCGGCGCCCGCTGACACCAGACCCGACGGCCGAGCCGGTCAGACCTGCGTCCCGGCTCGGCCGTCGTTCCACGCACCGACCAAGACAGGAGGAATCCGTGAGAGATGAGACCGTTCTCGACATCCGTGATGTCGATCTCGTCCGCGAGGGTCGGACGATCCTCCGCGGGGTCGACTTCACGGTGAACGAGGGCGAGCACTGGGCCGTTCTGGGGCCCAACGGTGCCGGCAAGAGCACCCTGCTCAGTCTGCTCGGCGCCCGTGTCCATCCGACCCGAGGATCGGTCAGTGTGCTCGGCCATGTGCTCGGGCGAGTCGACATGCGGGGGTTGCGGGCCGACATCGGGCACGTGGATCCCCGACACCATCTGGAGGCGCACCTCACCGTCTTCGAGGTGGTGCTCAGCGGGTTGACCAATACGTCGGTCCTGTCGCGTCGCCGCCATCCCGAGCCGGATGAGATCGAGCGCGCCGCAATGCTGTTGGGTGTCACGGGGATGGACCGACGGCGTGAGCTGCGGTGGTCGACGCTGTCGCAAGGTGAGCGGGGAAGGGCACTGATCGCCCGGGCACTGATGTCGCGTCCCCGACTGCTCCTGCTCGACGAACCCGGGACCGGCCTGGATCTGGCTGCCCGCGAACAGCTTCTCACCATGATGGACCTGCTCCGAACCGAGGTCCCGGGACTGGCCACGGTGACGGTCACGCACCACCTGGAGGAGCTGCCGTCGAGCACCGGTCACTGCCTGCTGATGGCCGACGGCGCCGTCGTCTCGGCCGGCGCTGTCGAGACCGTGCTCACCTCGGAGCACGTCAGCGAGTGCTTCGGCCATCCGATCGAGGTGACCTCGGCGGACGGTCGGTGGACCGCCCGAGCACAGCGCACGACACTTGTTCCCTGATCGATCCGATACGGAGGGCTAGACCCGATGACCCAGTTGCGCACGTCCACATCGCCTTGCATCGACGAGCGGCTGGCGCGGTCCTGGCTGCTCGTGAATTCCGCGCGACCCGATGCCCATGACATACCGCCGGGGGCCGACCCCGACGTCGTGGTCTTCGATCTCGAGGATGCAGTTGCGCCACACGCCAAGGATTCGGCACGGGATCGCCTCGTCTCATGGCTCGCGGGTACTCGGGCCTGGGTGCGGATCAACGACCGCACCACCACCCACTGGGCCAAGGACATCGAGTATCTCTCCGGGCTCGACGGACTGGCCGGGGTGATCCTGGCGAAGACCGAATCCGTCCGAGACGTCGCCGACACGGCCGCCGGCCTGGGCCCGGCGACCCCGATCGTGGCGTTGATCGAGTCGGCGCGTGGCATCGAGAACGCGACGGATATCGCGGCAGAGCCACATACGACGCGTCTGGCCTTCGGGAGCGGCGACTACCGACGCGATGTCGGCGTGGCCGACACCGACGAAGCACTGGCCTACCCCCGTTCGCGGTTGGTGGTGGCCAGCAGGGCGGCCGGGCTCCCGGGCCCCATCGACGGGCCGACTCTCTCGCCGGACGACGACACGGTGATCGCACGAGTGGGAACCGGTGCATCACTGGGGATGACGGGAAAGCTGTGTCTGCAGCCGATGCACGCACCACTGATCAACGCGGCGATGAGTCCGAGTCCCGAAGCCGTGGCCGAGGCCCGGGACTTCCTTGCGGCACATGCACTGCGCGGCGGCGTGATCCGGGACGGAAGTGACACCCCACGACTCGCAACCGCCCGCAAGATCGATGCCCTCGCGGTCACATTCGGAATCGAGCCCGCTTTGACCAGCCGATCGCTGTGACCATCGATTGGGCTACGGGCGCATCCGCCGGGACCGTCCCGCGGCGGGTGAGTTCGGCGCCGTGGTGGCTCGTGGTGGTGGTCGGTGCCGTCGTGTCGGGTGTCACGGTGAGCATCGTCTATCTGCCCCAACCGGTACTGGCTTGGGTCGCTTCCACGTTCGGGGTGAGCGCGTCGACCGCGGCATGGACGGCGTCCGCGGTTCAGGCAGGCTACGCGATCGGAGTGCTCACCCTCGTGCCCGCGGGCGAGATCTGTCGACCTCGACGGCTCATCCGGATTCAACTGGTGTTCACCGCTGTCATGCTCGTCATCTGCGTTGTGGCGCCGCAGCTCTGGCTGCTGTGCCTGCTGCTGTTCCTGGCCGGTGCCGGAGCGAGTGTCGTCCAGCTGCTGAATCCACTCGCTTCTCGGGTCGCGCCACCCGAACATGCCGGGAACGCGACCGCCGTCATCGTCGCGGGTCTGGCCGTCGGAATCTTCGGCGGGCGGGCCCTCGCCACCCTGATCGCCGAGGCATGGGGCTGGCGCATCGTCTACCTTGTCGCTGGTGCCACGGTCGCGGCCATGGTCATCGTCGTCGGCTCGGTCCTGGACAGGCATGCTCCACCCGAGCGGGTCGCCACATATCGGGCGATGATCGCATCGCTGCCTGCGATCCTGCGTAGCAGTCCCGCGGTGCGCTACGCCTCGGCGTTGCAGTTCCTCGCCTTCAGTTCGTTCAATGCGGCCTGGACCGTCGCCGCGCTCTACCTCGTCGACCATGCCGGTATGTCGTCGACGCAGGCGGGTGTGTTCGCACTCGTCGGTCTGGTGGCAGCGGTCGTCACACCGTTCGCCGGGACCATGATGTCCGTCATCGGCGACGACGGCGTCCGTGTGGCCGCGTTGGCCATGGGATGCACCGGCGCGCTCATCCTGCTCGTCGAGCCGACCGACACGGTCGTGATCGGGATCGCGCTGGCAGGCCTGGCGACGATGAACTTCGTCGTCCAGGTCCCCAATCAGGTCTCCTTCTTCGCCGAGGTGGCCGCCGCCAGCCCGCGGGCCAATGCGATCTTCATCTTCAGCACCTTCACCGGCGCGGCCATCGGTGCGAAGGTCGGCGCCGAATTGTACGAGTCGTTCGGCATTGCGGGCACGGCGGCGTACTCGCTGTCGGCGGCGGCGGCCGGCCTGACGATCATCGCGGCCCAACGGATCTGGGTTGCCCGGAAGCGACGGTGAGTGCGACACCTGGAGTGGCTGCGGACACGGTCAGCTCACCAGGTTTCGACACGGGTCCTCGCGATGCTCGGTCCCGGCTCAACCACCAAGAGCCACATGATGGTTGAGCCGACGAGGAGCGCAGCGACAAGTCGAGTCGAAACCCCC
>NZ_JBSFRM010000041.1:0-40735 GCF_053589235.1 Gordonia sp. NPDC003376 | reverse complement strand
GAGGCCGGATGTGCGAGCATGTGCATATGCGCGCCATCATCTACACCCGCGTCTCCAACGACCACAGCGGACGCTCGACCAGCACCGATGACCAAGAGCGCGAGTGCCGAGAGCTGTGCCGCACCCGAGACTGGGATGTCGCCGAGGTGCTGTGCGACGACGACATCGGGGCCTCACGCTGGTCGAGTAAAGACCGTCCCGCCTACCGCCGCCTCGCCGACGTCCTCCGCTCCGGCGATGTCCTGGTCACCTGGGAGGCCTCCCGAGCGCAACGCGACCTCGCGGCCTACGTCGAACTCCGAGACCTCTGCGCCGAGCGCGGCGTCGCCTGGTGCTACAGCGGACGGCTCTACGACCTCTCCCACGGCGACGACCGATTCTCGACCGGCCTCGACGCGCTGCTCGCCGAGAAAGAGGCCGAGCAGATCCGTGAGCGCGTCCTGCGCGGCAAACGCGCATCCGCCCTCGCCGGACGCCCCGCCGGACGCGCACCATACGGCTACCGCCCCGTCCGCGACCCGCGCACCGGCCGCACCGAGTCGTGGGAGCTGATGCCCGAACAGGCCGCGATCCTGCGCGAGGCCGCACAACGCATCCTCGGCGGCGAGTCCGGCCGGTCCGTCTGCGCCGACTTCACCGCACGCGACATTCCCACCCCGACCGGCAGTGCGTGGCTGTCCCAACGTCTGCGGGTGATGCTCGTGCGCCCCGCGGTCGCCGGTCTGCGGGAGCACCGCGGTGAGGTCGTCGGACCGGGCCGCTGGCCCGCGATCCTCGACCGCGATACCTGGGATCGGCTGTGCGCCCTGTACCGGGACCCTGACCGCCGGATGAACGACAGCACCGAGGTCAAGCACCTGCTGTCCGGGATCGCCGTCTGCGGCGTCTGCGGCGCCACCGTGCGCTACTTCGATCCGCCGTCAGCCCGGTCCAAGCACATCAACGCCACCTATGTCTGCTCGACCTCGGCGGTGTGTGTGCGCCGGCGGGTGGACCGCGCCGACGAGATGGTCTCCGAGTTCGTCATCGCCACCCTGGAGGGTCTGTCGCCGTCGGCGTTCACCCGCGACGACCCGGCCGCTGCCGCCGCACACGAGGAGCTGGTGGCACTCCAGTCGCGTCTGGATGCCTTCACCGATGAGGCGGCCAGCGGCGGGCTCTCCGCGTCTGCGCTCGCGCGCATCGAAGCCAAGTTGTTGCCGCAGATCGCCGAGGCCCGACGGCGGGCGTCCGTGTCCCCGATGCCGATCCCTGGTGATGCTCTCGGTCCGGCGGCGCGCGACTACTGGGGGCGGGCGTCTGTGTCCGAGCGGCGTGCTCTTGTCCGGGCGCTGGCGTCGGTGACGATCCTGCGGTCGACTGTGCGTGGCCCGGGCAGTTTCGATCCGGGGTCGATCGTGATCAAGCTGGCCCTGTGACTGTTGCCCGCATGACCCGATCCTCACCCGTCCATGTCACCAGGCACTCGAACCGCCGGTAGCCGGCCATGCCTCCGAGTCGGTTCTGCGCGTTCACCTCTCCGGTGACCTCCCACTCACCGTAACGGCTCGACGGCGTGGTCACCTGCACGCGACGGGTCTCCACCGATCCAGGGTTGTACGCAGCGTCTTTCAGCGCGTGCTCACACGCGACGGTGGCCGCGCTGTCGAGGTTGTGCGGGTCGGTCACCGCCTCGACGCGTGCGGCCTCCCGCTCTTCCGGGCTGGGGTCATCTGAGGTGTTGGCCGCGATCATGGCGACGATGGCAGCGAGTACGAGCACGGGCACAGCGACCCAGATCCACCATGTACTGCGCTTGCTCTCAGTCGTCATTGAGGCCTCCTGTGGTCCGGTCGGATGAATTCGAACACCTGTGCGATCTGATTGTCGGAGTCGAGCGCTACTAATCTCTCATGCACCGACCACAGATCCTCGCCGACATCGCCGACATGGCGCCACGCTTCGACACCAGACGACTGACGGATGACCAGCTACTTGAGCTCTTGACCCTCGTCCGACTCGGAACCGAAGCGACTCCGGATAGCATCAGTCGCCCGATCCTCCGCGTCGTCTGAGGTCTTCTGGCCTTGACCCGCTTCGCCCGGTGTTCCCTGTTCCGGCGCAATTTCCAGCTTCCCATTTCCAGCCCCCTCGATTCGCCGCCGAATCTCGCCGAGGAGCCTGTCTGTTGAGACCCCGGTGAGTTCGACATCCGGCTGCTCGCTGGTTGCGAGCAGGTGCCGCAGGATTCCTGCGGCGTCCGGGCGCCCAGCCTCATCGAGCTGGTCAGGCGCGAGCCCAACCGTGAGTGCCATGCGGGCGATCGTCTCGTCAGGTGCGACCACCGGAATCCGGCCTGTGCCGGTCCCCTGGAAGCCCTTCACGATCTGACGCCAACGCCCCTCGCTCATCCCAGCCATCTCTGCGGCCTTGCGCATCGACAGCTTCGGTACCGCCGCCTTCTGCGCGGCGTCGATCAGCCGAGCCTCTGGCGGTGCTGAGGGCGTTCCCATGTCACTCACCATGCAAGCGTAGGTGTGCGAAGTCCAGTCCTGGGAATCCCGCCAACTTTCGCAATTACACGCATGTCGTTTTCGAACACCGCAGGTCACGGCCACTACGCATCACTTCGTGCGATCTACGCTTGACCTACGCACTTCTACGCAGTACCTTCGAACGCATGACGAAGAACGAACTCCCACCGCCCCGAACGTGGCAGGAGCTTCGCGTCATCCGCGAGAAGGACGGCCACACGCTCACCTCCCTCGCCGAGGCTGCCGGGATGTCTCTCGGCTACCTCAGCGACCTGGAGAACGGACGCCGAGAGCCCAACGCGCGGGTGACCAAGAAGCTCGCCATCGCCCTCAACGTCCCAGTCTCGGTGCTGGAGAAGCACCGGCGCATCGCCGCGGCCTGACCAACAAAAAATCGCCGCCCGTGCGGACACACGGACGGCGAACACAACGAGAAAGAAGGCTCTCAATGCAGGACCAGTCTAAGGCACAGATCTCCCGCGACGAGATCTCCGCCGACATCAAGCGTCGAGCACGGGAATTCGCAGCCGACTTCCACGCCGGCGACCTCTCCCCCGAGGCGCAGCAGGTCATCCGCCGCGTGATCATCGACCCCTACCTCGCCGATCTCAAGGACGGTGCGGCATGACCACCGTCGACTCCACCTACCACCGTTGCTGCCGGTCGGTCGGTCGTCACTCCACCGACTGCACCGAGACGACTACCTCGACCGCCGAGGTCACCGGCCGACTCCTCGAGCAGATCACCGAGTTCGCCGGACCCCACTCATCCGTCTCGACCTACATCGCGGCCGACCGGGCCAGCGTCGACGTCCACGGCGTCAACCCCGACCGCTACCCAGAGTGGAACGCCGACGAACCACTAGCGGCCGTGCGCATCCTGACCGCCAAGTCCGGCCGCCGGATGATCAGCGCCGAGGCCGTCACCCTGCTCCGCGCCCTCCAGCTCGTCGCATCAGTGATGGCGTTCCCGCCCGAGGTCACTCCCCTGCGCCTGGTCGGTGGTGACCGCGATGCGTGACCTCGGACTGTACGACCTTGCCGGCGACCCGCCCGACCCCGACGGAGGACTGATCGAGTGCCCGTGGTGCAGCGGTTGGCATTCCGCCGACGACGACCTCTGCCCATTCCTCACCGCGGTCCCGGCCGACGGAGCCGAGATCCACGAAGAGGACATCGACTGGGACGACTGGATCGGGGAGGTGGCCTGATGGCCAAGCACCGTGCGAAGTGGTCGGTCGGCAGCGGGACCCGATGGGTGCCGGGAGTCGGGATGGTCACCGGTTGGTGGGCGGAGCATCCCACCGACCCGGGGCGGGACAGGTTCTTCACCCGATGGGGTGCCGCGATGGCCTACGCCGGCGCGTACGCCGGCACCCGCCACGCCGAGGCCGTCCGATGAGCGCTGACGCCTTCACCGCCATCTGCGCGATCGGCTGCCTCGCAGGCCTCGCAGGCACCTGGGCGCTCGCCTACCTGTGGCCCGACATCCCCACCGATGACGACGAGCTGCACGACATCGACAACACCCCACTCGGAGTGCTCGACCTGCGAGACCCCCTCGACGAGCACTACCGCACCGCACCCAAGGAGACCCGATGACCACCACCGAACCGCACATCGTCGACCTCGACGCCGTGCGTGACCAGATCGACGCCATCCGTGCCATCGACGCACAGATCAAGGTCCTCGCCGAGACCAGGGCATCCCTGCGTGCCGATGTCGAACTCGCACTGGGCGACAACGAGATCGGCAAACTCGACGGCCACACCGTGGCGACGTGGAAGCACACCAAGCGCAACAGCCTCGACCAGACGGCACTCAAGCGAGCCCATCCCGAGATCGTCGCTGAGTTCATGCGCGCCACCGAGGTTCGCACCTTCCGGGTGGTCGAGTGATGACCACTTACCGAGGCCTTATCGACAGCGGTCAGTGCAACGGACGCTGCCTGCTCGCCGAGGAGGAGGGTGAATGCTCCTGCTCCTGTGGAGGCAGGCATCATGGCGAGCTTGCCGAGATCCCGTTGGGAGGCTTCGGACCTCGGTCACAGGGGGTCATGAGGTATGGCGTGCACAACCCCTCTGCCGAGAGGTATGGACGGAAATACTGGATCGTTGGGTTGGCCGACGGTAGGGAGATGGGCATCAAGGCCGACTCCCTCGACGCATCCGACGGAATCCTCTCGGCCATCGGAGATGAGGGATACGCCCTACTGATTCTCAGGCCTGCGTACTGGATGTACGCCTACGCGGCCTCCGTGGTTGATGGGACTCCGGTTTGCGTGGACAACCTGGACGCTCCCGATGCTCCGAAGAAGAAGCGAGCGAGGAGTTTCCGATGACCGTGACCGACGTCGATCTGCTCGGCGACCTCAAGCAGATGATCATCGACGGCTCCGCAGGCGAGGAACGCAGCCAGCAAAGGGACCTCGGCCCCTCCGAGGTCGGAACCCCCTGCCTCCGGAAACTCGCCCTCAAACTGTACGGGGCACCGCACACCAGCCGAGGCAGCGACCCACTGCCCTCGGTGGTCGGCACCGGCGCCCACGCCATGGTGCAGGCGTACGCCGAGGCCGACAACGCCCGCCGCATCGCCCATGGGGACGGCATGCGATGGATGGCTGAGCAGCGTGTCACCGTCCGCCAAGGGCTGGCCGGCACCTGTGACCTTCTCGACCTCCAGACGTTCACCGTCATCGACTGGAAATTCCCTGGTCAGAGCCGATTTGACCACTACAAACGGCACGGGCCGTCGGAGGTGTACCGCCGCCAAGCCCACCTGTACGGGCGGGGGTGGTGCAACCGAGGCATCCCCGTGCAGCGGGTGGGAATCTGTTTCCTTCCCCGCGGTGGACAGCTCAAGCACGCCCACCTGTGGACCGAGCCATTCGACGACGCCGTGGTCGACGAGACCCTCGCCCGCCTCGACCTGGCGACCGCACTGATCTGGGACCTCGACATCGACAACCACCCCGAGAACGTCGACAAGATCCCCGCCACGACCGGCGACTGCTACGTGTGCCCTTTCCACGCCTCCACCCCACTCACCCCGTTCGAGTGCAACGGAATCTAGACCCCCAGTCGCAGAAGCGATTCGGGCCACATGAGAAGAAATGAGAACAAGAAAATGAGCATCCTCGACGACATCGACAAGGCCCTCAGCACCCGCAGCAAGTCCGCGTTCACCGCGGACAGCGTCGCCGGTGAAAAGGTCCGCGGCCCCATCATCTCGGTGGACTACCGGCAGGTCACCGACTACACCACCCAGCAGCCCGCCACCTTCCCGTCGGGTGACCCCAAGATGCAGTTCATCGTCTCGGTCCAGACCGACCAGCGGCTGGATGGAGACGATGACGGCGCGCGGAGTGTCTACATCCCGAACTGGGGCAAGCGAAAGCAGGCCCTCGTGGAGGCGATCCGCGAGAGCGGCGCATCGAAGGGCTCCGAGGTCATGAGGCCCGGGGTCGTGTTCGAGGCGGTCTACAACGGGGAGAAGCGCGCCCAGGGTGGCCAGAGCGGTTCCTACACCTACAAGGACTACACCTACGAGTTCGATCGTGGGGCTGCTGCGAGTTCGGCGGCCGACGCGCTCACCTCGGCGCCGGCCGAGTCCGTGCCCGCCGGATTCACCGCAGAGCAGTGGGCCTCGATGCCCGAGGCCACCAAGCAGGCGATCCTCGCCGCGCAGGCCTGACCTTCCTATCTCGGTTCGGCTGCCTTGTAAGGGGTTGCGAGGCAGCCGAACCCGGAACCCCGAAAGGAGTCATGATGACCGAACAGAGAAGACCACGCGTGCACAGCGTCTCGCTCCTGCACGCCGACGGCACCACCGAGACCTTGATCCCCGAGTCGGAGGTGTCATCCCTGCGTTCGGAGGTCGACCGACTGCGGGATCTAGAGGAGGCGGCCGTGGATGTCGTGGATGTCGACGCGTTGATCGAGCGGGTAGCGAAGGCGATACGGGCCGTCGATGTGCAGCATAACCAAGGCACCCCCTGGGATCAGCTCCCCAGTGGTGCCCGCTACCGCTACCTCAACCGTGCCCGCTCCCTGCATGACGCCGGGTTCCTTCGCACACCGGAGGCCGGACAGTGAGCATCGCAAAACGCATCCTCAACCACGAGACGTGGATCAACGACGACAATGAGCGGGATCACTCCTTCAACCCGGCCCCCAAATCGGAAGGCTGGGACCTGTTCGAGCACTGGGAAGTGGACGCTGGTGGCGAGCCGTGCCTGCTGCTGATCACCAGCTCCCCGAATGATGTTGGCAGCCTTGCGCCGGGGAGTTTCATTCTTGGCTGACTGGGAGTTGTTCGCCATCGGCCGATCCGACTTCGCGGTGCGTGAGGCGAAGAAACGGCATCGGCAGGCCATGCAGGCCGACACGATCCTTGCGGCCGCCACAATCCTGCACTACTGCTGCGACATGTGGGCGCAAGCCGCACACGGCGGCATCTATCCCGGAATGGCTGAACGTGCCTGCGGCCCAAAAGCGATCCGCCACATCGTGCACCTGGCCAACCATCCGACGCTCATCAACATGTGGGAGCGGGCCCATGACAAGGAGACCACGATGACCCTCGACTTCGGCGGTGCCTCATGACCTCCCGGCACCGCACCGGCACACCTGTCGACGTCACGATCCTGCGGGCCATGCTGCGGGACACGAGCGTGGTCGAGATGGTTGCCGCGGCCCTTAGCGCGTTCGGCGACACGCTCGGTGTACCCATCGACGGCGAGCAGTTTGTCTACGACATCAAACGAGACCTGGAGGAACTGTGAGCGACTATTGGCTCGGGCTGTTGACTATCCCCGCTGTAGCCGTCACAGCAGCCGCGACAGCTGTCGTGGTTGGGGGGCTGCTGAGGCTGTGGTTCGAGTGGGGCGAAGGTCTCCTCAAGCTGCTGCCGGAGCGGTTGCAGCCGCGCAACCAGACCCGTCACGCCGCGATCGTTGCGACCGCAGATAGGGCGTACCGGCTGTTCTGGGTGGCTGGCTTCGCTGTGTATGTCGTCAACCACGGTCCGCTGAAGAGCGGAACTCTGTCCAAGGTCCAGAGGGTGCGTCAGGCCATCGACAGAGAACTGGAGGAGGCGTGATGGCCGAGCAGATGGCTATGCGTACGAGAACCGAAGTGCGCGAAAAGATTCAGCGACTCATTCAGCATCACTGCTCGGTACGCCCCCTGTCCATCGCGTGTGACGACGACAAGGCTGCCGCGCTCGCCGAGCTGATCATCCGGATTACCGAAGGGAGGGTGTGATGGACCCCTACACCTCATACGACGGCACCGTCTATACCGACAACCACATCCTGCACCCCAGCCCGAACGCCTGTAGCCACACGAATACTCACGCCTGCGCGGCGTGCGACTTTGACGGCTACTACGTGCGTCGATTCGGTTCGGCATGTCCATGGTGGGGCGGCGGTGCGTGATGCCGATCTATGACGTCCGCGATGCGGCGTGCGCTGTCGATGTCCCAGGCGTCCGGCACATGGCACCTGTGCTGCTCATGCGCGACGGAACCTACGCGGTGTGCCCGGACCTGACCGGCGACGCACTCAAGGTTGCGCGCCGATGGGTCGACATCTGCGGACCCGACTTCCGCGCAGCCAACCTCGACCTACTCGACGACAAGAAGAAGGCGTGATGGAACCGCTGAAACCTGGGTATCTCGACCAGCGACTGAGCAAGCTGTACCAAGTTCACCCCCACAAGGCGTCCGCGAAGTGGCGCCCGAAGTACGCCAGCTCCAAGCAGCGCACATCCTGTGACGAATGCTTTGCGGCGCAACACGAATCCGGGGGGCTGTATGGCCCAAGGGCTCGTGTGACACACACGCGGACGATGCCAGACGGCGCCAAGCTCTACCTGTGCTCCGCTCATACGGAGTTGTGGCGAGAGCAGGACGAGTTGACCAAGCCGAAGAGGGCGGGCAAGAAGAGATGAGTGGCGCCGAGTACCTCCTCCTGAATCCGTTTGGGATCCCGGTCCGGAGGTTTTCCACCGCCGACGAGCTGGAGGCGCACATTGTCGAGCGGTTCGGGTCAACGTCGGCCGAGGACATGGCGAGTCACCGAGGTGTGATGCGGCAAAGCGGCGGTGATGCGTGATGGGGGTCGGGAAGTGGACTGTGCGCAAAGGCGAGACCTGGGGACGCCCCTGCTGGCGTGCCGAATCCGACACCGACCACTCACGCACCCGCACCTTCGACACCCATGCCGACGCGCAGCGGTACGCGGACTGTATGGCTAACACGCAGAGGAGGAAGTGATGGGGGTCGGCGACTACCCGCGGTGCACCGAGTGCGGCGCCCGCCTGCCCGCCACCACCTGGCGACCACGCCTGTGCGTCGACTGCCAGCACGACGAGAAGGAGGACGTGGCCGAATGATGCCCGTCAACGACGACACCCCCAACCCAATCCTTGCCGACGGATACGCCGACGCCGCCCCCCAATACTGGGCCGCCGGATGGCGAGGCATCCTGCCCATGCCCCGCGGGAAGAAGTTTCCCCCACCAACCAGCTACACCGGATACCAAGCCCTCACCCCCTCTTACCCCGACATCCAAGCATGGTGCGAGGAAAGACCCGACGGCAACACTGCCCTGCACCTCCCCGACACCATCATCGGCATCGACGTCGACGCCTATGACGGGCGCACCGGCGCAGGCACACTCGCCTACGCCGAGCACCTGTGGGTGCCACTGCCGGCCACCGTGCGCACCACCAGCAGAGACGACGCCCACTCCGGCATCCGCCTCTACCGAGTCCCCGCAGGCACCCGACTGGCCACCAAGATCGAATTCCCCGATGTGGGCCTCGGCCACATCGAGATCGTCCAGGCATCCCACCGGTACGCCGTCGTCTGGCCATCCCTGCACCCCGTCGGAGCCCGCTACCGCTGGCAGGACGCCGATGGGTTCTCCTGTGACATCCCATCACCCGACGACCTGCCCGACCTGCCAGAGGGGTGGATTACCCCTCTCACCGCCGGGGTGTCGACGGTGCCGACATCACTCGCCTCCGTCGACGTCACCCACGCCATCGCCGGACTCACCGACGGCACCATGGACCTTGCGGTGTCCAACCGGCTCAACTCCGCCATCCTCGACCTCCCCGGCGCGGCCAGCAGACACGACACCACCTGCGCGCACGTCCTGGCGCTCCTGCGCATGTCCGAGCAGGGGTACGCCGGTGTGCAGCAGGCATTGTCGGTGCTCGGCTCGGCATTCGCCGGCGCTGTCACCAAGGACGGCACCAGATCTGATCAGCAGGCACGCTCCGAGTTCGCGCGCATGATCAGCAACGAGCGAGGACACCAGCTCATCGCCTCATCGCCGACCGTCGTCGACGTCACCGAGGTGCTGAGAATCAACACCGAACGACGGCAGCCCGAGCCGACCGAGGACGTCGACACCCCAGAGGTGGGCGACGAAGACGACGACCCGGGCACGATCCAGATCCCCGACGCCGAATTCTGGGCGGCCAAGCCGTACCTCACCGCGATCTACGAGATGGCACACTCACGGCTCTCCTCCCCCTGGTCGGTCCTCGGCTGCTGCATCGCCCGCGTCCTGGCTGCCACACCGCCCTGGATCACCCTGCCACCGTTCATTGGTGGGCGAGGATCGCTCAACACCTTCATCGCGATCGTCGGACACTCCGGGCAGGGCAAAGGGGCATCAGAAGCCGTCGCCGAGCTCCTCGTCCCCCTCGACCCGTCGATCGGGGAGCTCCCCGCAGGCTCGGGCGAGGGTCTGGCGCACTCCTACGTCCATCGGGCCGGACCGAAGGAGAAGGACGACGCCGAGCCAGGCGGCATCATCCGTGACCGCACCAGTTGCCTGTTCTCCATCCCCGAGGTCGACACCCTGACCGCGGTCGGCGGACGACAAGGCGCCACCATCATGAGCAAGCTCAGATCCGCCTACTCCGGCGAGGAGATCGGATTCTCCTACGCCGACCCGACCAAGCGGCTCCTGGTCGGCAAACACCAGTACCGCATGGCCTTGATCCTCGGCGTCCAGGCGAGCAGGGCCAGACCGCTGATCGACGATGCGGCCGGCGGCACCCCGCAACGGTTCGTGTGGTTGCCAGCCAACGACCCCGAGATCGGATCGGTGGAAGGAAAAGAGCACCCCCCGATCGACTACACGCGGTGGGTCAGGGTCCGAGGAGATCTCGACATTCCGGAGATCGCGAAAACAACCATCAGAGAATCCCGAATTGCGCGAGCACGCGGCGAGGGAAATGCACTCGACGGGCACACCCTTTTTACCCGAGAAAAGGTGATGGTGGCCCTGTGTGCCCTCGATGGGCGGACCACGCCGGACGAGTGGGACTGGCATCTGGCGGGCGCGGTGATGGCCAAGTCGGAGGCGGTCCGGGCCGAGATCGGCGCCGAGCTGGCCGCCGAGTCCGAGCGCGAGGCAGTTGCCCGCGGCGAGTCCATGGGCATCTCCCAGGCGGTGCGCGACGACGCTGCAGTGAACTGGAAGGCCGCCAGGGTGTCCAGCTCGATCATGCGCGCCCTCGACCGCAAAGGGCCGTCATTGTCAGCCTCGGAGCTGCTGAAGAGCATCAGCAGCCGCGACCGGGCAATGGTCACAGAGGCACTCGAAAGACTCGAAAGGCAAGGCTTGGTCGAGATCGAAGAGGTGGTCACCGACGGCAGTAACGGTCATCGGATCACCCTTTCGGAGGTGGCGAAATGAGGGGGTGGAAGAAATGGCCACCCCGGGTGGGGGTGGCCACGGATCGGGCGAAAAACTCTCAATCATCGATCGAGAGTTACCGTACCCTAAAATCCTCTCTACCTGCACCGTTATCATTTTGTTATCTAAAAAAGGCTAACCCCTACGCGAGAACCTTCGACCGGGGTGGCCAAAACGGCCACGTGGCCACCCCATGTGGCCACGCCCACCACGAGGCCGACCGGTGAGCCCCGCACCGCGCTGCGTCTGCCCCGACTGCGGCGCCTCACACGCCCAGCGCAAACAGCGCGCAGACACCCCCCGAGCGCCCTCGATGGCCGACACCACCGACCTCACCCCGACCCGCTGCCCGCGCTGCCACACCCCCGTACTCGCCGGCCGCGTCGAAGCACTCGACCGACTCATCGACACCGACCCCCTCACCGAGATCGGGGTCATCGCCTACCGGGCCACCGAGCGCACCCTGTTCACCGTCACTGGCCCGAGGGCGCGCGTGGTGTCGAGCTTCTTCCGATGGCCACCGGCTGACCGCACGACCACCGTGCACGTCGAGCACGCCTGCGAGCGACCCATCCCGCCCGAACTGCGCGAAAACAATGTCGTGCAGAAAAAGCGGGAATACGAATTCCCCGAAAATCCGAACTTCTGAGAAAGGTAATTCGATGGTTAACCGCAACAAAGCCAAGGGCGACAAATACGAGCGCGACATCCTTGCCCGCTGCCTCGCATTCGGATTCACCCAAGCGCGTCGCACCAGACCCGGCCGCATGGAAGACCAGGGCGACATCCACCTCTTCAGCGACGGCCGCCACATCTTGCAGACCAAGGACGTCGCCACCCCCGCCTGGCGAGAGTGGCTCACCGGCCTTGCGGCCCAGCGCAAGGCAGCCGGGGCGTACACCGGTGCGCTCGTCGTCAAGCGCCGAGGTGTCGGGGGCAACCCGCCAATCCACCTCGCCGTGGTCGACCTCGACGACTACCTGGTGCTCATCGACCGACTCGAGGCCTACCACGAGGCATACCTCCGTGCAGCCAAGGGCGGAGACGCCGCATGACGACCGCGCCCGACTGGACCACCTGCCCCGACTGCGGCAAACGCAGCTACCGCGCCAAGCGGGACGCCAAAACCCTCCGACGACGACTCGGTGACGGACGACTGAGCGTCTACCGCTGCCTCGGATCTGGCTACTGGCATGTCGGACACAAGCCCCACCTGCTCGCACGAGGCGTGATCAGCCGCGACGACGTGGAACAGCGCCGCCGATGACCCGAGGAGATGAAGTGAGCAAGCCCCAACACCACGACGCACGTTCGGTCGACGGCGACGCGCGTGAACAGGCGCGTGAGCAGCACGGACGTTCGAGGTCGAGGTCGCGCGCATGGCGTGCGGATGAGGTGTTGTCGGAGGGCGAGTTGGCGGATCTGTGTCGCAGGCTGGATCTGGTGACGACCGATCTGGTTGACCGTCTGGCGTTGTTGGGTGGTCCGTGGTCACGGATGGGTGTTGCGGGCCCCCACGTCCAATCTCAGCCGTGTTCCCGCCCGCCCTACCATCTGGGGGCCGAGGGCATCCTCGCCGAGCTGAGCAACGAGCTGACGACGACCGTGCGGGTGTTGTGCGAGCACCGCGGTGTCGAGGTGCCCGCGGTCGACAGCCTGGTCGCCGTGGCTGGCTGGCTGCGTAAGCATCGGGTCGCACTCTCGGTGATGGAGCCGCGTGTGGGTCGCGAGCTGGTGTCGGGCGTCATCCGGGCCGTCGACGCGGCCGTTCGGGCGGTGGGTGTCGTCGAGCAGGAGTACCGCATCCCACACGACCGCGAAGCGGAGATGATCAAGCAGGCCAACCGCATCGAGGTCGATGCCGCCGCGGTGGCTCGCATGGCCCACAAGCTCGGTGATCAGGCCAGGGGGCTCAACCGCGATCGTGTGGACTTCCTGCGTCGCAAGGGCTATCTGGCGGGCGAGCAGGTCGACGGCAAGTGGTGGTACCGGCTCGGTGACGTGTTGGCTGCGCATAAGCGGGCGCGTGAGGCGCAGCGGTTGCGGAAGTCGCAGGTCGTGGCATCGTCAGCAGATCTGGGTTAAGCTGCGCTTGCGCGACCGTTGACCCTGACGAGGGCACGGTCGCGTTTCCCGTTCCCCGAACTATCCGGGATTTCCGGATAGTTGCCATGGGGCTCACATTTCCGAACCGAAAGGCGGTGACCTGATGGCTGCCCGCATCGTAAACCGCGTGCCGGTTCTCAAGCCGAGGCCGCGGCCACGCGCCCCCCACTACCACGCGAGCTCGAGCAACCCGCCGGTTGGCGGCACGCTCGTGATCGGCGGGCGGACCCTGCCTTACGACGCCCCAGTCGGCGATATGCTCGCCGCCGCGATGGGCCTCTGATGGCTGTCGAGCGCCTCGGAGGACCCCGCGACCGAGGCGACTTCACCACCGTCCCCGCCGACGACTACCGCCGGCAGTACGCGCTTCTCGTCGCAGAGATCACCGCGGTAGCCGAAGACGGCTTCGACACGGCCGAACAGAAGCGCACCTACTTCGACGAGGTGATCCCTGCCTGGGAGGCGGTCCGCAACGTCGACGACAAGATCAACCGTCGTGGCCTGCTCGCCATCCGAATTGCCGAGGCGCGCAACACCTTCCGGCGCGTCATGGGCGAACACTGGCAGCCGTCGGCCGAGAACACCGTTGCCCGTGCCGCCCGCGCCCGCGGCCTCGACATCACCACACCCGATGGCCCGTCGCTGGACTGACGACGACAGCGACCGACTCCGCGCACTGCACGCCGAAGGCCGGTCCCTGCACTCGATCTGCAAAGACCTCGGACGCAGCAAAGGCACCGTGTCTCATCGCGCGAAACTCCTTGGCCTGCAATGGGATCGAAGCCGCACCGCGAAAGCCGCCGAAGCGGTGCACGTCGACAACAAGGCGCGGCGCGCCAACCTCGAAGAGCAGCTGCTCATCAAGGCCGCCGCACTGCTCGACGAAACCGAACAAGGCGAGCTCGTCCACGGCTTCGGCGGAGCCGACTTCGTGTTCAACTCACGCCAACTCGACAACATGACACCGAAGTCCAAGAAGGACCTCATCCAGGCCGCCGCGTCCGCGCTCGTCGCGGCAAACAAACTGCACGAGCTGAACTCCGAGGGCCGCGACCTACCGGCCGTCGACGCCTGGCTCGACGCCATGCTCGGCGGTGACGAGTGATCGTCAACCCCCTCGTCGGCAAAGGCCTCGCCGCCGCCCGAATGCCCAAGGCGCGCCTCAACGTCTACGAGGGCTCCGTCCGATCCTCGAAGACCATCGGCAGCCTCATCGAGTGGATCAGGTTCATCCGCGTCGGCCCGGACGGCAACCTCCTGATGACCGGCCGCACGCAGCGCACCATCATCAACAACCTCGTTCTGCCGATGCAGGAGATGTTGGGCCCGCAACGCTGCAAGATCAACTACGGGCTCGGCACCGTCGACATCCTCGGCCGTACCATCCTGCTCATCGGCGCCGACAACGAGGCCGCCCGCACCAAGATCCAGGGCCTCACCCTCGCCGGTGCCTACGTCGACGAAGCCAGCACGCTTCCCGAGAGCTACTGGAACATGCTCGTGTCCCGCCTGAGTGTCGTCGGGGCGCGACTGTGGGCCACCTGCAACCCTGAAGGCCCCCGGCACTGGTTCAAGCTCAAATGGCTCGACAAGGCCGCCTACTGGATCACCCACGACGGCAGCATCATCGACCGCCGCGACGACCTCACGCTCCCCGAGGGCGATGACCGCCGACCCATCGAACTGCACCGCGTCAGCTTCATCCTCGACGACAACCCGAACCTCGACGCCGACTACGTCGCCAGCGTCAAGAGCATGTACACCGGCCTCTGGTTCCGGCGCATGATCAAAGGCGAATGGGCGTTGGCCGACGGCGCCGTCTACGACATGTTTGATCCCGCACGCCACGTGGTGGACGAGGTGCCGACCATCGAACGGCTCGTCGCGCTCGGTGTCGACCACGGCGTGCAGAACCCCACCCGCGGGGAGCTGATCGGTGTCGGCGTTGACGGCGTGCTGTACGTGGTCGCCGAGTGGAATCCGCCGCGCATGACCGACGGCGAGCGCTCGCAACACCTGCGTGCGTGGTTGGGTGAGAACGGTTGGCCGGACCGGCTGTTCGTCGACCCGGCGGCGAAAGGTTTCCGCAACCAGCTCCGCGTGGACGGCTTCACCTCGGTGTTCGCCGCCAACAACCGCGTCGTCCCTGGCATCACGCTCGTGTCGTCGCTGTTCAAGGCCGACCGACTGAAGATCCACCGCTCATGCACCGCGCTGATCGACGAGCTCCCCGGCTACGTGTGGGACACCAAGAAGGCGGAGGAGAAGGGCGAGGACGCGGTCATTAAGCTCGACGACCACAGCGCTGACGCCCTGCGTTACGGGGTAGTGACATCGCAAAACCTCTGGCGCTCCTACGTTTCCATCCCGACCGTGACCGTTGACGAACCTGAGGAGGCCGCCGCGTGAGTGATTCGATGAGGCTGGTCACTCGGGAGAATTTCTACGAGGTTGGGAAATGGGCGGGTGTCGAGGAATACTGGGGACTCCATGCTCCACGCCCTGCGCTGCATATCGAGACGCCTGACGGCCTGGCGCTCGCGCATATCGGTGACACGGTTGCTTGTTTCGGCGATGACTTCTATGTCCTGAAGGCCGCCCCGTGAGTGTCGATCTTCCCGCCAACGGCACCGCCTGGCCGCCCAGGCCGCACAACAGGGTCCTCGCAGCCTGCGCCGAGCGCCAAGTCTGGTGGGAGGGCGACCCCGACAAGCTCGCCCTGTTCTACGGCTCCGAAGGCTCCCGCACCTGGGGCGATGCCACCTCGCAGAGCCGCGTGAAGCGTGCCTGGCGAGCCTTCTGGGGACAGCGCGAACCCGGACCGTCCAACCCGCCGCGCCTGCATGTCCCGGTGGCCGCCGACCTCGGACGAGTCGCAGCCCAGGCCCTGTTCGCCGAGCCCGTCACCATCACCGACCCCGCCGGCGACGAAGCCCTGCAAGGCGTGATCGATGCGCTGATCAACACCGATGAGGCGCACTCACGCAGGCTCGCCGCCGCCGAGTCCGCATCGATGCTCTCAGGGGTGTACGGCCGTGTTGTGTGGGACCAGGAGGTCAGCGACACACCATGGATCGACTGGGTCGACGCCGACCGCGCCATCCCACACTTCCGCTGGGGGCACCTCGTCGCCGTCACCTTCTGGTCCGAGCTCGACTGCGACGACGACAACGTGGTCCTGCGCTGGCTGCAGCACTACACGCCTGGTCGCATCGACCACGGTCTCTACCAGGGCAGTCGTGACAACCTCGGCCGGGCCATCCCACTCACCGAGCATCCCACCACCGCCGGTATCGGGGTCACTCTCGACGGCACCGGCACCGGCATCGCCACCGGCACCGATCGCATCGCCGCCGGCTACGCGCCGAACTTCCGACCGGCCCCCGAGTGGCGAGACGAACCCGCACTCAAGGATCTCGGCCGGGCAGACCTGACCCGCGACGTCATTCACCTGCTCGACCGGATCGACCGGACATGGTCGAGCTGGATGAACGACCTCGACCTCGGGCGTGGCCGCATGTTCGCCTCCGAGGAGCTGCTGTCGTCGCGGCATGGCAAGGCCGGATTTGATCTCGATCAATCGGTGTACTCGCCGGTCGGCACCGGTGTGGCATCCACCGGTGAAGCCATCACTTATCTTCAGGCACAGCAGTTTGCGATCCGCGTCGACGAGCACCAGCGCACCTTCGAGGGCTTGTTGCGGCGCGTGCTGTCCCGCGTTGGCTACTCGCCGCTCACCTTCGGGCTCGCCGACGAGGTGGCGATGACCGCGACCGAGGTCGACGCCAAGGAGCGCGACACCAACGCCACCCGCGCCGCCCGCGTCCGCCTGTGGTCGCCAATGCTCGTCAGCCTGAATACCACTCTGTTGCAGGTCAATTCGCATCTCACCGGGGCACCAGCGCCAACTGAAGACCTTGAGGTGTCATTCCCCGCGATGCGTCAGCAGTCCGACAGCGCCAAGGCTGCCACCGTACAGATGTGGGAGGCTGCCCGCGCGGCGAGCACCGAGACGAAGGTCCGCTACCTGCACCCCGAGTGGGACGACAAGAAGGTGGAGATCGAGGTCGAGGCCATCGACAAGAGCGCAGAGCCACCGACGAGCATCTTCGGCCCCCAGGAGTCGACGTTCGGCCCTCCTGCCGAGGCTGACCCCAACGCAGACCCGCAAGCCCAGGGCGGCGAACAGCCGACCGACCAGCCTGCCGCCGATACGCTGGACTGATGGCACAGGACGGCGAGCTCAAGCCGCACGAGATCGAACGACTCGCGCAACGCATCAGCGACCTGTACGCCGCCGCTGAAGTGGAGCTACTGCAGCTGCTCGCCAAACACCTCGCCAAGGGCCTTGACCTCGACGAACAGCACTGGACCGAGCGTCAACTGCTGGAGCTGCGCAAATTCCAGCAAGCCGCCCAAGAGCTGATCGAGAAGCTCTCCGCCGAGTCAGCCGAGGTAGTCGCAACGATCGTCGCGCAGGCCGGCAACCGCGGCGCAGCCGTTGCCGTCGGATCGCTGGCCGCAGGGTCGGTCGCCTCGGCCGCCGTCGATCCCTACGCGGTGACCGCCATCGCCGCCGAGCTGGAGCAGACGCTCACACGCACACGATGGCACATCTACCGAGACACCAACGACATCTACCGCAAGGTGATCGCCGAGACCGCGCCACAGGCCACCCTCGGCGTCGAGACCCGCCGGCAGACCGCCCGCAAAGCCCTGACGCGCTTCGCCGAGGAGGGCATCACCGGGTTCACCGACAAGGCGGGCAAGCGGTGGGAGATGAGCACCTACGTCGAGGCCGCGAGCAGGCAGGCGACGAAAGAGGCTGCAATCCAAGGACATGTGGCACGACTAGAGTCCAACGGACACAACCTCGTGATGATCTCTGACGTGCCACAGGAGTGCGCCAAGTGCCGACCCTGGGAGGGCAAGATCGTCGCGATCAAGCCCGACGGCAAGCACTCCACCCTCGACGATGCTCGCCGCGGCGGACTGTTCCACGTCAACTGTCGGCACAGCCTCAAGCGCTACATTCCGGGACGCACCAAGGGATTTGGCGAGACTGCAGATCCACAGGGCGACAAGGATCGTCAGAAGCTCCGCTACCTGGAGCGCTGCGTCCGCAAGGCGAAACGCGCCGAGGCTGCCGCGATCGACGATGAGGCGCGCGCCGCCGCACGCAAACGCGTACGCGCGTACCAGGCGCAGATCCGCGACCATGTGGACAGCACGTCGGCTGTCCGGCGCCCCGACCGCGAGCGCATAGGGCCCACCACCGCCCGCTAAGACTCCCCGACCCCGGTCGGGTACCCCGCATCCACTCGGATGACGGGGATTTCGGCGTGCACGCGACGTGCCCGCCCGCACGAAGGATGCCGCGATGGCAGACAACACCCTCCCCATCCACCCCACCACCGGACTCCGAGCCCTCGGTGTCACCCGACGCGGGCCGATCTGGCCTGTCCTCGGCGGCAACGGTGAAGGAGACGGCAACACCGGCGACGACACCGGCTCCGACGCCGACGCCGACGCCGACGGTCAGCAGGACGAGTCCGCGACGGACACTGACCAGCAGCAGACCGACGAAGACGAGCAGCTCGGCGAAGGCGGCAAGAAGGCCCTCGCAGCCGAACGCAAAGCCCGCGCCGCCGCCGAAAAACGCTTGGCCGCACTCGAAGACGCACAGAAGAAGGCCGACCGAGCAAAACTCGACGACACCGCCAAGGCCCAGGCTGAACGCGACGATGCACGCAAGGAGGCCGAAGCCGCGAAGGCCGAAGCCGCACTCCTGCGCGCCGCCGTCAAACACGGCCTGTCCAAGGAGGACCTCGAACTCCTCGACGGCGTACCCGCCGACCAGATCGACGAGCGCGCAAAGAAGCTCGCCGCCCGCATCAAGATCTCCGGCACCCCCGGATCGTCCGGCGGCGAAGCCAGCGGCGACCGGAAACCGAAGAAGCCCACCACGCTCGCCGGGGCCATCGGCGCCCACTACGGCAGCAAGTAGCACCCCCAACCACCTCGCACTCCGCGGGGGGAAGTGAAAGGAGAGGCCAACCATGGCTGTCACCCTCGCAGAGTCGAAGAACAACGCCACCCAGGACTACGACCCGCTGGTCATCGACGAATTCCGCAAGGAGAGCGCCCTGCTCGACGCGCTGATCTTCGACGACGTGGTCAACCCCGCCGGCGGCGGCGCAACCCTCGACTACGGATACCGGCGCCTGGCCACCCAGGCCGACGCCGCGTTCCGCGCGTACAACACCGAGTACACGCCCGCGAACGTCACCACCAGCAAGCACAGCGTCACCCTGGCCGTGCTCGGCGGATCGTTCCAGGTCGACCGCATCCTGGCCAAGATCGGCCCCGCCGCATCGGCCAACGTCGCGCTGAACATGGCCCAGAAGATCAAGGCCGCCCGCGCCAAGTTCCAGGACACCGTCATCAACGGTGACACCGCCACCGACGCCAACGCGTTCGACGGCCTCGACAAGGCGCTCGTCGGGTCCAGCACCGAGATCGGCACCGGCGCGGTCACCGACTGGCGCGACTTCGACACCGACGACAGGGCCGCATTCAAGGCCCTCGACGCCGTCGACGAGTGGCTGTCCAACCTGGACGGCACCCCGACGATGATCCTCGGCAACAAGAAGGCCCTCGCCCGCGTGCGCGCCATCGCCCGCCGCTCCGGCCAGTACGTCAAGGACCCGATCGATGGTCTGATCGGCGCCAACGGCCGCCCCATCGTCCGCGAGTCCTACGGCGGCATCACCTTCGTCGACCCCGGCGACAAGGCCGGATCGGCCAACCCGATCATCCCGATCGCCACCCGCACCGTCGCCACCGTGTCGACGTCGGGACTCACCGACCTGTACGCGGTGCGCATCGCCCTCGACGGCTTCCACGGCGTCTCCACCGTCGGTGGTCAGCTCGTGCAGTCGTGGCTACCTGACTTCTCCACCGCCGGCGCGGTGAAGACCGGTGAGGTCGAGCTGGGCCCGGTCGGTGTGGCACTCAAGGCGACCAAGTCGGCGTCGGTGCTCCGCAACGTCCGAGTCCAGTGAGAGAGGCCGGCATGGCTCAGATCACCACCCCTGTCAAGGGCTTCAGCGGCACCGTCGCCGGTGTCGACTTCAGCAAGGGCGTCGGCGAGACCGACAGCGAGGGCGCCATCGCCTACTTCGAGCGCCACGGCTACACCGTCACCGTCGAAGCGGCGGCGGTCGTCGTCCCCGAGGGCGACCCGTCCGAGAAGTGGACCGTCGACCAGCTCAAGGCGCACGCCGCCAACAAGGGCATCGACCTCGGCGAGGCCGCCAAGAAAGCCGACATCCTCGCCGTCCTCGCTCGGCCCGCCACCTGATCGTCGGACGGGGCGTGTGGGCCTCCCGCGCCCCGTCCGACACCCCATCCTCCCCGAGGAGACATGCCGTGCTGCACATCATCACCCACCCATCCCCCACGTACGCAGGTTGCATCGTTGCCCTGGCTCGCGCCTTCCACTTCACCGCGGGAGTCTCGACCGCCGAGGTGAACGACGCTGAGATCGCCGTCCTGCGGATGCAGGGTTTCACCGTCGAGCCAGGCCCCGAGGTAACCGAGCCGGAGCCCGAGGTAGAGCCGAAGGCCAAGCGGCGCCGGCCTGCCCGCGGAATCCACGACGACGGACCGATCACCGAGCCACTGCCCGAGCAGATGGCCTGACCGTGGTCCTCCTGCACGCCACCGAGGATGACGTCAACGCCTGGGCGGGCGAGAGTCTCGACGCCAACCTCACGCCGCTGATCAGATCCGCCTCGATCCTCGTCACCGCCGCGTGCCGCAACGACCTCTACGACCTCGACGCCAGTGGCAAACCCGCCGACGAAGACCTCGCCGACGCCATGCGCGACGCCACCTGCGCCCAGGTCGTCTACTGGGCCAAATCCGGCATCACCCCTAGCGGCGGTGCAGCATCCATCACCCCGGCAGTGACCGAGGTGTCGGTCGATGGCGCAACCGAGAAGGCGGATGCGACCGTGGTTGCCGCCTCCGCTGCCGAGGCTGTGTCGTCGCTGTCCACGCTCACCTCCGAGGCCTACCAGATCCTCCGCTCGGCGGGCCTGGCGTCCTCGGCGGTCTGGTGATGACACAGTCTGTCGAGCGGTTCTTCACCATCTCCGTCCATGTCCGCCGCTTCACCGGACAGGGCAGCTTCGGCGCCACCTACGCGGCCGCCGAGACCATCCTGTGCCGAGTCCGGTACGGCGCGCGCCTCGTCCGCAACACCGCCGGCGACCAGGTGGTGTCACAGGCGCACGTCACCACCTTCGTCGACACGCCGCAGATCCCCGTCGGCTCGCTCGTCACGATCCCCTCGCACTCCGACCAGGAGCGCACCGTGATCGTCGAGGAGCGTCACGACACCGGCCTGCCACACATGCCCAACCACTACACCTTCGACCTCGACTAGGAGCACCCATGGGCATCCAGGTCACATGGACCGGCGATGACATCGATATCGTCGACGCTACCGAGAAGGGACTCCAGGACGGCGCCGACTACCTCATGGGCGAGTCCGACGACATTGCCCCGATCGATGAGGGCGACCTGATCCGATCTCACATCGCCGTCGCCCAGGGGACCATGGCCGCCGTCGGCTACAACAGCGTCTACGCCGCCCGGCAGCACGAAGAGATTGACTGGAATCACAAGAACGGCCGACAGGCAAAGTATCTCGAAAAAGCGTTGAACCACAACGCAAACGAGATACTGGAGGTCATCGCCGAGGGAATCAAGGACGCCCTCGGATCGTGACCACAGTCAACCCGTTCGCCGTCGCGGTCAGCATGGCACGACAGGCACACGCCCTCGGCCTCGTGTCCTACCGTCCCACTGGCTCTGAGCCGATCAATGCCGCCGTCCCCCTCGTCGTGTTCGGCAACCTCCCCGCCCGGCCCGTACGCGCGGTGAGCGTGGGCGTGTACGACGTGGTTCCGGAACTCGATGATGCACTCGGGCAACGCAATCCGCTCATACGCGTCCAGTGGCGATTCCGCGAGCCCGGCGATGACGGCGGCCAAGCCGTCTGGGATCGTGCCACCGCATTCGCGAATGCCATGCATCAAGAGACCCCCGGTCAGTGGCCGGGCTCGGTGTCACCGGCCTGGTGCTACCGCGTAGTGACCGGCGAAGCCACCCTCGACGGGGACAACTGGCAACTCGCAGACAGCTACGAAATCCGTTACAACACAGGAGGATAACCCAGTGGCGACTCTCCAGCACGCCCCGAACCTCTACCCCGACGTCGTGCAGGCCGGGGTCTACGAGGTCCAGATCAACACCGGCACCTACACCACCCCCGTGTGGGTCGACATCTACGGCCTCACCGACTGGTCGCCGTCCACCGCGCTCACCAACGAGGATGCGACGACCATCCACGACGACGGCTGGCAGCGCAAGGCGGGCGTCGGAGGCTCGGCCTCCGTGGCCTGCGAAGGCCTCATGCGTGGGTCCTTCGATCCGACCACCGGCGCATTCACCCGCGACCCGGGACAGGCTGCACTCATTGCCGCCGGCGAGGACTTCGGCCAGGAGGTCGACATCCGCTACTGGCGTCGCGACGGCGTGCCGATCGCCAAGCGCATCCAGGGCATCAGCTCCGTCTCCGACAAGGGCGGAAAGCCTGGCACCGCAGCGAAATTCAGCGGCAGCATTGAGGTCAACGGCAAGCCCGAGGACATCGTCAAGCCGACCAGCGCGTTCACCGTCAGCGTCGGCGGCGCGTCGGCGGGCAGCTTCGTCCTCACCTACGGCGGAAAGACGACCGCGACGATCGCCTACAACGCCAACGCGGCGGCGGTGAAGGCCGCGCTGGTGGCTCTCGACGACGGCCTGCTCGCCGCAGACTGGGACGTCGTCGCCGCCGGAGCCGACTGGGTGGTCACCACCCCGGGTGGGACGCTCACCGGCACCGGCACCGGCCTGACCGGCGGCGCATTCTCCATCACCAACTGACCCTTCGACGCTGAAATAGGAGGCCATTTCAGTGACCGACGTGACCGGTGCAGACTTCACCGACCTCGACGAATTCCTCACCCCCGAACTGCAACTCCCGATCGCAGGGCGCACCTACGCGGTATCCCCATCGGCCGACCTGGTGCTGCGGATGCGCCGCTGGTACGGATCAACGGAGGCTACCTCCGACGACCTGATCGCCATGCAGGCTGAAGCCCTCGGCGCGACATACGACCCCGACACCACCGAAATCACCGGCAGCGACGGGTCGACGTGGGCTCAACTCGAGTCCGACGGCGTCAGCGGCGAACGCATCCTGCGGTTGCTGACCACCGTCTCCCTGTGGTTCGGCTTCTCCCACGATGCCGCCCTGCACTACTGGCAGCACGGGAACCTCACCAGCCCAAAAGCGCCGGAGAAGACCCCGAGCCCGAACCGTGCGACACGACGGGCGGCCAACAAGAAGGCTGGCGCAAAGGGCCGTGGGGCTGGTATGATCCCCGCCCCGGAGCCCTCGGAGTAGACGACCCCGGCGGGGGGCCGGTCGTCCCCGAACTCGGCTACCGACAGTGGTACAACCCACTGTCGATGGCCCCCAGCCACCAACCCAAGCCGCTCCTATGGTCGACATTCCTCTCGCATTGGCGGGCAATCGAGCTCGACCTACAGGACATCGGCATTGACGTCGAGTCAGGCATCCTCGGCCGCCGCACGTGGCGATGGCTGGAGATGCGCATTCTCGACCTGCTCGACCCGAAAGCGCCGCGCGCCAAGCCATCCCGGCTGGCACGAGCAATGGCACCCGAACACGTAGACGACTCCGAGGAGGACGGTAGTGGGCCTGAACGTCGGCAAACTGCAAGCTGATCTCGAAGTCGACATCACCGGCTTCCGGCGCGACATGGAGCGCGCCGGAGACCAGTTCGTCCAGTTCGGCCGCTCCGCGGATCAGACTGCGACCCAGGCACGTCAGTCCCTCGGCCGCATCGGCGAGGGCGTCGGGGACGCGGCTCGCCAGGCCGCCAACGACTTCGACACGCAGATGGGCAACATCCGCCGGTCGGCTGACCAGAACGGCCAGCAGGCGGGTGACCAGTTCCGCCAAGGCTTCAACCAGGGCACCAGCGGTCTCGGTGACGGCATCACCGACCAGATCCGACAAGGCGCAGGCGCAGGCGGTGACCCCGGCGGTGCAGGCGAACAGGGCGGCGACGGCTTCTCGGGCGGCTTCATCGCCGGGATCTCCCGCCTCGGCGCCAAGGGCGGTCCGATCGCACTGGCTATCACCGCGGGCATCGCCGGGGCCGCGGCCATCGGGAAGAAGTTCGCCGATGAGGTGATGGCCGGATTCGACATCCAGGCCGAGAAGGCACACACCAAAGTCTCCTTCGGCTGGACCGACGACCAGGCCGCAGAGGCGGGTAAGGCCGCAGGTGCCGCTTACCGCAACAACTTTGGCGAGTCGGCCGACCAGCTCGCCCAGGCCGCCGGTATCGCCATGCAGGCAGGCATCCTCGACGGGAATGCCACCTCCGAGCAGATCCAGCCGGTCATCGAGCGCATGTCTACCCTCGCCGACCTCATGGGCGAGGAGATCCCGGCAGTCGCCCGGGCCGCCGGGCAGATGATCAAGACCGGAATCGCCGACAACTCAACCGAGGCATTCGACGTCCTGTTCGTCGCCCAGCAAAAGGGCCTCAACCTCTCCGAGGACCTGCTCGACACGGTCAACGAGTACGGCACTCAGTGGCGCAAGGTCGGTCTCGATGCGACCGACGCGCTCGGCCTGGTCGCGCAGGCGATGCAGCACGGCGCGCGCGACGGCGACGTGGCAGCAGATGCGATCAAGGAGTTCGCGATCCGGGCTCAGGACGGGTCGGAGACCACCAGCGAGGCCTTCCAGACGCTGAACCTCAACGCCGAGGAGATGCAGGCCACGTTCGCCAAGGGCGGCCCGGAGGCGCGCAAGGGGCTCGACACCATCCTCGACGGCATCCGGAAACTGCCCACCGACGCCGACAAGGCCACCGTGGCAGCCGCCCTGTTCGGGACCCAGTGGGAGGACCTGGGTGGCGCCTTTGAGCACTTCGACCTGTCCACCGCCCGTAACGAATTGGGTAACACAGCAGGCGCGGCGAAGCGCGCGATGGACGACCTCGGCGAGAACGGGGCAAGCTCGGTCGAGAGCCTCAAGCGCAACCTGGAGACGATCCGCACCGACATCCAGTCGACCCTCGGAGAGGCCCTCGGCCCGGCCGCAGCCGAACTCTCCGGCTGGATCTCCGAGCACCGCGACGAGATCATCCAGTTCGTCTCCATGCTCGCCAAGGGCGCCCTCGACACGGGTATCGCGTTTGCCAACATGGGCGCCGGCGTGCTGCACGTCTTCGGTTTCATCTCCGACGCTCTCGGCCCGTTCGTCGGAGGCATCATCGATGGCCTCGGCAAGACGTGGACCGTGCTCGGCTCGGTCATCGAGGCAATTCCCGGCCTCGGAGGTATCGGCCGCACCATCAAGGGCGCGGGCGAGGCGGCACAGTCGTTCGGCGACGCCATGCAGAACTCTGGCGACGCAATGCACACCGCGGCGAACTTCCTCGCCGACGACCTGGCGCCCGGACTCGCCTCAGCGCGCGATGCCATCGACGGCATGGGCCAGTCCACCGAGCTGACCACCAAGCAAGTCGGCGAGCTGGTAGGTCAGGTCAACGAGCTGCCCCGAGACAAGGCCATCAATGTCACCGCCCCCGGCGGGCAGAACGTCCTTGAGCTGCTCACCGACATGGGGGCAAAGGTCCACGCGGACAACAGCAAGAACATCGTCGTCGACGCCCCACTCGCCGAGGATGTGATCGACACCCTTGATCGCCTTGGCATCAAGGTCCGCACCGACAACAACAAGTCGATCCTGGTCACCGACTCTGGCACCGCGAAGACCACCCAGGACAACATCGACGCCATCCACGGCAAGGCCGTCAACGTCCAGGTGTCCGGCACCTTCGTCGGCCAACTCGGCCAGCTCATGACCGGTCAGGCTGTGCCGCAGGCCAACACCTACCCCGGCGGATCTCCCGGCGGCGCAGTCCACATCCCTGGCAACGCCGCCGGCGGTCCGATCGTCGGCCCCGGAACCAAAACCTCCGACAGCGTGCTCATGTGGGGCTCCAATGGCGAATTCGTCCAGCAGGCCGCGGCCGTGGACTACTACGGGCCCGGCTTCATGCACGCCATCAACCAGCGCCGCATCCCCAAGGACGCACTACCCGGGTATGCCGACGGCGGAATCGTCGGCTACGGCCTCCCGTCGGGCACCGCGATCAGCAGCGGCGGGCCCGGATTCCCCGACTGGGTGACCCGCCTCGGCTCCGAGCATGGCGTCCAGCCATCCACCTACGCCGGCCACCAGGAGTCTGACCGAGGCGAGGCCGGGTACGCGCCCAACCCCGAGCATCTCAACCGGGGCATCGACTGGACCGGCACCGTTGACGCCATGGACGGCTTCGCTCGCTACCTGTTCGGCATCGCCCCGTCCAGCCCCGAGCTGGAGCAGATCATCTGGCAGAACCCCAACACCGGCGCGAAAGTCGGGTGGCACGGGCGCACCCCCGACGATGGCAGCTACTTCGCCGCGGACTACGGCGGCCATCAGGATCACGTGCACACGCGGCAGTCCGGGCCGATCGGCGTCGCCACCCCGGCCCTGCGCCTGTCTGGTGCACCCATCGACATCACCCTGACCGCCGACTCGTCGCGGGATGACGTGGCGCGCAAGATCATCGCCGAGGGCCGCAAGCGTGGGTACTCCGACGCGCAGATCGCCGACATCCTGTCGACCGCCATCCAGGAGTCCAACCTGACCATGGCATCCGGCGGTGGTGGTGCATGGCACGGGATCTTCCAGCAGGACTCGTCCTACCCTGGCCGCGACGATCCGAACACCAACATCACCGGATTCTACGACCGCCTTGATGAGAAGAAGGGCACGCAGGGCTGGTCAAAGACCATGGACGACAACATTTTCTGGGTGCAGCAGCGTCCCGGTGAGACTTCAGCGCAATCCGCGGTCGCCAACGGCCGGTCCGGGTACATGGACGAGATCAACGCCCACCAGGACGAGGCCAACGAGATGGTCTCACGCCTTGGCCCCACGGTCGTCGGGACCATCAACATCAACGGCGCGCCGACGGGTACCGCAGATACCCAGGACGACACCAGCGACACCGGATCGACCACTCCCCCAGACGATCCCACCCTGTTCGAGTTCACGATCAACAACCCGTTCGAGCCGTTCTGGTGGAAGGGCGAGAAACAGTACCAAGATCACATCATCGCCAACTACGAGGCGCAGAAGGCGTGGAACGAATATCAGCAGGGCAACCCCGAGGATGCGACCA
The DNA here is from genome assembly GCF_053589235.1 of Gordonia sp. NPDC003376. Lineage (NCBI taxonomy): Bacteria > Bacillati > Actinomycetota > Actinomycetes > Mycobacteriales > Gordoniaceae > Gordonia > Gordonia sp. NPDC003376. The sequence goes on along the minus strand of NZ_JBSFRM010000041.1, from coordinate 13,008 downwards.
AGGCCGCCGAGAAAATCGCCGACCTGCAGAAGAAGGTCGCCGATGCCAAGGTCAAGATCCAAGAGGCCGACGACGCCGTGGCGCTCGCCGAGCAGCGCCGCCGCGAGGTCAAAGCAGACGCCCCCGAGTCCTCCCGCATGTCCGCCGACCAGGCTGTGACCAAGGCGAAGAACGACGCGGCCGACGCACGCACCGCTCTCACCGAGGCCGAGGACGAGCTGACCAAGGCGCAGAACGAGGCCACCAAGAACGCGTCCAAAACCTCGGGAGCCAACCCGACATCCGGACTCAACGTCACCACGGACTCGATGCGGCGGATGGCCGGAGGAGGAGGAGTATCGGGGCCCGGAGGTCCTCGCGACGACCTGGTCCCGGCGATGCTGTCCGACGGCGAGTATGTCCATCAGGCCAGCGCAGTGGACTACTACGGCACCGGATTCATGGATGCGGTCAACGCAAAGCGTTTCCCGCGCACCATCTTCCGGGCAGACGGAGGGTTCGCCGGTTACGGTGGCGACGACAACAGCGACGTCATGGCGCCGAAGAACTGGTACGACTGGGTGGGCATGGGCGTGGGTGCAGGGTTCGCCGCCTACAACACCATCGACCCGTATGTCGGCATGGCCATGTCCGGGCAGGTCAACCTCAGCTCCGTGACGCCGACGATCAACACCGGCACAACCGATCTCGGCTATCCGTCCTCGATCCTGTCCAACCTCGGCGGACAGATCAGCTCGCAGATCCAAGAGCTGATCCGGGCAGTCAAGGAAGGCAAGAACATCAAGGTCGTTGTCGAATCACCCAATGCTCCACGGGCATTCGATGAATCCATGTTGGCATCGATGAAGGCAGGTGCATGATGGCCGACTACGAGTTGACCGACCTCAACGGCACCGTCTGGGACTTCAACGATTCCCGCGGCCTGGTCGACCTCAAGTACGTGAAGGGCCTCGATGGGGCGGACTTCAAGCTGGCCACCTTGCATGGGGTCAACCAGCGCGGCGTGACCGTCGTCGGCTCCGACTTCGAGCCCGGCAAGCTCTCCCTCGGCGTCCAGATCCAGCCGTACCGGCAGGGCATCAGGGGTGCGGATGCGGTGGCAATCCTCGCCGACTGGCGCGACGGGATCGGCGAGGGCGAAGGCGCCCGCGACGGAAACGAGATGCGTTTCCGCGTCGTCGACACCAACCGCTGGCAGGCGGTGCGCTGCGTCACGAAGCCGCCCGCCGACTGGGAGGGGATGCGCATCTCGGGCAACTACCTTGATGAAGTTGTGTTCCAATCTGACGAATCCGATTGGCGCACAGACCCATTGGAGTACACGTTTACCGCCGCGCAGTTCGCGGGTGCCGCCGTCGCAAACCCCGGCACGGTGGACTCGTGGCCGTGGTTCAGGCTCACCGGCCCCATCACCACGCCGACCCTCGGTATCGCGGGCGAGGCGGTCGCATTGCCGACGCTCACCGGGGGGCAGTGGTTGACCATCGAGACCGACCCGAACTGGTATGCCGTCACCGACCAGGACGGGGTCGACAAGACATTCACCCTGACCGCGATGGCCGGCAGTAACGATGACCGGTGGCGCACGCCTGCGGCCGCCCGCGACGAGTCGATCCCGGTGACGATCACCGGCACCGGAACCACCGGCGCAACCAAGCTGGAGGTCGTTGTGCCGCAGATCTATCGGAGCGCCCTGTGACCGCGCCCGGGTATGCGCGCCCGAACACGGTCGACAACGCCTTCGACTACTTCGACGTCGGCCTGCGGGTCGGCAGCGGGCCAGGTAGCAAGATCGCCTGGCGTCCCGTCGGTCGATACCTGCAGGCCACTGTCCGACCATCGTGGGGCATCGAGCCCGGCGTGTTCTCGTTCAGCTTGCACCCCGATCATCCGCTGGTGTCGAAGATCCTCGCGAGCAACGTCAACACCACCTGCTGGCATTTCCGCTGCGGCTACAACGGGATGCAGGTGATGACCGGCCGCATCATGGACGTCGACTACGAGGGCGCACCCGGGCAAGCCCCGTACGTGTTCTCCGGCCTGTGCAACAAGCTGTGGTTCCGGTCGATGAATGCATGGGTGAACAACCTTCTGTTCCCCGAGGTCCAGGTCAACCTCACCGGTAAGCAGGACATCCGACTCGGCAAACCTGATCCGGTGATGAAGAGCTACCTGGCCAGTGTCGCAACGAGACTCAACGTCCCGGTGTATCCCGCGCTGCCCTTGCGGTGGGATTGGGATTGGCCCAACCTCGCCGACATCGACAGCCTCGACGACCTCCTCGACCTGATCCTGGACCTCCCCGAGGGCCTGGTCGCCATGTCGGCCAGATTCCCTTCGCTGGCCGACCTGTTCGCCCCGACCACCGAGCGCCTGGAGATGGGTGTCAGTGTCGACCTCTGGGACGGCCACGGCACCAGCCCGCAGGTGTTCAACACCTCCAGCCTTGCGAACCTGCAGTCGATCATCGACCGCACCAGCGACGGATTCCTCGACCTCTCGCGCCTACTCGACCCGCTCAACGACGGCCTCTACAGCCTGAGCATGAACCGCGCCGGATACGTCTTCGACACCGCGGAGACCCGCGACCGCAAGCACGTCCAATTCCGCACGGACAGTGGACAAATCACCAGCATCAAGTACAACGCCCACCACCCCGAGATGTACATGGCGATCGTCGGCGGCAAGTCGCCTGCGATCCTCAACGACATCATCGAGATCGGTGCCAACCTGGCCATCGCCGGAATCATCGCCGGACTGGCAACCATCCCCGGCCTGACCGGTATCGGCGGCCTGTCGGTCGTGGTCGGCGACCTCTTCGACGACATCTTCTTCGCCTATGAAGTGTTCTGGGACAGCGATATTCGTGACGCTGTCGGCGCCGACGATGCCCTACCCGAGCAGTTCACCGACAACTCGGCGAGCCACAGCATCGAGGGATATTCGGTGGCGCACAAGGCATTGCACGAGAAGGGCGGGTCGGAGACGCTGACGCTCACCGTACAGGGTGGTGCGGCCGACGGCCGAGGCATCAGCTTCGGCGCAGACAACGGGACAGCGCGCCGCTACCAGCTCGGCGATGTCGTGAGCGTCTACGACCGCGGGCTCGTCCTGGAGCGCTACGTCAGTGAGGTCGCCCTCACCCACGAACCGGGTAAGGGGCTCATCGAGGAGCCCACGATCGGCAAATCCCAACGGGCCAAAGGTCCATGGGATCGCATCTTCGGCACCTTCGGCCAGGCGCAAAGCCTGGCCGACGCCGTCGCCAACGCAGTCTAGGAGGAACTGTGACGATCAAGACCTTGCCGGTGAATCCGGCCATTGTCACGCAGGAGACGTACTACAACTGCGGTCCCGCCACCGTGCAGAACCTGATCTGGGCGAAGTCGAAAGTGATCGTCGCCGAAGGTGTTCTGGCACGCGATCTCGGCACCACGGTCAACGGCACCGACTACATCGGATACCTCGACCGCGTACTCGGCAATCGACTCGGAATCGACCACCTGACCGTGAACATACCAAACGATCCGCCGACGGCAACCCAGGTGAACGAGTTCTGGTCTCGGCTCAAGACTGCGGTGGACAACGGGTTCGGCGTGGCAATGAACTGGATCGCGCCACCGTCGAACTACCCGCGCGGCGTGAAGGGCTCGACATCGCCCAGCTACGGCGGCGGCACGGTGTATCACTACGTGGCGGCCGTCGGCTACGACGATGCGGCCCAGGCGGTGTTCGTCGCGGACTCCGGATTTCAGCCGAAGACGTACTGGATCACCCTGTCGCAGTGCGTGTCCCTGGTTGCCGGCAAGGGATACGCCTACCCGTACATCCCTGTGTCTGCCGCATCAAATCCCGACCCGATGGCTGATGTTCGGGCCCAGCTCACCGGCTCCACCATCACGGGCGTGTACACCGGATGGGCGCAACTCGGTGGCCGCACCGTGACCGACGCGCTCGGCGCGATCCTTGGGCGTCTGGCGTGAGCGCGCTCGGCGTCTACCGCGGCGCGCCGACGGCACGCTCGGGCGCTGGATCGAACCCGTCCGCGCCGACACGACAGGTGATCGTGCTCCACTCGACCGAGGGTGGATATGAGGGTGCGATCTCGTGGATGATCTCCGAGCAAAACGGGAGCTACCACCTGATCCGCGCCTTGGGTGGACAGGGCGCGCGGCTGGTCGCGGACTCCCGGCAGGCGTGGGCGGCGATGTCGGCGGGCAACCGGATCGGCCTGCACATCTGCATCGAGGGGTACGCGAGGTACTCGCGCGGTGAGTGGACCTCGAAGGGCGGTAGTGGTCTTGAAGGGCTCGCCCACGATATCGCCGGGTGGGCCAAGACGTACGGCGTCCCGCTGGTGCGGATCTCGCCCGCCGACGTCCGCGCAGGTAGGCGTGGGATCTGCACGCACGCTGACATCTCGGCCGCATTCGGCGAGTCCGATCACACAGACCCCGGATCGGGATTCCCTCTCGATCTGGTCATCGCTCGCGCTGTCGAGCTCAACACTGGAGGTAACACGATGGCTCTGACCCCGGCGGAGGATTGCAAGGCGCAGCTGACCGGCAGCGCGGAGGCAGGCAAGTATCCGGGTTGGCCGCAGCTCGGTGGCCGGACCGTGGTGGATGCTCTGGCGGCGATCGGTGCGAAGCTCGGCATCGAGGGTTTCCGGGACCCGAAGGCTGGCAAGTGATGTGGACCACGACCTTCTGGCTCGACGTCACTGAGCGGGCGATCAAGACGGCGGCGCAGTCGGCGGTCGGCGTGCTCACCGCGACATCGGTCGAGGCGATCGACTGGGCGGCAGGCGGGGCCATCGTCGGTGTGGCCACCGCGGTGTCGGTGCTGACCTCCGTTGCGTCGTCCGGCCGTGGCGACTCCGACTCCGCGAGCCTGGTGCGGTGACGGGGCCTGATGAGGTGACGTCGTGGATGGAGCTGCTGGTGTGGCTGTCGATCATCGCGATTCCGGCGGCGACGACGATCGTGGGCCTGTGGGTGCAGTCGCGCCGGTCGGCGTCGAAGCATGCCAACCTCGCCGAGGACGTGGACGCGGTCAAGCAACAGGTGTGCAACTCGCACCCGCCTGAGCAAAACCTGCGTGACGACATCGACGAGATCAAGGCCGCGCTGCTGGAGTTGGATCGTCGGACCGCCCGGATCGGCGACGAGATCCGTGTCGACCGCGAGAACTCCCGTGCAATGCAACGCGACCTCTACGCACAGACGGCTCGCACTGAGCGCGTGATCGCCAAGTACCACCCGGACGAGATCGGAGACTGACCGATGCCTGTGCGCTACCCGGGTGGACGCAAGCCGACCTCGGCGATCACCGGCGAGATGTGGGAGAAGATGCTCAACGCGACGGTGATCCCGCCGTTCGCGCATCTGCTCGCCTGGCTGCTCGACGACGACGTGCAGGAGTGGGACACGATCGCCGAGATCAGGGCGAACCTAATCCCGGCGTTGCTGCGGCGGCCACTGGAAATCCTCGGCGACATCTTCCACCTCGGCGACACGTCCGAGATCGACATCAGCCTTCCGGTGCTGACGAACATCCTCAAGCCCGTGCAGGACGTCGTCGACATGGCGACCGGCATCTTCGGCGCGTGGTTCGGCTCGACCTCCGGTGCGACCGGTACCATCGCCGATGCCACGTTCACCATCGAGGCGATCCATGATGCGGTGATCAATGGGTGGAATGTGCACGCGTTCACCGTGACCGAGGCCGGATGGGCGGTGCCTGCGTGCACCGAACTGAAGTTGATCGGGATCTCCGGTGGACAGAACGGTTACGCGGGGGACGCCGACACACCGGTGTTGACAGTCCCCCGTGGCGGCAAACACAAGGTGGTGGCGATCGACCCCACCGGTCTCACTGGCCTGGATGTGGTTGTGCCGACCGCCGGTAATGATCTGGTGATGCGGGTCGCAGATGCAACCCCGCACACAGGTACAGAGCTCTTCCGGGTCGGGCCCGGATCGGCTGGCGGCATAGCGGTCGGTGCAGAGGGGTATGCGCCGACCGGCTCGAACGCTGGCGATGGGGGTCTGGGTGGCGTCGGGGTCTACGACGGTTCCGATTGGACCCCGGGATCGCCGGGTTCCGCGAGTGCCGATGCCGCTGGCGGGGCCGCCGGTTTGACGTACGGCGCCAGTGGAAGTGCAGGCCAATCGGTGTCGGCTGGCGCCACCGTGAAGTGTGGTGGTGGTGGCGGGGGTGGTGGTGCCGGAGGGCGCAGCAACGTCACCGGCACTAACGGTGGTGTCGGTGGTGCGGGTGGATACCCGGGTGGTGCCGGTGGTAACGGAGGAGGTCGAGGGTACTTCCTCGTGCCTGGATCGAACGGTGCTGGCGGTGCTGGCGCCCCAGGATGTGGATGGGCGATGTGGCGATGACCGAAACGGCAACCCTCGCGCAGGAATACCTACCGCAGTTCTGCCCGGTCACGAACTTCTACTCGTGCTCCGATGGCACCTACCTGCTCGTGACCGTCAACCAACTTGATGCGGTCGGCACCCTCACCCAGCTCGGCATCCTCGACGAGATCGGTGTCGCCCCAACCCAGATCAGTCGCGCCCAAGTGCGCGCGCAACCCACCATCGTGTTCGCCGCCAACGAACACGCCCAAGTCATCGACGCCGACGACGACCCCAGCAACGGCATGACACCACTCATGGTGCTCGACCCCGGCACAACGTTCGCCGATGCGCTCGCGGCAGCCGGATACACACTCACCACCACCGAGGAGCCATGATGCCCAACATCACCTTCACCCTCGCCACCCTGCCCGCGCCCGCCGCGGCCACAGCACTCCTCCGCTTCAAGCCGCGCAACGCACCATGGACCGTCGACGGGAAGATCGTCACCCCCGACACCTTCCAACGCCGGTACACGCGCAACGAAACCCACACCGAAACCCTGCCCGAGGGCGCATGGCAAGTCCGCATCGGCAAAACCACCTGGGACTTCGACGTGCCTGCTGAGGGTGGCGACCTCGCAGCGTTGATCGCCTTCGGCATCCCCGCAGGCACCCCGACGGCCACATTGCAGTCATACGTCGAGGCGTTCGGCCAGCAGTGGTTGGACACCTACAGCGAGGCCACGATCGACTCGCGGGTGGCCGAAGTCGGAGACAGCCGGTATGCCAAGTCCGGGGCGTTCGCCCACTCCCTCGCTGGTGTGGCTACCGCCCAACCGACCGGGGCCGTCACCGTCGACACCGGGCAAACCGCCGATTGGCGGTACGGCACCACGGGAGTTGCCCCGTATACCGGCTCGAATGCGTTCTGGGGGACGATGGGCAATTCCCCCACCGGGAGTGCCGCCTACCTGTGTTCGCGTGACCTCGGTGCGCCGGTCGCCCACGCCAAAATCGCGTGGCGGTTCGCCGCCGGCACCGGTGGCGGCAACGGTTGCGCAGTCATCGCCGTCACGACCGCCCAGAATGATCTGCCAGTCGGCGCAGCGGTCGGCACGTTCGGCATGGCCGCACACCTGGTGTGCACCAAAGCTGCTTGGTCGTTCGGTGTATGGGTGCCGGGCAGTGGTCTCGTCAACATCGTGTCCGCGGAAGCGCTCTCGCGAACGTTGGAAACCGACGACACCACCAAGCACACGATGGAACTGTGGCTGTCCGGTTCGACCGCCACGGTCCTTCTGCCCGATGGTCGGGTGCGGAAGGTGACCGATTCCAGGATCGCCACCTACGCCGGGAACTTCGTGTTCTTCGAGAGCTTCGGTGCATCGACCACCGACGACGTGGCGAAGGTGACCGAGGTTTCGGCCGAGCCTCGCGGCGTGCCGTATCCGTCGGTGGCGCAGTCGGTGATCGCGGCAACCACCACCGACCTGTCGGGTATCGAGTCGGACGTGTCGGCGCTCGCGGCGAAAATCCCTAGCGCCACACCATCGTTCGTTGGGGTGGCGCATGGCACGCGGGCGCTCGGAACGACCATCACGGTGACCGTGCCGGCCGGTGTGCAGGCTGGTGATCTGATCCTCGCGTCGGGGCACGTTGCTGCGGACTCGGGTACTTGCACGATCACGGGACTCCCTGCCGGCGCAACAAGTCTGGCGACGATCACGAACACTGCGGTGGTGTCCCGGCTGTCTGCGGCGACCGCGACCGGCTCGGAGTCTGGGACCGTAGTCACGTTCACCTTCTCGACGTCAGGGCTGATGTCGGCGCAGGTCCTCGTGCTACGGGGGGTGGGGGCCACTGCAGCAACACCGACTCATGTCTTCGCCACGGGGGTGGTGTTCTCGGCGTTCAGCCCTGCCGCCGGGAAGTTGCCGTTGCACATCGGTCACATCGTGAAGTCTGCGGCGGGCGCGTCCACGTTGACACCACCGTCGGGGATCACGAAGATCGCCGGTCAGACGATCGGTGCATCCGATCAGAACTCGGCGTTCGCTGGCTGGTCGGCCACCGAGGGCACGGCGGTCGGGACGACTTGGACGCTGTCGGACACGGGATGGGTGGGTGGTCTGTACCGGGTGGACCTGTCGATCAAGTCGGCGCTGACGCAGAAGTGGCGGGCGTCGACAGCGTATGCGGGTGGCGATCTTGTGTGCAGCCCGCTAGGCGTATTCCTCGCCCGCAAGTCGGCGGGCACATCGACATCAACGTGGGCTGCCGATGTCGGCAACTGGGTGGCTGCCGACCGCAGCCGACTCTTCAATGCCCTCGACTTCGGTGCCGACGGCGAAGACGCAGGCGACTCGACTACCGCCATCCAGTCTGCGATGACAGCAGCAGGTGTGGCAGGCGGGACGGTCAAGATCCCCCAAGGCGTGTACCGGGTCACCGCGACACTGACCCTGCCGCGGACCGCAAGCCTCGATATGTGGGGGGCGACCCTCAAGGCGACCGCATCGATCGCGGGAGCCGTCCTGGAAGTCGGGGACGAAACGGGCTGGTGGAGGAATCGATTCATCGCCGGCGGTCGGGTGGAGTGCAACAACCTGGCCAACAAGGGCGTCCTCATACGACGGGCGTACGCGTCGAAGCTGGATCACATCACAGTTGCGAACGCGAAGCAGGTATGGATACAGCTTGGCGACCCCGCATCGGCAGTGAGCTGCCACGAGGCGCACCTGATCGCCTGTAAGGGTGAGAGTGACTACGCGGCACCCACTGGGAGTGTCGGGCTGTGGGCAACAGTGAAATGCGCCGACTCGGTGTTCACTGACTGCATCATGGTTGGTGCGGAGACATCCTTCCTGACCGAGGGTGGCCGCAACACGCACATTGGCTCCCACGGCTGGGGCGGTTGGACTGACCAGCTCCCGTACACCATCTTCAAGGACGCCGCTCCCAATTCCCTATATCTCGGATGCTACCCAGACACGCCAACACACTATGGATGGTGGTTTACCGCCGACTCCTATCGCTGGCAGATCAACGGCGGTTTTGCCTACAACCACGAGAACGGGATTGACAATCAGGCCGTGGTGATCCACACCGATGTGTCGAACACCAACGGCGCGGTAATCATCGGCCTAACCACGGTAGGTGCGACCAGCTCCTATCGCTGGGCTAGTGACTATGACGGCAGCCTATCGTCGGCCAACATCAAGATCATTGGCTGCCAGTCATACAACACGACCACAACCAACCTGCCTGTTGATACATTCCGGTCCGTGAACGCCCTGCGGGTCCGCAACACGGGGGCGAACCCGACCATCGCCAACGGGGCGGGTGTCGGCACATCGCCACCCGCAGCCACCATCACCTCAACCTCGCGAGATATGGCCGGTCTGATCCAACTAGGCACGGGCACCTCCCCCTCTGTGGGCACCCTTTGCGAGGTGACCTACAACGTCGCTGTGAACCCGAAGCCCACCGTCACCCTGACTCCGATGTCGGAGGCTGCGGTCGGGCTGGGGCTGTGGGTGGACTATGCGAACAGCACCACCGGGAAGTTTGTCGTCAAGTGCTCGACGGCACCTGCGGCGAGTCTGGCGGCGTCGTCCATCCAGATCGCCTACCGAGTAGATGTGGCAGGGTAGACCGGCGCGCTCGCCCCATAACACCCGGACTGGGCTCACGGCTCCCAGTCGTCACCGAGGACCGCGGCGATCCGCTCGACGAGATCCGACGCAACTCTCCCGACACCGCCCCCATCCTCATCGCGAGGGTCGGGGCGGTTTTCGTCGTTGGGGGGGGTCATCGCCGCCACACGTGGACGCGGGGCCGCTCATCCATCGGCGCACCCTCCGGCCCCTTGATGTGCGGTGCGATCCACGTCGGCCGTCGTTGGGACCTCTCTGGACCGCACGCCTGCTGACGCCAATGCCCCGACACCCACCACCGGCCGTGATACTTGCGCTCGGCGTCCGTCGCGTCGTCGTGCTCGCGTGGCGCCTGGTGGTGCAGATCGATGATCAGCACATCCCGAGGCGACCGAGGCTGCGAAACCACCACACCATCCGGCGGCGGCCCGGCAGGCTCAACCCGCCCAGTGTCGGCGCGCTGCACCGCCACTTCGGTGATGCGTGGCTGCCCCATCAGCAGCCACGCCGACCCCACCACCGACAAGATGCCCGCAGACGCCTCACTGCCCGTCTGATCCTCGACCAGATCGGCGCTGGTGTGCGCGGCGTGCGCATCCCCGACACGGAGGTCCTGGGTTGCCATCAGCGGTGTCGACGCCCAACCTGGCGACAGACCATCGCGGTGCCTGAGCAGACGAGAGGCGAGCGCAATCCGCAGACGCCCGTGGTGATGGCGCCACCAGATCGCATCCCAGTCGACGGTCTCGTCGCCGTGGGCGCCCTGCCAGCCGATCTCGCCGGCCGGGCGTGCCCATGCGAGCAGTCCGGTCTCCGAGGGCATCGCTACCGATGGTGTCCACTCGGGCAGTGATGTCGCCGCGCCGACCGCCACGTCGACCATCTGCGCCGTCACCCAGTACAGGGGGGCGTCGCGGATAGCGACGGCCTGCGAGGTCATGTCGTCGGCCATGATCTGGCCCTGGTCGGCGGTGATGCGGCCCTCGGCGACGAATTGGCGGGTCCGCTCCAGGGATGCCCAGTGCTCGTCGGCGAGGCGGTCTCGGAGGCCGGGGAGCCCGGCCGCGGTCCATTCGCGGCCGGACTTGCGGCGAACCATCAGAGGACGCTCGCCACGGTGACCTGCTCGCGGGTCAGCCCATTGGCGGCGAGCAGGGCGTCCTCGGCGACGTTGTAGGGGTCGATGTCCTCGGCGGCGGGAATGAGTGCAGCGTCGACATCCTCGCCGTCGATGGAGAGGGTGGCGCGGTCCCGCTCGCCGTCGTGCTGCCAGGTGATGACGCGTCCCTCGCGGGCGACGAACCACTCGTTGCCGTCGTGTCGGATCTCGCTGCCGTCGGTGAGGATGACGACGTTGCTGGCGGCGCCGGGGTCGGCGGCTTCGATGGCAGCATCGTCGGTGTCGAGGCCGTAGATCACGTCCTGCCAGATGTTGTCTCCGGCGTAGCTGTTGAGCTTGGTGGCGATGTCGTTGGCGTTCATGGTGTTTCCCTTTCGTTGTTCTCTCTCTCTGACACTTACCAATATACCCACTGTCGTGGGTGCTGTCAAGTGGTGGGGTCGATCTTTTTCCGGGGCCGCCCCACCTTGCCCGGCCGCCCCTCACTCCATGCATCGATCGTCTCCGCCGTCCAGCCTTTCGTCCGGCCGATCATCACATCGGCCGGCGGCATGATCCCGTCACGGCCATAACTCTTGATCGTGTCCACCGACAGCCCCGTGCGGGCGGCCACCTCGGTCACGCCCAGCGCTCTGATCACAGCATTCCCCTTCTCCGCTATCATGGGACCGCCCGGTGCGGCCGGTCCTCTCTCTGACAAGTCAGGTCCTTTCGGTGCCGCACCGGGCCCTTACGCGACATCCTCGTCGCTGACCTCGCTGTGGTCGGTGATCTCGATGGCCGCGGTGTCCCACACCAGCACCGTCTTGTGCGACACCCCGCCGTAGGTGGTGTCGCCGTAGGTGACACCGGCGAACCCCTGACCAGCCAAAACGGCCTGCACCTTGGCGTTGTCGGCGGCCTCGAACAGGTCGGTCCAGTCGCCGGCGTCGATGCCCTGGGTGCGGGTGAGTCCGAGGGTATCGGTGGCTGCGATCAGGTCGTCCTCGTCGGCCAGTCGGGCATCGTCGTCGAGTGCGACGGTGTAGAGGTGGCCGTCGTTGCCCTGGAGGTATTCGGCGGCGATGTCGGCGTCGTCGGTGAGGCAGATCGCCCAGGTGATGTCCGTGATGGCGGTCTCGGTGCCGTGGAAGTAGGTGCTCATCTCGGTCCCTCTCGGTTGTTCCCGCTCTCTCTGACACTCACTACATTACCCACTGTCGTGGGTGATGTCAAGTCGAAAAAAGATTGTCCGTGGGGTTGACATCACCCACGTCCGTGGGTATATTAGTAAGTGTCAGACAGAGAGCAACGAAAGGCAAGACAATGACCACCACCGAATTCGCCGCCAAGGTCGCCACCGACTACGCCGCAGGCCACGCGCACGCCACCCAGACCCTCGCAGTCGGAGACACCGGCGAGGCCAACGACATCCGCGACTACCTCACCGCCGCCGGCCCCTTCCCTCCGGCCCGGATCACCTGGTTCGCCCAGGGCCTCCGCGACGGCCTCGGAGGAACCCGGAATCGGATGCTCGGAGCCTGACCGCCCCGCCCCGGCCCGAAAGGGTCGGGGCCCCAGGTCGGGGAAGAACCCCGAAACGTGTTGCGCTGCAACAGGATTCCATGCTAAGCTGTAGTCACAAGTTCAGAGTGGCCGAAGAACTCAGCGGAAGCGGGTGGCAGAGGGGTAGCGCGAAAGCGCAGGAAGTGACCCGGCCCAGAGGACGACACGAGGGTACGACCCGGGTCCCACGCCTTGAATGCAGCGAAGGTCAGCAGAGCCCCCAACCGAAAGGTTGGGGGCTTCTCTTTGCGTGGGGACCGGGTCCCTGTTGTTTTGCCGAACTAACGAATCGAGATGAACCCCCGCGCACACTCTGCCGAGGCCGG